>JACQVR010000078.1 GCA_016209705.1 Planctomycetota bacterium
GTCCTGCTCGGCCATCTTCAATTTGTGATAGAGTTCGAAGTACAAGGAGGAGGTTCGATCGGAGATGGCCTCCATCCGGTCCTTGTAGTCCCGGACGACTTTCTCCTTCGCCCTCAGTTCGTCCTCGAGCTGCTTGGCGAGTTTCTTCTGTTCGCTCTCCACTTCCTGGTAGTACTCGTGCTTGGTCGGATCGAGGCATTCCTTGAGATTCACGATGCCGATCTTCAGGTCGCCTCCGGCCGCCGGGGGCCCGCCGGCCTGCGCCCGAACTCCGCCGGCCAGGGCCGCCGCCAGAACCGCCCCGAGGGCCGCCACGCCGAACCCGTATCCCCGTCGTGGTGTCATGTCGTGTCTCCTCTAAAACCCACCTTTCGAAATTGACCGATCTTCATGTCCCCCCCTTCTTCTCCGTGTCTGCGTGCCTCCGTGGTTTGTCTTTTTCTCTCCGCGTACTCCGACTCCTCGGTGCTCTCCTTTCTAGTTAAACAACGGCGCGATGTCGAACGTCACCGTCTGGCGCTCGTCCTCCCCGCGCTTGGTCAAGGGGAACCCGAAGTCCAGCCGCACCGGGAGATGGACTTGAGGGATCAGGAACCAGAGTCCGAACCCCACGGTATTGCGCCACTTGTCATGCTTCAGGCCCTCCACGTCCGAGCTCAAATTGGCCACGTCGTAAAAGGCTACGCCTCGAAGGAACTCCGTCAAGAGGGGGAATGAATATTCCGCGCTGAAGAACGCGTAGGCGCCGCCGCCCACCGGGTCGCCGGCTTCATGCGGCCCCATGCCGCGGAATTCGAATCCGCGGATGCTGTTCCGGCCGCCCGCGAAGAATCGCTCGAAGAAGGGCACGGTCGAATCGCCGCGCGCCTTGACGTGGCCGGCGGTGAAGCCCAGGTTCAGGATGTGATTCAATCGGGGGTTGGAAACGTCGGAGAAGACGGACAGGAAGGTGTCCCATCGGATCGTTGTCTTGCCGAAGTCGAAATCGCCCGGAAGCGGATCGCCCGCGTACTCGTAGGAGAGCGAGCCGAGGTGTCCTCCGTAGATGACGGGCCATCCCTCGCGCGTATCGTAGATGATGGCCGGCGTCAAGGAGACGATCCGGCTGGTCCCTTCCAGCTCCCGGACGATCGTCGGCGCGTCGAAGTCCACGTCGTCGATCTCCCGCCGGGTCCCGCTGAGCGCCAGCTCCAGGCGGAAGGGATCGAGACGCTTGTCGACAAAGAGGGATCCTCCGAGCTGCTCCTCCACCCACGATTCCCGCGTGGTGCGGATCGAAAATCCGCGCAGGCCCATGCCGAACTCGTATCCGAACACGTACGGTTCGCGGAATCCGATCACGAAGCTTTGGCGGCGGGCCGACGGGGCGTACCGGATGTTCAGCACCTGGCCGCCGCCCACGAACGCGTCGCCGGCGAGAAGGTCGTCCAGGCTCTTGGGGAAGTCGACGAGATCGAAGTTCCTCTGTTGGAATTCGATGATTCCCAGGATGCCGAAAGCGGACGAATAGCCGCCGGCGAACCGGACGTTGCCGCTTCGGCCTTCCGTCACCTCGATGATGACGTCGCGCACGTTCGGCTCCGCCCCTTCCTGGTGGCGCCACGAGATGCCGCGGTTGGGCCCTTCGGGATTGAAGTACTGGCGCTCGTGGAGGCGATTGATGCCGCGCGTCAACAAGCGGTTGTTGAATTTCTCGCCGGGCGCGAAATCTTTGAGCTCCCGCAGCACGACGTCGAACCGCGTGCGGGTATTCCCCTGGACGAGGATGCGCCCGATGCGGATCTCCTCCCGCTCGGTGATGCGAAATTGAAGCTCCAGCTCCGGGCGGTCCAGAGCGTAGATGGGGACGGGTTCCACTTGAGCCAGGATGTAGGCGCGCTCCCCGTACATCTCCCGAATCTTGGCCGCGTCCTTGTACGCGTTTTCGGGCGTGAAATAGTCGTCGGTCTTCGAATCCAAGGCCGCGCGGAGCTCCTCCTCCGAGAAGACCGTGTTTCCCGTGAACGAGATGCGGCGCGTGCGGAACCGGCGGCCTTCGTCGATGTGGATCTTGACCGTGACTTCCGTCCGGTCCAGCGAAAAGACCAGATCCCGGATGAAGATGCGCTCGCCGGTCGTGATGTCCAGCCAGCCTTTGATGTAGTAGTACGACTTGAGGTGTTTGATGTCCTCCTCGATGTCGCGCTGGACGAACGCCCCGCCCGGCGTCGGGATGAGCAGGAAGGATCCGGCCTCCTGGGTTTTCATCCGGCCCTTGAGCGTATCGCCGTCGATGTGCTCGTTGCCGGAGAACTCGATGGCGCGCACGGTCACCAGCGGCCCCTCCGCGACCTGCCAGTGCAGGATCACGCCGGTTCCGACGTCGACGATTTCCTCGCGGACGCTCGAAAAATAGTAGCCCTTGTTGGTCAGCTCTTCGCGGATCACCTCGCGGTCGCGCTTGAGCAGGTACGGGTCCAACTGCTTGCCCACCGTGAGCTGAAGGAGCGGCTTCAACGTGGTCATGGGGATCACGGTCAGGCCGCTGAAGAGGACATCCTGGATGGTCTGATATTCCTCGACGACCACCCGGAACGAGAACGTTCCGTCCGGGTGGCCGATCGGTTCGATGCGCACGTCTCGAAAGAAGCCGGTTTCAAACAGCGTTCTGAGGTCGCGGGCGCGTTTGGCGCGGTCGTACGGCCGGCCTTTCCGCAACTCCAGGCGCTGGAGCAGCTCGCTGAAGCGCTGGAGGTGGAAGCCGGAGTGAAGGATGTCTTTTACGGGTTTGCCTTCCCAGTTCTCCTGGCCGGGTCGATCTTGGGACGCGGAGGAGGCGAAGGCCGGGCGGGCGTGAACGGAAAGCGAAGTCAGGGCGGCCAGCGCCACCCATGATCCGAATCTTCGCGGCGAGAAACCGTGGGCTCCCGCCGGTCGCGCCCTCTCTAGCACCGGTGCGTCTACGCTTCCTGACAAAGCCCGCCGCGCCGCAGACGCGGTCGGTGTGTGTCGGGAACCTATCACGCCCGTTCGAGAGGTTGCAAGGAGAAGTTACCGCAGCTTCTTGCCGACCGCCCGCGCGATCGGGCGGAGCGTCTTCATCAGGCGGTCGAACCCGTCCGGGGTCAGGCTCTGGGATCCGTCGCACTTCGCCCGTTCGGGGCGCGGGTGCACCTCCACGAGAAGTCCGTCGGCGCCGACCGCCACGGAGGCCCGCGACAGAGCCGGGACGTAGTCGCGGATGCCGGCCGCGTGGCTGGGATCGACGATGATCGGCAGATGCGACAGTTTCTTGACGACTGGGACGATGGAAAGGTCCAGCGTGTTCCGCGTGTACTTCTCGAAGGTGCGCACCCCGCGCTCGCACAGGATCACGTGGGGGTTGCCGCGCGACAGGATGTATTCCGCCGACAGGAGCAGCTCCTCGATCGTGGACATCAGGCCGCGCTTGAGCAGGACCGGCTTCGATTGGCGGCCGCAGGCGTCCAGAAGATTGAAGTTTTGCATGTTGCGGGCGCCGATCTGAAGGATGTCCGCCACGAGCGCCACCATCGGCACGTCCTCCGCGGACATGACCTCCGTGACGATGGCCAGTCCGGTTTCTTTCTTGGCGCGCGTCAGGATTTCCAGTCCTTTGGAGCCGAGCCCTTGGAAGCTGTAGGGGGACGTCCGCGGCTTGAACGCGCCGCCTCGCAGCAGGTGGGCGCCCGCTTTTTTCACGCGTCGCGCCGTCTCCAGGGTCTGCTCCAGCGATTCGACCGCGCAGGGGCCGGCCATCACGGTGAACGTGCCCTCGCCGATGGCGATCCCGTTCACCCGCACGACCGTATCCGCGGGCTTGCGTTCGCGTCCGACCAGCATCCGCTTGTTGTCAGCTTTCATGGGGGGGAAAGGGAGGAAACTCATCGGGCGTATGTTCCCGCGGCCGGACGCTCACCTCGCGCAATCGCGCGGCCAGTTCCTCCGGACGATCCCACGGCTCGGTCCAAAGCGCGGCATCGGCGCGCGCGCCTTGCAGCGCTTCGGTGTCGGCTCGCGATCGCGGCCGGGCCTCCACCACGATCGGCCGGGCGGGCGGGATGATCGTCGTTCGGCGAATGAACGGTTCCAGCGATCTCGGGTGAACCTCGCCGGTCGGAAGCGCGAAGAGGAGGGCGGCGCGAGTCGCGGCCCGATCGAGCGACTCGCACGCCCGCAACGCCGTTTCCAGCGGCGCCTCGGTGTCGGCCTGAATCACGGGCGTCAGGCCGAGTTCACAGGCCAGGTGCAGGTACTCGAAAAGCTGGTTCCGCTCCAAAACGGCGGCATCGAACACCATGGCGTCGGCCAGGAGAGCGCGCGTTTCCCAGATCTGGTATTCATCGATCACGAGGTCCTGTCTCAAGAGGGGCAGCTCGACGGCCGTTTCGCGCGGCGTCCAGGAGAGGAGGGGGGAATCCTCGCGAACGGCGAGGGCAGCGGCGCCTTCATGAAGGCAGAGTCGGACCGTCGGTTCGGGCGGGAGCGTGGAGGGCGGGGCAGGGATGAGTCGGAGCTCGCCTTCCACTCGGATCCGCGGCGGGCGCGGAGGGGGAGCCGACCGGACGCGGGCCCGAAGCTCGGACGGAGGATGCGCCTCTTTGGCCCGCGCGAGGGCGCGCCGGACGCGGCCACGGTCGTCGGTGATCATTCGAGCGAGGGCGCCGGATGAACGGGCACGGCGTCGGGAATTTCCGCAGCGGCCTCGGCCGTGGAGGCCTCTTCCGCTCCGGCACGGCGGGGCCAGATCTTGAATCCGCCGGTCATCCCGTTGGACAGCATCCATGTTCCCCAGATCCAGCCCTTTTCTCCGAACCCGCGGTAGAAGACATCATGCCGCCCTGGATAGGTCTTTGTCCAGTACACCTCCAGGGAATCGGCGTCATATCGGCCTTTGAGAAAAAACGTTCCCACGTCGTCGTCGCCGCCGCCGCGGAGGAGGCCGTCCTGGAACGTCAGGTCCAACCGCATCTCGTGGCGGTCCTCATCGAGGTGCGGATGCAGATAGTACCCTCGCCAGGGCCCGTTTGGAAAGGGGGCGTCCATACCCGTCGCTATTGTAAAGAAGCGGCCGCGGCGTGGCGCGTCCACTCGGCCGGGAGGCACGCTTGACACTGTCCGGGAAGCGTCCATAGAATCCGGCGCATGGCGAAGGCCCGAGTCGGTACGGGACCTGTTCTTTATCCCTATCGGTTCAAGGAAATCTATAAAACGAAATTATGGGGAGGGCCGGAACTGAAACGGGTGCTGGGGAAGAAGGGAGCCGGAAACCGCACGGGGGAGTCGTGGGAATTGGCGCATCGAAACAAGGATGTGTCGGTGGTGGAGCGCGGCCCCCTGAAGGGCTGGACGCTGGAACGGATCCTGAAGGCGTGGCCGCGCGAAGTGCTGGGAGACGAGCACTGGATGCGGTTTTCGACCCGATTCCCGCTGCTGATCAAGTTCGTCGGCGCGCATGATCGGCTGTCGCTTCAGGTGCATCCGTCGGATGAATACGCGCAACGGTACGAAGCCGAGGGCGTCGGGAAGATGGAGGCGTGGTATGTCGTTCACGCTCCGCGGCAGTCGCGGGTCATCCGTGGCGTGCTGCCCGGCACGACGATCGCGGAGTTTCGCCAGCATCTTCAGAAAGGGACCGTCGAGCAGTGTCTCAACGCGATGGAAGTCAAGGAAGGGGATGTCATCTTCATTCCGCCGGGAACGATTCACACCGCCTACGGCGGGGCCGTCTTCCTGGAAGTGCAGCAGAATTCCGACCTCACGTACCGCTTGACGGACTGGGGACGGACGGAGAACGGCAAGGAGCGGCCGCTGGAAGTCGAGAAGGCGATGGTCGTGACCGACTTCTATTCGATGGGCGTCTCCAAGTACAAGCCGTTCCGGCTGCCGGGGCATTCCTACCGGCGGCTGCTGCTGATCAAATGCGAGAAATTCACCATGGAGGCGCTGGACCTGGATCGTCGGCGGATTCGGTTGAAGAGCGACCCGGCGCGCTTCCAGGTCATGACCTGCGTTCGCGGCGGCGGCGCTTTCTGCTATGGGGCCCGCCGGTCGGAGCGGATGCCCTTTCGGAAGGGGGAGACGTTCCTGATTCCCGCCTACCTGGGCGAGTATGAGATCTCCAGTTCCGGCTCCACGCACCTCGTCTGCACCTTCGTCGAGTAGTTACAATATATTTTGAAAACTTATTGTAACAGTCCGTGCGCCTCGTTGTTACGATTAATTTTGAAAACTTTTCGTAACATCTCGTGTGAGCCGGGTTGTTACGATTAATTTTGAGAATATATCGTAACGGTTGCGAATGATTTTGTTACGAATAATTTTGAGAATTTATTGTAACGGTGAAAGAGCATTGGATAATTTATAAGTTATAATTTATAAATAGAGGGACCATGAGGCGGAGCGGTTGGCGGGCGTACGCGAGCATGGGCGCCGTCGGATGGACGGCGTTCTTCTTCCACTCCTGTTCGGAGCCGGACCGCGTCCTGGATTCCCGATGGGCCTCCGAGATCGCCGACGTTCCCCGCATTCAGGTCGGACTCAGTCGCTTCCTGCGCGTCCCCCGCGCGGCGGTTCTTTTCCCCGAACGCTTCGACATCGTCGGCCCGACGGGCATTCTCGCCTTCGAGGAAGGCGGCCAAGGTCCCATCCTCCTGGCGTGGGAAGGGGGCTTGCGAATCGGCGGGCGCGTCTATCCCGAGGCCTCGGTGCGGCTGACGTCGGGCCGAGGAGGCGAATTCGAACTGGGCGGCGTGCGCTATGCGGGCGACCTGATCGTGCGGCGCGACGAGCGGGAGGCGGAGGCTCCCAGCCTGACGCTCGTCAACGACGTGGATCTGGAGGAATATCTCAAGGGCGTGGTGGGCAAGGAGATGTCTCTCTCTGCCGGAGAAGCGGCGCTCAAGGCGCAGGTGATCGCCGCCCGAACCTACGCCCTGGCGGAAGCGCAGCAGAAAACCCTGCGGAGGGTGCGGGGCGAACCGTTCGATGTCTACGACGACGAGCGATCCCAAGTCTACGCGGGACGCGAGCGAGCCTCCGAGCGAGCCTGCCGCTTGGTGGACGAAACACGAGGCCTCTTCGTCATGTACCAAAATAAGATCTTCAAGACCTATTACTCCTCCACCTGCGGCGGGCATACCGAGCCCGCCCTCCTGGTCCTGGGGGAACGCAACGACATCCCTCCCCTGCGCGGCACGCCCTGCGGCTATTGCGAGGAATCCAAATACTATCGCTGGAAAACGGAAATCCCCCTCGGCGATGTCGCGGAAAAGCTGTTCGGTGCCGGCGCCGGGATGATCCGCGACGTCCGCGTGACCCAGACGCTTCCCGGCGGCCACGCTCAGGAGGTGGCGATCACGATGGACGGCGCCGCCGCGGCAAAGCGGCTTCACGCCAACGACGGATTCCGGCGCAAGCTCGATCCGCGGACCATCCGCAGCACGCTGTGGGAATCGGTGCGAACGGAACGGGGCCGACTCGTGATCGAGGGCCGCGGATGGGGCCATGCCGCCGGCATGTGCCAGTGGGGAGCTTACAAGCTGGCCGCGATGGGAAAAAGCGCGCCGGAGATCCTGACGTTCTACTTTCCCGGGGCGCGGACGCAGAAGCTCTATTGACTCTTCTCGGCCCTCTTGAGGGCTTCCGCCACCTCCGGTTTCCAGGCGGTGCGAGGATACGTCCGCTGTAGCTCCTGGAACAAGTCGTGGGCCCGCTGGAGATAGCGCGTCTTGTTTTCCTTGTTCTTCTCTCCAAAAGACTTCGCGTATTGCGCCGCGGCGATGGAAGCCTTGGCCAGCGCCGCTTCGTGCTCGCGCGACAGCTCCCCGAGGCGCGGGCCGAGCTCCCAGGCGCCGTAGATGAAATCCAGGAGCGCTTCCTTGACTTTTCCTTCCGCCATCAGGGCGTCCCCCCGCGCCGTCGTGGCGGCCAGGTGGAGTCGAACCGGCGCGTCCTTTCGCTGCTTGACCTCACTCAGAACCGCTTCCGCCTTGGATTTGAGCCGGACCCAATCCTTCATCGCGCTCAAGCAGCGCAGAATGCCCAACGAGGCGGCGTCGCGAACCTCCCGATCGTTCGCGTACTTGTTGTAGATCTCAAGAGCGAGGTGGTGATTCTGCTTGGCTTCGGCGGCGTCCGCCTTCATGAGGTCGACGTCCTTGTTCCATTCCGACATGCGCTTTTCGCGCGCGGCCGCTTCGAACTCCTTGAGCGTCTCCTCCTGGAGCTTGGCGTCGTTGAGCCCCTGCGCCGCTTCGTATTGGAGGACGAATGAATCGCGCAGGAAAAACGAATCCGACTTTTCCGTGCGAAGCGCCTTCGCCGCCGCGATGGCTCCTTCGAAATCTCCGGCGCCCAGCAGCGCTTCGATGATATGCTTGCGGCAGAAGTCCCGGGCGGGTTCGGACGTCCGCGGATCCTTCTTCATCCGCTCGAACCGCGTGGCGACGTCTTTGCTCGGGTTTCGCTGGAGTTCCTGCCGCGCGTAGGGGAAGTCGAAGGGAACATTGTTCGGGTCGAATTCGATTTCCCGCACGTTGCGGGCGTTGCTCTGCTGGGGCGCTCCGGCGCCCAGATCGTACGTGATCTTTTCGTACGTCAGGCTGAGGACGCGGCATTCATAGGTCGGAGTGTTGTCCTTCCAGACGATTTTGTCCTGCGCCTCGGCCGCGGAGACAAGAAGCAGGCCGAGCAGGATCGACGCGGTCTTTGCTTTAAGCATGGGTAGGGACATTACAAAATACGTGTTCCGGGTCTCAAGAGAATTAACGAGGGCCGACGCTCGAAAGTTCAGATGAGCACGCTGAAACGCGCATTCTGGCTGGCGGCGGCGAGCGTTTTTCTGGCCGCGGTGGCGATGCTGGCCGGGCTTTCCCCCTGGTCCTGGCCGGATCCGCCCGCGACGGAGGAGAGGGAAGCGCCCTCGGCGCTGCGTTCGCCCCTTCCCGAGGCCCTCGAGAAGCACGTCACGACCGAACGCCGGCTGGCGATCCCGGATCGGGGCGCCCTGACGCCTACCGCGATTGTCGTGCATTCGACGTCCGGGCTCTCCCTGATGGAGACGCTGGCCGCGCTGGAATATCGCGCCATGGGAGTGCATCTGCTGGTCGACGCGGACGGCCGGACCTATCGGCTGGTCGATCTGGACCGCCGGGTCCGCGCCGCTCGTGGCTTCGACGACGTGGCGTTGCACGTATCCGTCGTGGGCGGGGTGGATGAGGAGCTCTTGAAGAATGAAGCGCAGCTTGAGTCCGCGGCGCGCGTCGTCCGGGTCGCCGCCGACCATTTCGGAATTCCCAAGACGAACGCGGACGTGGTCTCGCGTCGCGGCATTTTCTCGCACCAGCAGGCGAAATACCGGTGGGGAGGGTTCCGGCGGGGGGAACGCAAGGATCGCGTGGAACCCGGCGAAGCGTTCATGCGGGAACTCCTGAGACGGGCCGGCGGCGTGTTCGTGGAAGAGAAAGACTGGAAGGGTCGGGCAGAGGAGGGCTGGGCGCTGGCGTGGGAAGGGGGCGATCTTTCCACGCGGGGAGCGCTCACGAAAGGGCGCGGCTTGACGCCGACGCCTCCTCCCGCGCTGCGATCCGTCGAGGTCGTCGAAGCGCGGCGGATGAAGTACGTGGATCGAGGGACGATCGAGCCGCGCGGGATCGTGCTCCACTTCACGGCGACCGAAACTTACGACGAGGCCATCGAGGCGTTCGAGAGGCGGCGCTTGGGACCCACGATCACCGTCGACGTGGACGGCCGCGCGTACCAGGTCGTGGATCGACTTGAAGACAAGGTGGTGGCGGCCGGGGGAACGAACGATCATTGCGTCCAGATCGAGATCGTGGGCCTCGGGGAAAGCGTGTTGCTCGAGAATTCCGCGCAGACGAAGAAAGTGATCGAAGTGATTTCGGAGCTGTGCGAGAAATACAGGATTCCGAAGACGAATCGCGACATCGAGTCGCGACGGGGCGTCTATTCGCACGGTCAGGCCAAGAAGCGGTGGGGCCGCAGCGCGTGGCTATGGGGAACGGATTTCGATCCCGGGGAAACTTATATGAAACGCGTGATCGAGGGCGCGGGCGGACAGTACGTGGAAGAAAAGGATTGGCCGGGCCGGACTTCCGATGAGTGGTTCATCCTCTATGATGAATGGCTACCTTGATCCCGGAACGCGTTTGATTCTCCCCACGGCCTTCTCGACCTCCTCGCGATAGTCGGTCGGGCAGAACAAGACCAAGGTCCGCGCCGTCTCGCCCCGCAGCAGGATCGGCGGAGGTTCGCCTTCCCGGCGATAGGTTTCGATCGCCCGGGCGGCGTCCCGCTCGAAATCGAAGGCGTCTTTGCCGCTGTCCCATTCCGTCGCCCAGACGATCAGGAGCTTGCCGTTCGGATCCTTCCAGGCGCCCAGACGGTCGCCTCCCCACCCTTCCGGCGCGCGGGAATCCGGATTTTCGAGGAGGGTTTCCAGGTAGATGGCCACGCCCAGTTCGCCCAGCGTGGTCTCGTACAGTTTGGTGCAGTTCCGCGCCGCCAGCATCTCGTCGACCGGCTTCAGATCCAGCTCGACCGGACGCTCGTTGGTCACATACTTCTCCGGATGAAGAATTTGTTCCGTGGAAACGGGCGGGCCGGCGTAGACCTTGGCCAGGCGATCCGCGAATCCTTCCCGGCGCATCGTCTCCATGAAGATGCCGCCGCGCCTCCAGATGAAATCGCTGGAGCGCACGAAGATCCGCGGCGCGACGAGGCTGGCGAAGCGGCTGGTTTCCCGTTCCCACTTGAGCGCGCGCTCCACCAACGTCGCAACGTGGTTGCGGTCCGCGCGTCGTTCGCCGACCTTGAGATCGGCCCAGTAAAGCTGCTTGGTCATGTCCGCCTCGCCGTGGCGGATCGCCAGAAGCGCCATCTGGGCGTCGTAACTCGCCCGTTCCGGCTTCCAGTCCCTCTGCTGAGTGGAAAGCGCCAGGGTGAATTTGTAAATGAGTTCGTCATCCGGAACGTTCGGATCGATGACGTGCACGGCCTCTCGGCCGACGTAGGCCTGAACGGAGGCGGCGGCGTACATCGGAATGGCCAGCTCCAGCTTGAGGCGACCTGAAACCAGGCCCAGCGCTTTCAGGACGGATTCGAACGCGGCGAGGTCTCCGCCGTACAGCGCACGGGCGTCTTCCAGCGCGAGCTCCGCGTACGCTTTGCGGGAGCCTTCGCGCAGATCGATCGGGGACTTGAACCGGAGGCCTCGCAGTTCCTCGATGCGCGCGCAGATCCGGTCGCGGCGGGCCTCGAACGACTCGCCGGATTGAAGGGCGGCAAAGGCGATCAGAAACGCGACGTGCATGGACTATTTCTTCTCGGGATCGTACTCCCGTTCCAACGTCTCCTGGACGATGCCGAGCTGCCGGAGGATGAGTTCCTTCGATCCGTGCTCCGGGATTTTCGTGAAGCCGCTGGTTTCGGCGTGCTGCTGCTCGTAGACGGAGCGCATCAATTCGAGCTTGGCGCGGCGCGCTTCGGGGAGCTGGGATTTCATGGCGTCCACGGCCTCCAGAACGGAAGCGTACGCTCCGGCGCAGTCCGCGGAGTTCTTGAATCGCTCCGTCAGATCCGCGTGCGATTGCTTCCACGCCTGAAACGCCAGCCGGTACGACGGAACCGGAGGGGGAGGAGGCTCCGGCGTGGAGGCGTCCGCGGCGGGCTTCGCCGCGTCCGGCGGAGTCGGTTCCCTACCCGGCGGCCAGGAGGACATGATCGCCACCTTGCTCGGGGCGAACCGCGACTTGATCTCCCGTTCCGCCTGGTCGATCTGCGTTTTCCAGTTGGCGCCGTAGCGGCCGCGCTCCACGTCGGCGGCCAACTCGCGATAGGCGATCACGTACGGGCGTAGCGCCTCCTTCGCGGCGGGGTCGGAAAGGAGCGAGTGAAGGATCTCGAGGTTCTCGACGATTTCGTCGAGCGCCGCCTTGGCGCCCGCCACGTTCTTCATCCCCATCCGCGACAGCGAGTCGCGAACTTGGAGGTGCAGCCCGGTCAACCGCGAGTACGCGTTGTCGTATGCTTCGGCCGGGGTGCGCGCGTCGGTCATCAGGCGCGCGCCGCCGCCGCCGATCGCGATCGGCGGCAGATCGGGAAACTCGGGGCCGCTGCAACCGGCCGCCACGATGATCGCCGCAAAAAAAGAGGTTCGGGACATCCGCGCATCATAGCGGGTGGCGAGGGGCATGGAAAAGATTTCGCGCGGCGCCTCGACTCGTGCTACCATTCCCCTCCCGCGCCCATGCAAAATCGGCTGGCCGACGTCGTCCATCGCCTCCGCGCTCCCCGGGTTTTCGTCATCGGGGACCTCATCCTCGATCGGTACGTCTGGGGCGAGGTCAGCCGCATCTCTCCCGAGGCCCCGGTTCAGATCCTGGATGCGGCGCGGGAAGAGTTTCGGCCCGGCGGCGCGGCCAACGTGGCGCACAACGCCGCCGCGCTCGGCGCGTCCGCGCTGTGCGGAGGGGTGGTGGGGCGGGACAAGGAAGGGGATCAGTTTCTTCGCCTTCTCGCGCGGTTGGACGTCTCCACGCGGGGCGTCATTCGCGATCCTTCGCGTCCCACGGCGATCAAGACGCGGCTCATCGCGCACAACCAGCAGATGTTGCGGATCGATCACGAGCGGCGCCACGCGCTCGACGCATCGAAAGAACGCGCGCTCATGGCGTCGATCGATCGGGCCGCGACGCGTTGCGATGTGGCGCTGGTGTCCGACTACAACAAGGGCGCGATGACGGGAAGGATCTCGCGCCGCGTGATTTCGACCTTCAACCGCCGGGGGAAACCCGTTCTGGTCGGACTGAAGAGCCGCGACGTCGGCAAGTACGGCCGGGCCACCGGCGCGTCGCTGAACCGGACCGAGCTGGCGCTGGTGAGCGGAAAGGACGAACTGGAGACGGGGGCGCGCGCGCTCGTGGCGCGTCTGGGCTTGAAATTTCTCGTCGTCACGCTGGGCGAGAAGGGCATGCATGTGTACGGTCCGAACGGCTGCGAGGTGCGATTGAGCGCGGTGGCGCGGCAGGTGTACGACGTCACCGGAGCCGGGGACACCGTGCTGGCCGCGTTCGCGATCGGCTACGCCAGCGGATTGGGACTGGAGGATTGCGCGCTTCTGGCCAACGCCGCGGCCGGCATCGTGGTGGGGAAAGTCGGCACGGCGGTGGCGACCCGCCAGGAGCTGCTGGATCGCGCGGCGGAAGAAACGACCGGCGCGCATCGGAAGATTCTTTCCGATCGCGGGTTGGCGCAAGCTTTGGAAAGCGAACGCCGCCGCGGGCGCAAGATCGTGTTTACGAACGGGTGCTTCGATCTTCTGCATGTGGGGCATCTGGGCTTGCTGGAATACGCGCGTTCTAAGGGGAACGTGCTGGTGGTTGGCGTGAACAGCGACCGTTCGGTCCGGCGGCTGAAGGGCCCCCTCCGGCCGATCTTGCCGGAACGGGAGCGGATGCGGCTGCTGGCGGCGCTGGAATGCGTGGACTACGTGACGCGGTTCGACGAGGACACGCCCGAACGGTTGATCCGCCGCGTGCGCCCCGACGTGTTGGTGAAGGGCGAGGATTACGCGGGCAAGAACGTCGTCGGCCGGAAGGTGGTGACGTCGTACGGAGGGCGCGTGGAACTGGCCCCGCTGGTGAAGGGCGTCTCGACGACCGACATCGTGTCGCGTATCCGGAGGGATCGATGACGCGTCGAGACGTGTCCCGGCGGATCCAGGAGCGCCTCCAGGAGGCGGCGATGGTGAAGCTGCTCTTGGCCGAGAGCGCCGGCCCGGCCATTGAGCGCATCGCCGGCGTTCTCATCCGGGCCCTGAAAGGAGGGCGAAAGATCGTCCTTTTTGGAAACGGAGGGTCGGCGGCGGACGCGCAGCACATCGCGGCGGAACTGGAGGGGCGGTTCGAACGCGAGCGGCGGCCCTGGCCGGCGCTGGCGTTGACGACCAACACGTCGGCGCTCACCGCCATCGGCAACGACTACGGGTACGAAATCGTTTTCGAGCGGCTCGTGCGGGCGCACGTGCGCAAGGGCGACGTCGCCATCGGGCTGTCCACCAGCGGAAACTCGCCGAACGTGGTGGCCGGACTGAGGGCGGCGAAGCGCTTGGGCGCGGAGACCGTCGCCTTCACGGGGGTTGGCGGAGGACGAGTCGCCAAGGCGGCGGATCACGTGTTTCGCGCGCCGTCCGAGCGCACGGCGCACATCCAGGAATGCCACATCACGGTGGGGCACATCTTGTGCGAGATCGTGGAGAGGGCGCTGATTCATTAAGGGAGATAGGGAGATAGGGGAGATACGGGAGATGACGGATGGATTTCGGATGACGTCTCCACATCTCCTTGATCTGCGCAACCCCTGCGAGATCGTTGAGAGGGCGCTGATTCATTTATGGAGATAAGGAGATAGGGGGAGATACAGGAGATAAAGAACGGCGTTCGGATGCGATCTCCGCATTTCCTCGATCTGCGCATCTTTCGGCGCTGACGGCGGTGCGATTCCTCCCCAGCGTGTGCGCCGGGAGCTGCGCGTCGCTATCATGTTCGGATGCTCTGGCATGTCCTGTTTGGAAGCATTTTCGGCTGGTGGATTCTCTTCCTGCTGCTTGGCGGGACGGCGGCCGGAATCGCTTCGCTCGTTCGGAAATGGAACCGCCGCCGGCGGTTCGTCGCCGCGCAGCGGGCGCGCCTTTCGAATCCTCAAGATGCGGAGGTGCGGTTCGGGCTGGCCACGATCTGCGCCGAAGGCCGGAAGTGGAAAAAGGCCCTCAGGTTTATCGAGGAGGCCATTTCGATCGCGCGGGAAGACCCGCGCTACAATCACGTGCCTTATAGATTCTTCAAACTCCGCGGAGACGCTCTCTACGGGCTGAAGCGTTGGAAGGCCGCCTCCGAGGCCTACCGGGAGGCCCTCGCCGTCTCCTCGGACGCCGGATATGAAGGAGCACTTCTCGGCGTCGCGCGATCGGAGTATCGCGCGGGCCGACTCTCGGAGGCGCTGGCGTATTCCCGGCATGCGGTCGAGGAAAACGAGTCGCTGCTCGAAGCGTACTTCCGATGGGCCCAGGCGGCGGCCGCCGCGGGAAACCCGGCGGAGCAACGGGAGGCCGGCCGCCGATTCCGTGCCGTGGTCTCGTCGCTGCCTCGCTTTGTCCGGCAGCGCCGCCTGTGGTGGAGGTTGGCGTTCTCTTTCTTTCCCGTGTCCCGGCGGATCGCATGAGGCGGCGCGCGGTCTTTCTCGACCGGGACGGCACGGTCATCCGCGACCGGCCGTATCAGGCGGATCCCAGAGGCGTCGAGCTCATGCCGAACGCGGCGCGGGGCATCCGCGCGTGGGCGCGCGCTGGGTACGTTCCCATCATCATCTCCAATCAATCCGGCATTGCGCGCGCTCTTTTCGGTTGGGATCAGCTCGCCGCCGTGAACGCGCGCATGCGGAAGCTGCTCGCCACGGAGGGCGTGAAGATCGCGGCGATCTATGTCTGCCCGCATCATGTCGCGGGCAAGGTTCGGACCTATGCGCGGTCGTGCGGGTGCCGCAAGCCCAGGCCGGGCTTGATCCGGCGCGCCGCGCGCGAGTTGGGGATCGATCTGCGCGGCTCATTCATGATCGGTGATTCGCTCAAGGACGCGCGGGCCGCGCGCGCGGCGGGCGTGCGGGCAATTCGCCTGGGCGTGGATGCGAGCGATCTCCTGGACGCGGCGCGACGAGGGCGGGCGGCCGCTCGGCGCGGGACGGTTCCCTCCTCCGGCCGTTCCCGGACGGATGAGTTAGGATGACGGCATGCGAGGACGGATCCTGAAGCTGGCCTAGTCAAATGAGGAGGCGGAACGCCGGTTTCATCTCGAGTGGCTTCGCTCCCTCACCACCGAAGAACGTTTCCGGATTCAACTTGAGGCCAGCTCGCGCATGGTGCGGACCTTGCTCGAACGTGGACACCGAAGGCCTTCTCCTGCCAGATCCTCTATTTCGGCACGGGACTGGGCGTGAGCACGGCGTACGGATCGACGCGCAGTCCGGTGTCGATTCCCGCCTGGGCGCCGAACTACGCGACGGGCGGGACGGGCATGACGGCGATCGACATGCATCGCGAGGACGAGCAACTGCGCGGCCTGAACATTCGCCAGGCCCCGCAGCCGTTCACGGGCTATCACATGTCGGCAGATCCCGTCGAAAACTTCGATGGCGCGGGAGCGACCGGCAGCGGCACGGCGGGCGCGTGCACCGGGAGCGCGTCCGGAGAAGCGGGGGGCGCGTTCGCGCTGCTGAATTTGCTGGGGATCGTTTTCTTGATTCTGCTCGTCGCCCAAGAGGGCGGGGCTACTCAAGCTCTATCTGCCGCCGCGCCTTGTCCAGCAACTCACGGAACTTGGCTCTCAGGGAAGCGGGTAGCTTTCTCCCGAAGGACGCTTTGAGGCCGTTGATCCGAATCAATTCCTGCACGTCGCCTAAGCAACCCGAGCTAATTTTCTGCACCCCCCTCCCGCGGCTCTGGGTTTGAGGGCTCGACGCAGGATACCGCGCAAGGCAAGCGTTTTGAGCAAGCGGACGACTGCGATTGGGA
>JACQVR010000075.1 GCA_016209705.1 Planctomycetota bacterium
GTTCACCGCGAACCGATTCCGGGGCAGGGGCTATGTGCGACCCCATGACTTTATGTACCGATTATGAATCATGGACTTTTGAACATTCCTATTACTTGCCTTGCTCTCCCCGCGCCTCGTTGCCGTCATGTCGCACGTGGGAGGCAACATGGAGCGAATCGAAACGGACGTGGATACGTTTCTGGCAGAGCAGGCGGACCGGCTGCGGGTCCTGGCTGTCGCCTTCTGCGCCCCAGCGGGCTATCGCGCAGTTTGAAGCGATTCGGCCAGAGCTGCAATTGCGATACGCGCGCACGCTTCGGCGTCGGAAAGAGCGTCGTGATGCTTCAGCGAAAATCCGAGATATCGACACACATCAGGAAGGCGGGTGGGCCTTATTCCCCACACTTTTCGCGCGAGGCGCATTGTGCAGAGGAAGGGGACTGTCGGCGTCTTGAGCCCGGCGCTATCGCAGCACGCCTCCAGAACGGATGATCGAAGGATGCATTGTGTGCGGCCAGACATTGGATTCCGGACAACACAGATTTAATCTTGGGCCAAATTTGACGGAAGGACGGTTTCCTGGCCACCATGGGCCAGGTGATGCCATGAATGTACGTGAATACGAAGTAGGGCCGCGGCGGGCGGATGAGATGGCTCTCGCGGTGAACAATGCGGCCCCGCTCGACGCGCACCACACCGACGGCACAAGCGCTGTTGCGATCGTAGTCGGCCGTCTCGAAATCGATGGCGACGAATGAATCGGCTCTCGGCGCCGCGCGTTTCATCGTCTTCCCCCTCTTGTGTGCCGGACAGGGGCATCTTACGCCTCCGTGCACAACTCGCAAGGAAATGACGCACTGCGGTTCCGCGCCCGATTCCCCTTTCATGAGAAGGCAAGTCAAAGAGGCCGACGTGGCGGCCTCTTGGACCTGCCAAAGCGTAGCCAGGACCGCCACGCTTCCATGCGGAAGCTTGCTCTCCCCGCGCCTCGTTGCCGTCATGTGCGCAACGGAGGGACGCATGGTCATCGAAACTGACCTGGACACGTTCCTGGCGGGGGAGACGGATCGGCTGCGGGTGATCGCGTTTGCGCTGCGCGGACTCGCGAGCGACACGGGCGGGGGAGGCGTGGAATCGAAAGTGCTTCACGCCTCGGCAGGCGAGCTGGAAGCCGTGGCGCGGGCCACAGAAACGCCGCCGCCGGCTGTCGGCCGAGGCGCGGCGGAAGCTATCCGAAGCGGCGACGCGTAGGTGGGCGAAGGTCAAAGGTCCGGGGAAGTCCACCGTGTCGCCATCGAAGCGCCGCCGGTTCAGCGCCGAGTCGCGCCGGAAGATGGCGGCAGCCCAGAAGGCGAGATGGGCGAAGTTCAGGGCCGAGAAGAAGGAACAAGGCCAGTAGTTTTGCAACGCAACTTCTGGGGGCGCAGATTCCTCTCGGACCACGTTGAGGAAAAACCAACTTCCCGGGTACGCAAGCATCATTTGGGAGCGGAGACCGAAGCCGCGGTTCCTGTCGAAGCATCAGCTTTGCTTGGACAACTTGCGACATTGTAGAGCCAAGCGATGATCGCTCCGCAAATCATTCCGTCGAGCACGGCGTAAAGCGTTCCCACGACGACCTGACCGAATCCTCCGACTTGATACCCTGGATAGATCGAAGCAACAAGCTCAAGGAAGGTGTTTCCGTAACCAGGCCAGAGCATATGCGCGATCCCGACCAGGAATACAGCGCCTCCCCATACCGCTCCGAGGGTGATCGCCAGCGCTTTGAGATTGAGTCGCATGTAAACCTCCCGAAAACGGAAAACAACAGTAGTCTCTCCCTTGGGAATGGGAGCTTCAACGTCTTTTCATTACAAGGGGACATGCCTTGGAAGCAGGCCAACTCCCGCTGAATGGCGGCATTGATTCCCTTCCTGAGAAGGCAAGTCAGCGAGGCCGACGTGGGGGCCTCTTGGGCGTGCCAAAGAGCAACCAGGACCGCCGTGCTTCCTTTCGGAACCTTGCTCTCCCCGCGCCTCGTTGCCGTGATGTGGGCCGAGGAGGGCTGCATGGACAATGAAACCGACGTGGACACGTTCCTGGCGGGGGAGGCGGATCGGCTGCGGGTGGAGGCCGCCGCGTTGGTTGGTTTGACGTGGGATGGCGACATTACTTCAATACTTGTGATCGGACCAACGCCTGGTAGGCGCGCGTGGGAATCACACGGCGCAGCGTGAGCAGGGCTTTCGCGTCCAGACCGGCCACGTACCGCAACCGCCAAGAGCCGTCTGTAGAGGCTTTCCAGATGACCTCGGCCACGGTGGATGGCGGAGCGCCGTTACGACCCGTTGCGTTCATCTTCGCCATCCCTTTTTCGACCATGTTGTTGTAAGAGATAAGCGCCTGGTCGTGAACAAAGTCCGCGGAACGATCGTAGAAGTCGGTGCGAATCGCGCCCGGCTCGATAATCTTGACTCGGATGCCGAGCGGGCGCAGTTCGAACTGCAGAGACTCGGAAAAGCCGTCCACCGCCCACTTGGTGGCGTGGTAGACGCTGTAGAAGGGGAACGTGAGCCGTGCGCCTATGCTCGTGACGTTGATCAGGACGCCGCCGCAGTTCTGGCGGAAGTGCGGCAGGATGGTCTGCGCGCAGCGCATCGTGCCGAAGACGTTGGTCTCGAACTGTCTTCGGATGTGTTCTCCGTTCATGGATTCGAACGTACCGACGAGGCCGTAGCCGGCGTTGTTGACCCACACATCAATCCGCCCGAACCGGTCGATCGCCTCTTTGGCGGCACTTTCGATGGTCAACGGGTCGGTTACGTCCAATCGGGCCACTATCCACCGTGAGTCTTGGGGGTGGGGTTCGCTCTTGGGCGGTGTCCGCATGGTTGCCACCACGTTCCACCCGCGCTCGAAGAAAAGCTCGGCCGTGGCTTTTCCGATTCCGGTGCTCGCGCCGGTGATCAGTACGGTCTGGATCATGTTGGCCTCCCAGGATTGCAGGAATATTAGGCTCTAGTCCAAGATCTTCACCGAACCCCTCGCGCCGTCTACGTGGAGCCGCTGACCGGTGCGGATGACGCGCGTCGCGCTGCCCACATTCACCACAGTCGGAATGCCGTACTCACGCGCCAGGATACTCCCGTGTGACAGCAGCCCCCCTGTGTCCACGACCAGAGCGGCGGCCGTCAGCATGACCGGTGCCCATCCGGAATTTGTGAAGGGTGCCACGAGGATTTCGCCAGGACGGAGCGTCTCGCGGTCGCACGCGTCCAGGAGGACCCGTGCCGTCGCCGTCACCAGGCCAGGATAAATCCCGATCCCCTGTAGGATCCGCCCGTGCGCCTCCCCGGGACTCTTCTCCGCCGCTGGCTCCCACCTCCCGACCACGACGGGCGGAGGCTGCATCCTGGCGTGACAGTCGTGCTCCTGACGTCTCTCCCGAACCATCGCCCGTGAGTCCCGGTCCAAGGTCTCCACTTCGTCGAAGGTAAGGTAAAAGATGTCGTTCGCGGTGTCGATAAGCCCCCGCTTCGCAAAGCGGTGCCCGAGTTCGAGGAGGACCCGGCGCAGAGCCGCGAACTGTACCATGGCTGATGATTTGATGTTCTCGCGAAGGCGCAGTCCAGCCGCAGCCCAGCGGACCAGCAACCGGAACCAGCCCCGCAGCAAAGGTCCGTTCAGTCGGGAGAAGCACGCCCCCAGCAGTTCCTCTCGCGCCAAAGCCGATCTCTGACGCCGCCCTACCGGGTCCATCTCCTCATGGCTGTTCACATATTCTCGAAAAGACCTCGCAAGAAGGACCGGAGACTCCCGCCATCGCGGCTCGGCCAGCTCCAGCTCCAGCACGGCCCGATGGCCGTGGCGCTCCAGAAAGCGTTCCCAATTCTGAAGGAACTTCACGCCTGAGGGTTTCCCCTGCAGCAACCGACGCCAGTCGGCGGGATCTTCGCTCTCCCGGACGGCGTCGATGACCTCCGGCTCTCCGCGTAGCCCGTCCGCTAGCCCCCACAATTCGAGTCCCGCATCGGCGGATTCCATTCCGCCGGCCCCCGCCACGAGTTGCTGGGCTAGGATTTCCCCCTCGTCACCCAGGTGGACTTTAGTGAACCGGCGGAGACGCTCGAACCAGCCGATCGCCGCAGCCACCATGAAAATCACCCTGCCCTCCGACAGGAGATGCCGCGCCACGTTGCGGAAGAAGGATCGGAGTTCCGCGAGGTCCATTGTTCTGGGATTTTGCCGTTCAAACTGAAGTGTCTGCGCCCTGTAGGACCGCCGGAACCGCTCGATCCGAGAGGGGGTCGCTGCGGCAATCGACAGGAGAACCTTCAGGAAACGTGTCACCAGCCGAAGAGGAGGGGCCTTGAACTGCGGGATTCCGCCCTCCGGGAGCTCGGACCGAACGCCGCCCAGGAGAGCGTTGATCTGCTCGGGCGTGATCAGGGGGATAGCCCTCAGCAGCCCCGCCGCCACGCTCAAGTTGAAATAGATCCTTCCGCCTACGAGCCCAACCACGGGAGTCCTTTCGATGTCCTGCCCGAACTCTTTGAAAATGAGTCTGAACATCCGATGCTGGAGCTGGCGTATGAGGGACCATGAACACGGCGTAAGGACCTGGGGAAGGACTTCGGCCGTGTTGATATTGCTCCAGACCTGAAGATCCTCCGTCGGCACGATGTGGCCGGTCATGGGCCGGGCCTGCAGGAAGTAGATGTCCTTGCCGCTTCGTGCCCATTCGATGTCCAGGGGGCCGCCCAAGCGAGTTTCGGCGCGCCGGGCCAATAGGGCGAGGCGCCGAGCCTGCTTGGAGAACCCTCGGGAACCGGAAAGTAAGCGGAGCCCTGGTGAGCTGAATACGTGTCGTTCTGGCGCTAAACGGCCGCTCACCACCGTCTCTCCTGCGCCGTGTGCTGATTCCACAATCACCCGGTCACGTCGGCGCGTCATCGGTTCGGCAGTGAAGAGCACCCCCGTCGCATCGGCAGCCATGTGGACTTGGAGGACGACGCCCATAGCGACATTTGCCCCGTTCAATCCCGCTTTGGCGCGATAGGTTATGGCGTCCTCCGCACGAAGGGACGCCCAGCATGCCTTCACGGCTCGCTCCAGCGCAGCCAAATCTCGAACCCCCAAAAGGGTCACATACTGGCCCGCGAAGGAGTGTACTGGGTGGTCCTCGGTCGTGGCCGAGCTCCGCACGGCGAGCGGCTTGGAACCGAGCATCTTGAATGCCTCTGATAGAGAGTCGCGGACAGACTCCGGCATCTGGGCATCCTTAACTTGGCGAGGCGTCGGTTCTGGAGGCAGAGTCGCGAGATGGGCACGAAAAGCTTCTGTGGTCAGGCACAAGAAGGAGGGGACCTGCAAGCCAGCCGCCATAAGGCGCGCCAAGCCTGCCGCCTTGCCTCCGCAAAGTTCTTCCGGCAGTAGCCCTGCTGATGGCGCAAGAAGATATCTCTGGCCGTCCACGAAGAGAATCGTAACCCGGCGCGCGCGTCTTGATAAGGACGCCGTTGACCGGCTTTTGTCTGCCGGGGCCTTCATGCGGTTCGGCAACAAATTCTGCAGAAATGATCTCCTCCCCCCGCGAGCGGCTGGGTTTTGCGGCCATTTTGTAACGTCGGACAGCAAAGGTTCCGGTTCTTCGTGGCTGAAAGGTGAAGCGCGTTTCCTCCATTGACAATCGCTTGCTTTCTCCACGCCTCGTTGCCGTCATGCTCCTCATGAACATCGAAACGGACGTGGATACGTTCCTGGCGGGGGAGGCGGATCGGCTGCGAGTCGTGGCCTTCACGCCTCGGCTGCCGAGCTGGAAGGTGTGGCGCGGGGACTTGATGCCGTTCGCCGGCACCTGTGCCAGCAATGCAAGGTGCTGGTGATCGTGGAAAGAGTGAAGATCGGCCGGGAGTAGGGGAATGGCGGGCATGTCCAACGGCAGGCCGGTCGTGGTCATGGGACGGCTGATGGACGACGTGAGGCTGCGGCATGCCGGTCCAGGAATCGGGACTCCGTTCCGAATCGTTACCAGCAAGCAACTGGAGGAGCTAGGGCGCCGCCGGCGGAAATGCTATTCTGCCCTCGCGTCGGATGCACCGGAGCGGCGGCGACGGGATGCGATCTCTGAGCCTTCACCGTTGGGTCAGCCGCCCGTTGATTCGCGCGCATGAGGAAATCCGAGCCATGCATGTTCCCTGCATCAAGTGCGGTAAGCCTGCGGATCTGCGGCAGACGAAGACCGACCAGACCCGGGTTTTCAAGTGTCGCAACAAGCAATGCGGTGAGACCTTCGTCCTTCCTCCGCGGCCACCACCTCCCGCGCCAACAGGACGGTAGCAGGGCTTTCGTCCGCGGAAATAGGTGAGCTGAGGCGAATGGTTCCCTGGGCGGGGTGCATTCTCCCCCCTCTGCGCGTTTCTCGCAAGAAGCGGACCAGCGCCCGGCCTCGATCCGGATAGGTGGACTATCTCTCCCCAAATTCGAGAATTCGAGATGCGATCTTGCGCCTCCAGGATGCATCCGTGGCCGTCAGCAAGCTACTGAGATGCCATTCCCGCAGCCAAGCGGCGAA
The DNA here is from genome assembly GCA_016209705.1 of Planctomycetota bacterium. Taxonomy (GTDB): domain Bacteria; phylum Planctomycetota; class MHYJ01; order MHYJ01; family JACPRB01; genus JACQVR01. The sequence goes on from JACQVR010000075.1 coordinate 6,539, forward strand.
ACCCCCGAGTTCGTGCGTAACGCCTGGGGTCGTCGCGCTTTAGGGTGGGCCTTGAAACCGGCCTTTGGAGGCCGTAAACGCGTCTCTACGACGGTTTGTTTCCTGAACAAAAGCTCCCCGGGTGGGCCGCATTACAAACTTTTTGGTTCTGAGTCCATCCATAACTCGTTCCGGGGTAGGCGGTTGGGAAGGTACAAAAGTCGATGTTACAATATTCCGTCAATAAGTGTGCTTGGCTCCACTTTCTCGGCTCTCCGAGTTCTCCGAGCGTTACCAGAGCACCCCCGCGTTCCAGTTTGCCCCTCGCGGTGCTCGCGGGTATACTGACCCTGCTGACGAAAGGGCGATAGATGGCACCGATTCATTACAAGGCGACAGTTCTGCCGGACGGGCACCTCCCACTTCCTCCGGAACTGGCCGCGCATACCGGAGACGAGGTCGACGTGACGGTTTCGCTCCCGTTCACCCTCCCCACGGAGGAGGAAGGGCGAAAGCAGATCCAATATCTGATGAAGCATTGGGCTGGAGCGGCCAAAGGCACCGGAGAAAGTCTCGCCCAGGACCACGATGAGTACCTCTATGGCGGGCGATAGGTTATGCGCGCCCTCTTCGTGGACTCGGGGGTATGGATAGGCTGTGTCCATGAATCCGACCCTCTGCACGCCAGGGCCAAGGCCATTCTTGACGCCCCGACGGCTCTGTCGCCTATCGCCAACGAACTAATCCTATCCGAGAGCACAACGCTGCTTCGCCGTGTTCTTTCCGCGCCTCGGGTGACCCAGTTCGCGAGGGATCTGATCGACGGTAGAACTGGGACCCTGGTGCGTAGCGAAACCTCCGACTGGAGGGAGGCGCTGCGCATCATGGAGAAGTATGCGGACCAGCGGATCAGTTTTGCTGATGCCGTCTCGATAGCCATGATCCGCCGTCTGAACATCGAGAAAGTGGCCTCCTTCGACAAGCATTTCAAGATTGTTCTTCCGGATCGCGAGATCTTCGGGATGTAATACCGCGAATTTCGCACCCTGCTTGCTTCCGATGCCGGGGAGCCGCATAGCCTTTCCAGATGCTCAAAGCTCTACTTTTCATCGCCCGCTGGATCGGCCTGGCCCATGACCGTTGGCGCGCCCGAGTGTGCCGACGCCGGCCGCTCGTTGCCGAAGTCGACGCCCTGCGCGAACACCTCGAAAAGCTGCGTGCCGAGAACGAGCTTCTCCGCTCCCGTATGCGTGAGGTCGACTCCCGCCGCCGCCCGCATTATGCGTCGTGGCAGCGCCTGGCCATCTTGATCCATCAGGCTCGCTACGGGCTCTCGATCGAGGCGACGGCGCGGACGTTTGTGCTTTCGATTCAGACCGTGCTGAACTGGAAGAAGGAGGTTGTTTCGGGCGTCGCTCGCCTCGTGCAAGCCCGGCCGCCGGTCAATCGCCTTCCGGAACTGGTCGATCAAATTGTTCGGCAGCTGAAACACGAGTGGCCACGGTGGGGAACAAGGCGGATCGCAGGAATTCTGGCTCGGCTTGGAATAGAGGCTTCGCGCACGAGCGTTCAACGGATTCTGCGGCGGAGACGCCCGCCCAGAAAGGCTCGCCGGATTGCTCTCATTCACCGGGGAAAGCTGGTAGCCAAGTTTCCAGGCCACATCTACCTCACAGACTTCACGCGCTTGAAATCCTTCTTCCGCTCCGTCGTGGTCGGGGCCGTCATCGACGCCTACTCGCGCAAGGTACTGGCGATTCGGGTGTCGCCCAGCGAGCCGGACGCGGCGTTTGCCGTGAACCTCCAGCGCGAGGCGATCAACCGTCATGGGAAACCGCGATGGATCATCTCGGATCATGGAGCACAGTTCACCGCGGCCCGGTTTGCCGGTTACCTGCGACGACGCAAAATCCGGCGAAGGTTTGGGGCGGTGGGACGCTCGAACTCGATTGCAACCATCGAGCGATTCTGGAGGTCGATGAAATCCGAGTTTGCGAGAGGTCTTTTTCTCTACCGCCCGATCCGCGCCATCGAACGGCAGCTGGAAAGTTACTGTGCGTGGTTTAATGCAGAGAGGCCGCATTGGGGACTCGGTCTCCGTACGCCCGACGAGGCGCACTTCGGCAAAACGCCGAGGTCCAAAAGGCGGCTCGAAAGTGGCGTCTTGACAGTGCGCCTCATGGCGGGCGAGCGCAGCTTGCCCGTCCTCCGGCTCCGAAGGGCCGGGTAATTCGCTCTTTTACTTTCGTGTAACGCCGTCATTGTGGTCCCGTCCGCTGATCCTCCGCCTTTCCGTCGCCTACCTGTCAAGATTTCCACTTCGCCAGTTCCCTCTTTCCGCCCCCGGCACGCCATTTTTCACTCCAATCGCCGCCGGGCCCATATAAGGGGTCGCCAAAAGGGCTAAAATGAGATAAGTCCATGCAGGGCAGATAGATATAGTGTTTTCAGGCCAACCTAACAAAAGTGCCCCCACGAAGCGGTTCTGAATCGCGAGAACCCAGTAAGGTGATATAACCTATTGCGGTGTAACTGGATGGGGCTGTGCAATGTGCCTCTCTTTTCAAAGTCGCCTGCCGACTTTTTGTACAAATCTGCGGGTATTTTGCAGTAAACCGGGGCATTTTGGAGCCTTTTTGAGGGTTTTTTGCGGATTTTGTGACCCTTCGTGCTTTGGGGCGGCAGGCTACCAGACGACCGTCACGCGCGGCTGCGGAGCCATGTGGAGATAATTGAAGCCAAGGGATAGGGCGTCGACCATATCCGAGGTTGCGCCGTGGGGGAACGCCTCCAGCTCGTCCAGGAAGGGTCCGACCCAGGGGCCCTGAAGAAGACGGACGTTTCCCGCCTGGGCCTGGGAGGCGACAGGCCCTGCGCGGACCACTTTATCGCCGGTGGGGCGAATGCCTTGAACGTTGAAGCCGGCCAGCTGCTTTACGAGTGCTTGGGTTTGGGCGACACCCCCGGAGCCGGGTTCCTGCTCAATGAGAACCGCGCAGCTCCGGCCGTCCGCTTTGGCGGTCTCGAGGATCACCCGATCTCGATCCCCAGGGGTCCAGCGGCCGTAAAGGACGTGCTCGACCATAAAGAAGCCGTCGGAAGTCTTGGACAGCTTGAGGCCAGCGGTTCGTTTGGCCTCGACGCGGATGGAGGCGGCCAGATCCCATGCCCGAACACGCCGGATGGAGGGAGCCATAGGCGGGTGATCGGTCACCGGGAACCATTCGCGGCGGAAGATGGAGCCGCCGCTGCGGGCGGACCAGTCGCCTTCGAGGAGCTGTTGGCGGGTCACGGGGTCCAGATGTTCCAGCGACCGCAGGTACTGTTCTTGGTCGAGAAACGGGTTGTCGTTCAGGCGCGAGGGGATAAAAACGCGGCCGGAATCCTTGGCGTCGATGAAGTGCGATTTGACCCAATCGTGGCCGATGCCGCCGGGGTTCGAGGCGGCGCGCATCCGTAACGGGATCTCGACGCCAGCCAAGCGGCGGAGGCGGCTGAAAAGATACCGATAGGCGCTTTCGGGAAATTGAGTCAGTTCATCGAAAGCGATGAATTGGAACTCGGAGCCTTGGTAGCGGAACTTGTCGGCTTCGGTTTCGAGGTAGCCGAAGGAGATCGTGGCGCCGGAAGGAAAGAACCAGGTCTTCATGGTCTCGTTCCACGTAGCATCGGTTCCTCCGAGCCAGCTTTTGGAGCGGTCCATGAGCGCGCCCGGCAGCGCCAAGTCTGAGTACGTTTTTCGAAGAATGAGCGCGGCGTAGTTTGGAACGTCGACGTACTGAAGCGCGGCCATGAGCAGGGCATCAGTTTTGCCTCCGCCGGCGCTGCCGCCAAACAGGGCTTCGTCGGAGGGCAGGAGAAGAAAGGCCGCCTGCTTGGGCGTCGGGCGGTGGGGGATGTAGGGCGTCATGCGGGGCGTGAGCGCCTGGACGAGGCGAGAAGACGATGCGCGGCAGA
>JACQVR010000077.1 GCA_016209705.1 Planctomycetota bacterium
CCACCGGGGCGGAGGGCTCGGGCGCGGCGCCGAAGGGGCTTCCCTCCCCCCTCCTTACGAGGCGAGTCGGATCATCCGCTCCGACGGTTCCGTCCGTGAGGAGCTGTTTGAGCGCCTCTTCGCATGTAGAATATATTTTGAAGAAGGAATTCAAACCGAGCATGTCAAGGACGACTTTGACCCGCGGCTGAACCTTCACCAGCGCGATCTCTCCGCGATCCGATGAGATGGAATCGGATAGATTGATCAGAAACCCCAGTCCGGTGGAGTTCACGTACTTGACGTTTTCCATGTCCAAGACAAGCCGGCTGGCGCCGCGTTCCTTGACCGTGTTGAGATGGGTTTGGAACGTGATCACCGTCTTGGCGTCGATCGAACCGTTCAAGGTGACGAGGGTGGTCCCCGGCTGATCAGTCACGTCATGGACCTGAATGGTAAGTTCGGGCACTTCGGCGGTCCTCCCTAGAGCCCGTCTCGCTAGACCTCTATAATAGGCTCTTCTGACGGCTTGGTCGTCATGCCCTTTGGCCTGTGGATCGGATAATACAGACCCCCCGGAAGGGCGTCAAGGACGCCGAACCGCGGAGCACAAGCCGGCCGGTAGGGACGAGCGAAAGAGCGCACCAAAAGAAAAACCCCGCCGCGTGGGCGGGGTTTTCGAGCGAAGCTTGCGACGGCAACGGCCGCTAGATATCGGACTTCTTGATCGTCAGACGCCCGTTCGCCTTGGCCCGCTCTCCCGCCGCCTTGAGGAGGCCTTCGACCGTCTTGCTGAGTTGCTCGACGGCGTCGCCGCTCATGCGGAGCTTCCCCTTCTTCGCCAGCTCCCGAACCTTCGACTGCACCACCAGCAGATCCGCCATGACCGAATCCTTTCCGGCCCCGGGGGCACAAAACGTGATTGACCCAAAACGCAGAAAAACCGTCTAAAACGGCCGAAATCTAGCGCTTTCGTGAAATGCCTGTCAAGACTTATTTGTTTGGCCCCGGAGCGCGGTTCGGCGGTATAATCCCCCCCGCGACGAGCTTCGGGCTGCGAATTCCGTCCTTCCAATCATAAGGATCTCCGTCTCGTCCTGTGAGCATCGAACCCAAGGACATCGAGCAGATCACGGCCCTGCGCCGGGCGATCGAGTCCGTCATCCTCGGCAAATCGGAGGTCGTCCGGCTGGCCGTCACGGCGCTGCTGGCGCGCGGTCACGTCCTGATCGAGGACATCCCCGGCGTCGGCAAGACCGCGCTCGCCCGCACGCTGGCCCGATCGATCTCCTGCACGTTCAAGCGCATCCAGTTCACGCCCGATCTCCTGCCGGGCGACGTAACGGGCATCAGCGTCTACGATCAGGAACGCAAGGACTTCGTGTTCAAGCCGGGCCCCGTCTTCGCCCATGTCGTGCTGGCCGACGAGATCAACCGGGCCACGCCACGAACCCAGTCCGCGCTTCTGGAGGCCATGAACGAGGCACAGGTGAGCGTGGACGGAGTCACGCACCGCCTGTCCCAACCCTTCATGGTCATCGCCACGCAGAATCCTCTCGAATTCACGGGAACCTATCCGCTTCCGGAGTCGCAGTTGGACCGCTTCCTCATGGTCCTGCGGATCGGATATCCCACCTCCCGCGAGGAACGGGAGATCCTCGTCTCGCGCCGCTTCGGCGATCCCATCGACGACCTTTCTCCGACCGTCGCGGCCGATGACGTTCGCCGGCTGGCGGAGCTGGTTCAGCAAGTGAAAATGGATGAAGCGCTCACCGGGTACGTGGTAGAACTGGCGGCGAAGACCCGCGGCGAAAAATCCTTCCTCGCCGGCGTCAGCCCTCGAGGAGCCATCCACCTCGCGCGGGCCGCCCAGGCCTACGCCCTCGTGGACGGACGGGATTACGTCGTCCCCGACGACGTGAAAGCCGTGGCGCTCCCGGTGCTGTCCCACCGGATCATGGAAAAGCGCGCGCGCGCTTCCGCCGACGGCCGGGTCTCCGTCCAGGAAACGCTGCGACGCATCCTGGGGGAAGTCAGCGTACCGCAATAAGCGACGGCGGCGTTTATGCCCCACCTCCGGTTTCCGGAATCCGATCGATCCGACGTCCGGGGCGCACCGGCCCGCGTGCTTTCCCGCCGCTTCCGGCTGCAACCGCGCGGCGCCGTCTTCCTTGTCCTCGCCGGCGCCGTGGGAATCGCCGCCGCCCAGCGGGGAAACAATCTGCTCTTCGTCGTCTTCTCGGCGTTGATCGGGCTCTTCCTTTCGGACGCGATCCTGACGCTGATGTCCGCGCGCAAACTCGACATCTCAAGAATCTTGCCGGAGATGGTGCACGGCACGCAGCCCTTTTCGGTCACGCTGCGCCTCTGGAATCGAAAGCGCCTCGTGCCTCTCGTTCGGGTCCGCATCGAGGATCGCCTCTCCCAGGACGGCCGGTGGGCGGCGCTTCAGCCGCCTCCGGTCATCGTGCCGTACGGCCGGCCCGGGCGCAAAGTTCGCTCCACGTTTTCCGTGAGCGTCCACCAGCGGGGATGGGCTCGGTTCGGCCCCGTCACCGTGACCTCCGAGTTTCCGCCGGGATTGGTCGCCTGCCGCGTCACGCTGGATATCCAGGATCAGGTGCTCGTCCTGCCGCGACCGGGCGTCATCTCCCGATCTCCCCAGACGTCCCTGGCGGGGCGGCTGGCCGCGGTTCGTTCTTTGCGGGACCTGGCTTCCACCGGAGACGAATTTGCGGGAGTGCGCGAATACCGGCCCGGCGACAACCTGCGCCGGATTCATTGGAGAACCTCCGCGCGGCTTCCGCAGCGGTTGTTCGTGCGCGAACTCGAGGATACCCATGTCCGCGAAGCGATCGTGATTCTGGACACTTTTCTTCCCAATCCGGGGGACCTCCGCGGGCGCTCCCGCCTGGAGCGGGCGATTTCGTTCGCGATCGCCCTGACGTCCGCGCTGCTGGAAGAGGGCGCGTGGGTTCGATTCCGGGCGGCGTTCCCTGAATCGACCGAGATGGCGCTCGATCCTTCCCGGCGGATGTTGTCCGATCTGGAGCGCGCCCTGGCGCTGATCGCGCCGTCGCTGTCGCCGGTCGTGTCCGATCTGTTGGCCTTGTCCTCCCCGAATCCGGAGGCGTTCACGTTCGTGCTCCTGGCGGGGGACGCGCCTCCGGCGCTCCCCGAACGGGGGGTGACGATTCCCGCCGACGAAATGCGCCGAATCATGTTTTACGCGAGTTGACGTCGCATGAGTCCTGTCTTCGCGGCCCCTTCCCGGGAAGGACGCTCGGTCACGCCGGTCTCCGCGGACCGGCGGGCGCGGCTGGCGATGTACTTGGCGCTCCTGTGCGGCTACATCGCGGGAATGGGGACGGACCCTCTGGCTTCCTATCAACTGGCGGCCTACCTGGGCGCGTGCCTTTGGAGCCTGCTCCTGGAGCACCGCGTGCGGCGCGCCTTCTTCTCTCCGCACGTCAAGATCGGCCTGATCATCGCCGGCTCCGTGCTTTTCATCACGCTCGTCTCGCGATCGGCGCCGCCGCAGGAGGACTTCGCGGGAACCATCGGACGGTTCCTGTTCTGGAACGCGATCGTCTTCGTGCTCTCCCGAAGCAAGAGCGAATACGACCTCTGGACCTTGGGCATCATCGACGTCTCCCTCTTCATGATCTCGGCCGCGTTTTTCCAGCCGACGGAATTTCTGCCCCTGTTCGGACTGTCCTGCGCCTTGCTGCTGTATTCGTTCATGCGCGCCGCCATGGTGAGCGCCGGTCCGGCGGAAACCCGTCAACCGTCGGGGGCGGCGCCGGCGCTGGTTCAGCTCGCCCTCATGGCACTGCTGGCCGCGAGCGTATTCGTGCTTTTTCCGCGCGGAGCCTTCACGGCGGCGCCGAGCGACGCCGCGGCGGCGCGGGGGACTCCCGGCGGAGTCGCGGTCCCCCCGGACGTTCCCCCGGAACCACCCCCCCGCCTCCGAACCGGCTTCTCGGCTCGCGCCGATCGCCTGGATCTGGCGGACCTGGCGACCATCGTGCACGATCCGCAGCCGGCTTTCGAGCTCCAGGCCATGGCGGAAGGTCCGGAGCCCGCGTTTCGCTCCGGCGATGCGGTCTACCTGCGCGGATGGATCTTCGACGTATATCGCGAGGGGAGCTGGACGTCGGAACCGGGCTTTCGAAAGATCGCCGATGCCGACGACAAGGCGGAAGACGAATGGGTGGAATTCCCGGTTCCGCGCCCGCCGTGGGGCTTCGTTCGCCAGAATCTCGTCGCGCTCATCGACATGCCGGAGGTCGTGCCGGCGATCGCCGAACCCATGCGGATCCGCGGGACGGAGTACCGGATCGATCCGCGCGGGATGATCCTGGCGCCCGCGCCGGCGCTCAAAGGAACTCAATACGAGATTCTCTCCGCGTACATTCCGCACGACGCGTCGCAGATGCTTCCTCCCTCCGCGGCCCCCGCTCCCATGCCTCCGCACCTGACGGAACTGCCGCCGGAACTGGAACGTGTCCGGAACCTGGCGGCCGAGATTACGGAAGGCCGAACGACGATGCGGGAGCGGATCGAAGCCATCCGAAGCTGGCTGACGGATCCCGCCCGATTCCGGTATCTGACGGTGGGCTTCGAAACGCCGCTGGGCGTGGACCGCATCGAGCATTTCCTCTTGGTGCAGCGCCGGGGCTATTGCATGCACTTCGCCACGGCGATGGCGCTCCTGGCGAGGGCGTGCGGAATACCGGCGCGTTTCGCGGCCGGATTCCATGCCTCCAAACCGATCCGGAACCCCGATGGAAGCCGGGGCGTCTATGTGTTCCGGCTGGCGGACGCTCACGCCTGGGCGGAGATCGCGGTGGACGGCGTGGGATGGATCTCGATCGACGCCACTCCGCCCGCTTCGCTGGTGAGGGAGGCGACTTCCGAGGACGCGCCGCCATCGGCTCCCGAGGAAGCCTCCACGCCCACGGCGACCGAGGTGTCCGAGGGGGCGCCGGCGAAGGCGAAGAGGTGGGATCATTGGATCGTCGATTTCAACCCGATGCTGCAATCGGACGCCGCGCGGCGGGTCTTTGGGACGTTCCGACGGGCCCTGGACGCGGCCCTCTCTCCCAGGGCCTGGATCCTCCTGCTGTCGACCCTGGCGGCCGGAGCCGCGGTCTACGCGCTGCTTCCGACGCCTCAAAGGAGCCGCGTCCGTCAATTGTTGTCCGGGTTCCGCGACCGTTCCAGCGTGGACTTCTATCAGCACTACTTGTGGCTCGCTGCGCGGCGCGTTCCGCGCAAACCGGCCGGCTGGACGGGGAGAGAATACGCCGACCTCGCGCGGCGCGCGCTTCCGGCGGATGCCGTGGAATGGATTACGGAGAAATTCTACGCCGTGCGGTACGGAGGAGCGACCTTGGATGCCGCCGACCGGGCGGTCATCGACGGCATGCTTCGCAAGATTGAAGCGGCTTCCGGAAAGAATGAATGAATTACGGGAATGAACCCGGGGGAGGGACCGCGCGGGACGCCCTGGCCGCCGGCACCGGCCGGCCTTCCACGAGCAATTTCTTCCAGTACAGCACCATCTCGGCGAATGGAGCCTTCCCCCGCGTCTCGAACATTTCGTCCGGCACGCGAACGGCTTCCATCAGCGGCGGACCGCCTCCGTTGGGATGAGCCGCGGAGATAAGGCCGATCCGCCGAGTGTCCGTCGCCGGCGCCGGAATCGGCGTCCGCCGGTCGCCGTACAGGCACTCGATGGCGGCTTTCACCTGAGCTTCGTCGCCCAACAGGAGTTTCACTTTCAGCCCGGTGATTCGGCGCACGTCTCGAATCGCCGAGGGATCTTGAAGATGGGGTCGGGCCACGAAGAGCAGCGACCCCATTTTCGCCACGGGCAGGAGAACCGATCGGCGCGCCAGTTCTTCCGGCACCAAGCGCGTCAAGGGAGGCCGCAGGGCCAAGGCGCGGAGATCCCGGATCTTCGGCACGCGGACCCGACGAGCCAGCCACTGGGCCAATTCGGAGCGGCGGGGCTGGCCGCAATCGAGCAACGCCTCCACCAGGGGATCGTGAGGGTCGGCTTGGGAGAGCGATTCGATCAGCTCTTCGCGGGTGACCAGGCCCTCCTCGATGAGCAGGTCGCCGATGAGCTCGGGATCGTCCGCCACGTCCGTGATTATAGCGATGATCGTGCCGTATGTCCGCCGTGAATCGCCGCCGATATAATTCCTCCTCATGTCCCCCGCGGGATCGGCCTATCCGCTCGGCTTCAGGATCCTGGCGGGCTTGGCGGGCTGGATCGTCCCCTGGATCTTGCGAGCGTGGTTTTGGACCTGCCGCGTCACGGTGCTGCGTCCGGAGATCGAGCGTTCGCTCCGCCGACGCTCGCCCGTCATCGGGGCGTTGTGGCATCAGTACTTCCTCTTCTACGCCGATTATTTTCGCCGCAGGAATTATGTGATCCTGACGAGCCGATCGCGAGACGGAGAGCTCGTCGTGCGGGTCCTTCGCAATCTGGGATACCGCAGCGTGCGCGGCTCCTCCTCGCGGGGGGGCGCCGAAGCGATGCACGAGCTGATCGTTCGGGGGAGAAACAAGGACACCTTGGTGTTTCTTGCCGATGGCCCGCGCGGCCCCGCCCGTCAGGCCAAGATGGGCGCGGTGGCCGCCGCCCGCCATACGGGCCTTCCGATCGTGCCGGTCGGCGCGTATGCGCTATGCGCGGGGCGGCTGCGAAGCTGGGATCGCACGGCGCTTCCCCGGCCTTTCAGCCGGATCATTCTCAGCTTCGGAGCACCGATCCGCGTGCCGCCCGACGTGACGCCGGAGGGCATGGAATCCTGGCGCCGCCGGATCGAGGAAGCGATACTGGCCTGCGAACGGGAAGCGGAGGCGTACGGCAGGTTCGTTTCAAGATCGACATGAACATCTCCGAGAACACGGAAGCCATTCGGAATCTGCTGACTCGGTCGCGAACCGTCGCCGTCGTCGGCTGCTCGCCCGACCCCCGCCGCGACAGCCATGACGTGGCCGCGTATCTCATCGCCGCCGGGTATGCGGTGTTTCCGGTCAATCCGGCGGTCGGCACGCTTCTGGGTCGCCCCTGCTATCCGGACCTGCGCTCGATTCCGGAGGCCATCGACATCGTGGATATCTTTCGGCGGCCCGAACACGTTCCCGCGATCGTCGAACAGGCGCTCGTCGTCGGCGCGAAAGCGATATGGATGCAGCTCGGCGTGGGCCACGCGGAAGCCGCCGCGCAGGCGGCCCAGTCGGGCCTGGACGTCGTGGTCGAGAAATGCATCAAGGTGGCGCACCGCGTCCTGCGCATCCCTCGCCGTTGACCGTTACAATATATTCTCAAAATTATTCGTAACGGTTACAAATAATTTTCAAAATATATTGTAACGGTCAGGGGAGCAGCGTCGAAGCGGCGGCGCGGGAGAAGTTCAGAAAAATCGTCGGATAGACGCCCAGAAGCAGGGTCAAGGCCGCCCCGATCGCCACGACCCAACCCAGGTTCGGATCGAACGGGGGCGCTTCCGGCTCTACCTTGCGGCCGGGCACCTCCTCGGGCTCGTGCATGTACATCACGACCACCACGCGCAGGTAGTAGTAGACCCCGACGGCGGAGGTGATGACGCCGATCACCGCCAGCCCCACCTGCCCGGCTTCCACGGCCGCCTTGAAGAGGACGAACTTCCCGATGAACCCGGCCGTCGGCGGAATCCCGGCGAGGGACACCATCAGGACCGTCATGAGCGCGGCCGCCCAGGGACGCCGGCGCGCCAGCCCCGCCAGATGGTCATACGTTTCCGCCTCCTGACCGGGCCGCCCCGCGAACATCAGAAAAACGAACGCGCCCAGGGTCATCACCAGATAGGCCGCCGCGTAAAAGAGAGCGGCCGAGATCCCGGCCACCGCATACGTCGCCTCGGGCGACGCCGCCGACGCCACCCCGATCAGCGCGTATCCGCTGTGGGCGATGCTCGAATACGCCAGCATCCGCTTGACGCTCGCCTGCGTCAGCGCGCCCAGATTTCCGACGACCATCGTCAGGGCCGCCAAGAAAACCGCCAGCGGTCCCCACGCGTCGGCCTGAAGCGCCATCCCCCCCACCAGCAAGCGAGCCAGCGCGCCCAGACCCGCCGCCTTCACCGCCACGGACATGAAGGCCGTCACCGGAGTCGGCGCTCCCTCATAGACATCGGGCACCCACATGTGAAACGGGGCGGCGCCCAGCTTGAAGGCGAACCCCGCGACGATCAGGCTCACGCCCGCCACCGCGAGGACCGATCCCTCCGTCCCCCCTATTCCATCGGACATGCCGGACAGGAAAACCGTCCCGGCCGCGCCGTAGACAAGCGCCATTCCGTAGAGCAAGAATCCGGTCGCGAACGCGCCCAACACGAAATACTTCATGGCCGATTCGTTCGATCGCGCGTCCTTGCGCGCTATCCCGCACAGGACGTACAAAGCCAAGGAGAGCACTTCCACGGAAAGAAACATCGTGATGAGATCGTGACTCATCACCAGCAGCATCATTCCCGCCGCGGATAAAAGCAGCAGGGCCAGATACTCCGCCATCAACAGCCCGCGCGCCGCGATGGCCGGAAGCGAGGCCGGCACCGCCAGCGCCGTGGCGAGCAAAATCGCCAACGACATGAATCGGGACAGCGGATCCGCAATCAGCGCCCCGCCGAATCCGACCCTCGGTTCTCCCGCCCCGTGCAGCAAGGCGATCGCGGCGATCAGCCCGAGGTACGCCGTCCATTCCACCGCGCTGCGATGCCACGGGCGGCGGGGAAAAAGGTCGAGCGCGACCATGCCGAGCGCCGCGGCCAGCACGGCCAGCACCGGACCGATCATGCTCCAATCAGCGGTCGGCATGCGGCGCCTCCCGCGACATCGAATATTCTCCCGGCGGCGCGACCCGCTCCAGCGCCGCCCGAACCGCCGGCTCCGTCCGGTTCAGGATCAGCCCGGGCCACACCCCCAACACCACGATCAGCACCAGCAACGGCGCCAGCGACACGGCCTCCAGGGGCGAGGCGTCGAGCAACGCTTCGTTGCGGCGCGCCGTCACGGGACCCCAAAAGACGTCGCGATACAGCTTCAGCATGTAGACCGCGCCCAGCACCACGCCCAGCGCGGCCAGCACGGCCGCGCCCTGCCGCGTCTCGAACGCCCCCTTCAAGGCCAGAAATTCGCCGACGAATCCGTTCAGGCCGGGCAGTCCGATGGACGACAGCGTCACGATCATGAACATGGTCGCGTACCGCGGCATGGGCTTCGCCAAGCCGCCGAAATCATCCGTCCCGCGCCGATGCGCCCGCTCGTACAGAATGCCCACCAGAAGGAAGAGCGCCCCCGTGGAAAGTCCGTGATTCACCATCTGCAACACGGCTCCCTGTCCCCCCGCCAGCGTGAATGAGAACAGCCCCAGCATGACGAAGCCGAGATGGCTGACGCTAGAATAGGCGATGAGCTTCTTGATGTCCGACTGCGCCATGCACATCAAGGCGCCGAAGAGAATGCTGACGACCGACAAGGCCACGACGGCCGGCGCGAACGCGGCCGCCCCTTCGGGGAAGAACGGAATGCAGATCCGCAGGAATCCGTACGCGCCCATCTTCAGGAGCACGCCGGCCAGGATCACCGACCCCGCGGTCGGCGCCTCGACGTGCGCGTCCGGCAGCCATGTGTGGAACGGGAACAGAGGGACCTTGATCGCGAAGGCGATCCCGAACGCCAGGAAAAGCCACTTCTGTTCCTGAAGCGACAAGCCCGCCAGCCCCGCCGGAAGCCGCTCCATGTCGAACATCCCGTCCGAAGCGAAATAGCAATAAAGAACCCCCACCAGCATGAAGAGGCTGCCGGCCATGGTGTACACCAGGAATTTGACCGACGCGTAGACGCGCCTCGGCCCGCCCCAGACTCCGATGATGAGAATCATCGGAATGAGCATCGCTTCCCAGAAGACGTAGAACAGGAACAGATCCCGCGCCATGAAGACGCCCAGCATCCCGGTCTCCAACGACAGCAGCGCCGCGTAAAAAGCGCGCACCCGCACTTTCACCGCGCTCCAGGAAGCCAGCACGCACAGAGGAATCAGCAACGCGGTCAAGAACACCATCGCCAGGGAAATTCCGTCCACCCCCAGGGCATACCGGATGTCCAGCGCCCCGTCGTCGGTGGCGATCCAGGAGACCGATTCGGCGAACTGCATCCGCTCGCCCGCGCCCGCGTCGAATCCCGCGACCAGCAGAATCGCGCCCACGGCGACCGCCGAGGACACGGCGAGCGCGATCTTCTTGATGAGCTCCTTGCGCGAAACCGCCAGCAACCCCGCCGCAGCCGCGGCCGGAAGCCACGTCACCAGGGACAGCCAAGGAACGTTATCCATGGTTTAAGATGCGGTAGAGCACGTACGCCAGGAGCCCCGCCGAGCCGACCGCCATGGCGCCCGCCGCCAAGCTGATAACGCCCGTATGCACCCGCTTCAGCGCGGTGCCGGCGCGGTACGCCAACCACCCCGCGCCTTCCACCATCAACGCGTCGATCAACACCCGGTCGACCGCGAGCCACAAAGCCGCCGCGGCCGTCTTCGTGCCCGCCACGACGGTCCAGTGATACGCCTCATCGACATAGAACTTGTTCGATACCCACCGATAGGCGACGCGTCCGAGATCGCTCTCCGCGAACCGCGCGGCGAGGTCGCCCCGCAGGGCGTACAACGCGAAGGCTGCGCCGAATCCGGAAAGGGACAGGATCCATGACAGGGTGGCGTTCAGCGCATGCGCATGAGGCGGCGCCGTCCCATGCGCCGCGACTTGCCCTCCCGACAGGAAGCGCTCCATCCACGGATTCAAGAGTCCTCCGGCGAAGAGCGACCCGACGGCCAACACGACCAGCGGCACGAACATGCTCGATCCCGGCCGGTGGAGGTCATGGCGCGGTTCCGCCGCCGCTCCGAAGAAGACCCGCACGAGCAGACGCGCGGAATAGAACGCCGTCAGGAAGGCGGTCGCCAACAACGCGATCCAGACGAATCCGAACGCGTTGTATCCCATGTTCGCGCGCGCATACACGGCTTGGAGGATCGCGTCTTTGCTGAAGAAGCCCGCTGAACCGGGGAGGCCCGCCAGGGCGACGGCGCCGCAGATGAACGTCAAGAACACCCCGGGCAACGATTTCGCCAGCCCGCCCATCTTCCGAATATCCTGTTCGCCGTGAAGCGCGTGGATCACGGCGCCGGCGCCGAGGAAGAGCAGCGCCTTGAAGAAGGCGTGCGTCACGATGTGGAACGTTCCCGTGTAAAAGAACGTGCTGGCCATGCCCGCGAACATGAAGCCGAGCTGGCTGATGGTCGAGTACGCCAGCACCTTCTTGATGTCCGTTTGTACGACGGCGATGAGGGCCGCCAGCAGCGCCGTGGCCGCGGCCACGATCGCCACGACCTTCATGATTTCCGGGACCTGGACGTAGAGAAAATCAAGCCGGCCGATCATGTAAACGCCCGCCGTCACCATGGTGGCCGCGTGGATGAGCGCGCTCACCGGCGTCGGACCCGCCATCGCGTCGGGCAGCCACACGTGCAAGGGAATCTGCGCGCTCTTGCCGCAAGCGCCCAAGAACAGCAGCGCCGCGGGCGCCAGCAGCAGCACCGGCGCCCCGCCCCCCTCAAGAACCGCCGATCTCAGCTCCTGGAAGTTCACCGTCCCGAACGACACGAAGAGAAACAGAATCCCCAGCAGGAATCCGAAGTCGCCGACCCGGTTGACCACGAACGCCTTCTTGCCGGCGTCCGCGTTCTTGAGATCCTGGTACCAGAAGCCGATCAAGAGATACGAACAGAGTCCCACCCCTTCCCATCCCACGAACATCACCAGCAGGTTGTCCGCGAGCACGAGGACGAGCATCGAAAACATGAAGAGGTTGAGGTAGGCGAAATAGCGGCTGAAGCCGGGGTCCTCCTTCATGTAACCGAGCGAATAGATATGAATCAGCGATCCAATGCCGGTCACCACCAGGAGCATGACGGAAGCGAGGGGGTCGACCCGAAATCCGACGTCGATCGCCGTTTCCCCCGCCGGAATCCACCGCCACAGCGTCTGGCTGATGAGGACGCCCGAAGCCGCCTCCAGGAACGCCGGCAGCGCCACGACGAAGGCAAGCACCGGCCCGGCGACCCCGATCATCCCTGAAAGTCCGCGGGACATTCTGCGACCCGCGACCGCATTGACGAGAAATCCCGCCAGCGGCAGCGCCGGGATCAACCAAATCACGTCGTGAACCCAAGCGGTCATTTAGGGTGTCCTAAGTCCGCTGTCGATGGAGATGCGGAGATCGGGAAACCAGGTTCCCACAAGACATCTCCCCCTCTTCACCCTCTGCATATCTCCCCCCAATTTCTTCTCCGTGGCTCCGTGTTCTCCGTGGTTCATTCGTTCTCTGTACCGCTAACGTGCAAAATCTTCGCGTGACGCAAAAATTTTCATGCGATACGGCGAAGTCCACAGTCCATAGTCCACGGTCCAGAGTCGCCGCGAACCGGAAATCCGACTCTGGACTCTGGACTTCGGACTCTGGACTCCCAGCGCGGCGACAGAAAGCATGGTAGAAGTTAGCTTGCGGCTCGCCGCGCTGGGAACTCCGTCTCCTCCGTGCCCTCAGCCTTTGAGCATCGTCAAATCGCCCGAATCGACGGTCCTTCGATTTCGGAAGAGCGCGATGAGCAGCGCCAACCCGACGCCCGCTTCGGCCGCGGCCACGCCGATGACCGTCAACACGAATACCTGCCCTTCCAGGTTTTGATGCGCCCTCGAGAACGCCACGAGCGCCACGTTGACGCCGTTCAGCATCAACTCGATCGACATGAGCACGATGAGCAGGTTTCGGCGCCCGAGCACTCCGTACGCGCCGATCACGAATAGCGCGGCGCTTAAGAGGAGGTATTTGGTCATAGCTTGCGCTTCGCCAGCACCACGGCCCCCAGAATGGCCACGAGGATCAGGATCGACACCACTTCAAACGGCACTACGAAACGCGAAAACAGTTCGGCGCCGACATGTTCCACGCCGCCCCACTGCTCCGCCGTGATGACCAGCGTCTTGGAACCGGACTCCACGGCCACGTCGCGCAGAGGCTCCAACGGAGCGGCACCGCGCGTCCCGTGAAGCGCGGCCGCGCCGAGAACCGCCAGGAATCCCGCGCAGACCAGCGCGCCCAGGGCCCGCGCGGCCCTCGAATGCTCCGCCCCCAGCTCATGCGGTTGAAGGCTGAGCAGCATGATCACGAACAGGAACAGCACCAGGATCGCCCCGGTATACACCAGGACGTGAATGGCGGCCAGGAACGGGGCGTGCAGCTTCAGGAACACCACCGCGACGGCCAAGAAGCATTGCATGAGCCACAGCGCCGCGTACACGGGATTGCGGCGCGTCACCATCAGCAGCGCCGCCCCGATCGCGACCGCCGCGCAGGCGGCGAACACCGGGTCCGACAGGACGTCCTGACCGATACCTTTCAGACGGTGAATCATCGGCTGAGCAGCTTGTGAAGGTCGTAAATCTTATCCGCGCGCGAGGTCGCCACGATATTGTAAGTGGGCGTCAACTCGATGGCGTCGCACGGGCACGCCTCCTCGCACATCCCGCAATAGATGCACTTCAACATGTCGATATTAAACGTGACCGGGATCTTGTCCCGATCCGGCCAGGGAGACGGCCCCGCCACGATTTCGATGCACTCGGCCGGGCACGCCGTCTGGCACATGAAGCAGGCGACGCACTTCATCCGGCCTTGCTCGTCTTTCTTGAGCCGGTGCTCTCCCCGATACCCCTTGCGCGGCACTTTCGCTTGATCCGGGTATTCGACGGTCTCCTTGCGCGAAAAGAACCGCCGCATCGTCACCCACAGGCCTTTCGCGACCGCCGGCAAGTAAAGCCTCATTTTGAACTTTCCCATCTTCATCGCTCGCCCCACGCCACCCCTATGACCGCGATGACCAACAAATTGACCAGCGCGATCGGAAGCAGCACCTTCCATCCCAAACGCATCAATTGATCGTACCGGAAGCGGGGCAGCGTCCAGCGGATCCATATGTACAGCGCGATCACGGCTCCCATCTTGGCCACAAACACCCCGTGCGACAGCAGCCCCCCTATCCAGCTCGTGTCCGCCGGATCCACCAGGCCCGGGAAATGCCATCCCCCCAGGAAGAGCGTCACGAAGAGCGCGCTCATCGTGATCATGGCCGCGTATTCCGCCATGAAATACATCGCGAACTTCATGCTGGAATATTCGGTGTGATATCCGGCGACCAGCTCCGCCTCGCATTCGGGCAGGTCGAACGGCAGGCGGTTGTTTTCCGCCAGCGCGGCGACATAGAAGACCAGTCCCGCCACGAGCCCGGACGGAAGGAGCAAGAGGTTCCCGCCGCCGAACAGATTCCAACTCAGAAACGCCGATCGCGTCTGGCGCGCCACGATTTCCCGCATGTCCACCGTTCCCGCCATGAGGATGATCGTGATGATCGACAGCCCCAGGGTCAGCTCGTACGAGATGAGCTGGGCCGACGCGCGCAAACCTCCCAGCAGCGAATACTTGTTGTTCGACGCCCACCCCCCGAAGGCGACCCCGTAGACGCCCAGCGACAGGACCGACATCACGAACAGGACCCCGATCGGGAGATTGGCCACTTGCAGATGCTCCTCCCCGATGCGGTTTCCGAACGGGATTACGGTAAATACCAGCAACGGCGGCACGAACACGAAGAGCGGCGCAAGCTGGTACAGAAACCGATCCGCCGCGCCCGGCGTGACGTCCTCCTTGAAGAGGAGTTTGACGGCATCCGCCACAGGCTGGAAGAATCCCGCCGCCTTCAAGCCCAGCACCGCCGTTCGGTTCGGACCGATCCGCCCCTGGATGGATGCGCTGATCTTCCGCTCCAGCCAAACGAGGACCGGCACGCCCTGGAGCACCAGGGCGATCACAAACACGATTTTCGCCAGGTCCCAGATGTTCATGGCGCCGCCGATACCGATTCAGTCGCCTCGGGCAAGCCCACGCCGTGCTCGCCCAGTTTGGCGTAGTCCAGCCCGGCGAACTCGGAATATTCCCGCGCGCACTCCCCGAAGACGGTTTCGGCCGAGACCACCGCCTGCCGCGCCCCCAGGGCGACCAGCGCCATCTGCAACGTATCGACCTCCAGGCGCGCCCCGGCGGGCGGAGGCACCACGCAATGAATCCTCTGGGCGCGGCGATCCACGTTGACGAACACGCCGTCCTTTTCCGCCCACGCCGTCCCCGGCAAGACCACCGAAGCGCGATCGGACACGGGGCTCTGGAGGATATCGATCACGGCGAGAAATTCCAGCTTCTCCATCGCGGCCAGGAACGCTTGCGGCCATGGCGGATGGGGAATGCCGTTGAGCACGATCAATCCCTTGATCCGGCCGCCGTCGATGTCCGTGACTACACGCGCCAGTCCGTCCTGAACCGACGCTTCGCCCCACAGCCGGACGGCGAACGCCCGATTGGGCGTCTTGTCCGCCTCGATCACGAATCCCCCGGGGAACACCTGCCGCGCTCCCCGCTCGGCGGTCAGAATACCCGGCGCGGGCGCCTCCAGGGCCTTCATCAACTTCGCGAAGAGATGCATCTCTTCGACCGTCTGATACGTGGAAACAACCCCGCCCACGGATCCGGAACCGTATCGCTTGACGATCGCCCGCGCCGCCGAGGTCATTTCCTCGAACGTTCCCCGCCGGCTGTCGAGGCGCCGCTTCGAAGCGACGTACTCGAAGTTCCGGCGCCCTTCGTCGCACATCCAATACTGGTTCACCGCTGCATTGGGTCGCGCGACGATCCGCTTGATGCGCCCGTCCAGCGAAGTCACGAGCGCGTTGCATCCGCGCGAGCAGGTGGCGCACACCGTCTTCGTCTCCTGAGCGAACCACACCCGCGCCGAATAGAGGAAGTTCTTGTCGATGAGGGCGCCCACCGGACAGATGTCGACGACGTTGAGGGACAGCGGATTGTCGATCGGCACGCCGGGAAAAACGTCCACGACGGCGTGATCTCCGCGGTTGACGACGCACAGTTCGCCGGTGCCCGAAATCTCCTCGCAAAACCGGACGCACCGCGTGCACACGATGCACCGATTCCCCCAGATCTTGATGTTGGGGCCGAGATCCTTCGTGGGCCGGATGTTCTTGGGCTCGACGAAGCGCGACACTCCCCGGCGATACGTGTACGTATAGTCCTGAAGCGCGCACTCGCCGGACTTGTCGCAAATCGGGCAATCGAGCGGATGGTTGATCAACAAGAACTCGAGGACGTCCCGGCGCGCCTTGTCGATGTCGGGCCCCTCCGTCGTGATCTCGAGATGGTCCGTGCAGGGATACATGCACGACGCCTCGAGTTTCCGGCTGTTGGAGACCTTCACCAGGCACATCCGACAATTGCCCGCCGGCGTGAGGCCGGGATGGTAGCAGTAATGGGGCACGAACACCCCCGCCTCCAGGCACGCCTTGAGCGCGAGGGTTCCCGGCGCGACTTCGACTTCCTTCCCGTTGATCTTGACCTTGGGCATATTGGACCTTGAAGACCCGTTGACCGCATGCCGGCGCACATTCCGTCAACATGCGGTCAACGGTCGGCGGTCAACGATTCTCCGCCGCTAATTCCACCGGTACTGTCCGCGTTTGTCCGTTTTTCTTGAACGGGCATCCCTGCTGCGCCACGTGGGCTTCGAACTCGGGCCGGAATTTCTGGACGATGCTTTTCGCGGGCATCGCCGCCGCATCGGCCAGGACGCAGATCGTGCGGCCCACCATTTCGTCGCATACCTCCAGCACGATCCCCAGGTCTTCCGGACGCCCGCGGCCCGTCTCTAACCGCGCCAGAATCTTGTCCAGCCAGCCGGTTCCTTCCCGGCAGGGGGTGCACTGGCCGCAGGACTCGTGATGATAGAAGCGCAGGATGTTCCACAGCGCCTCCACCATGCACGTCCGATCATCCATGACGATCACGCCGCCGGAGCCCAGCATCGTCTTGGCGGCGGCCAGCGAGTCGAAATCCATCTTCACGTCGACCTCGTCCACGGTCAGGACGGCGGCGCTCGATCCGCCGGGGATGACCGCCTTGAGCGCCCGGCCCTCGGGCAAGCCGCCCGCCAAATCATAGATCATCTCGCGCAAAGGCAGCCCCAGGGGCAGCTCATACAGCCCCGGGCGCTGGACGTGCCCGCACAGACAGAAGATCTTCGTCCCCGGACTTTTTTCGGTCCCGAACTTCCGGAACCAATCGATCCCGTTTCCCAAAATAAGGGGGAGGCAGGCCAGTGTCTCGACGTTGTTGACGATCGTCGGAGAGCGAAAGAACCCCTCGACGGCCGGAAACGGCGGCTTGATCTTCGGATAACCGCGATTCCCCTCCAGCGAGGTGATGAGCCCCGTCTCTTCCCCGCAGATGTACGCGCCCGCTCCGCGATGGACGGTCACGTCGAGCCGGTAATCGGCGCCGAAGCATTTCGCTCCGAGGAAACCCTTCGCGGCGGCTTCGTCGACCGCCCGCCGCAGCACCTGCGCGCCGTAGCCGAACTCGCCGCGGATGTAGACATACGCCGAATGCGACTGGATCGCCCAGGCCGCGATGAGAATGCCCTCGATCACCCGGTGGGGATCCCGTTCGGTGAGCATCTTGTCCTTGAACGTGCCGGGCTCGCTCTCGTCGTCGTTGCAGATGAGGTACTTGGGTTTCGGGCTCGCGGCCGGGACGAAGCCCCATTTCATGCCGGTCGGGAACCCCGCGCCGCCGCGGCCGCGAAGGCCGGATTGCTTGACCAGTTCGATGACCTCCGCCGGTTTCATCGTTCGAATCACGCGCTCCGCCTGCTTATAGCCGCCCCGCGCGAGATAGTGGTCGACCGTGAACGAGTCCCGCTCCAAAACGTGCTTCAGGAGGATCGGCTCGTACTTCGTCGTGGGGATGGAATACGGCGGAAGCTCGGGCTTCCACGTTCCGGAGCGGATCCGCTCGACGATCTCATCCGCCGTTTCCGGATTCACGACATCCACGTAGTCGTCGTTGACCTGGAGGCACGGCGCCTTGTCGCAGTTGGCCAGGCATTCGACCTTCTTGAGCGTGAACAGGCCGTCCGGCGTCGTTTCCCCGGGCCGAATCCCCAGGCGATTTCCCAGGTGGCCAGCCAGGTCGAGCCCGCCACGCAACGCGCATGGAAGCGTCGCGCAGACCTGAAGGAGATATTTCCCGTCGGTCGGACGGCGGTAATGGGTGTAGAATGTGAAGACGCCGTACACCTTCGCGGGCGATACGCCGATCCGCTTCGCCACGGCGGCCATGCCCTCCTCGGTCACGGAGCCAAATTCTTGCTCCAGCAACCGCAGCGCCGGAAGCAGCGCCGCTTCCCGCTTCGGATAACGGGCGCAAAGCGCCTCCAGCTCGTTTATGAACCCCTGGGTCAATTGGAGACTCATAGCGATTCTTGATTCACGATTCGCGATTCTCGATGGA
Source organism: Planctomycetota bacterium (assembly GCA_016209705.1). Classification (GTDB taxonomy): domain Bacteria; phylum Planctomycetota; class MHYJ01; order MHYJ01; family JACPRB01; genus JACQVR01. Next base: position 18,505 of record JACQVR010000077.1, read on the forward strand.
GATGGGAAGCTTCGTCAACGCATCGAAAATCGAAAATCCAGAATCCAGAATCGGGATCAGCGGTCCAGCTCCCCGGCGATCACGTTCAGGCTGGACAATACCGCCACCGCATCGGAAAGCAGCTTTCCTGCGCACATTTCCGGAAAGGCCTGATAGTTATATAAACTCGGAGGCCGGACGCGCCACCGATACGGCCGTCCCGACCCGTCGCTGACCAGATACCAGCCCAGTTCCCCGTTGGGCGCCTCGGTCGCGAAGTAGATTTCCCCTTTCGGCGGGCACACCCCGTGCCCCAGCATGTAATTCTTGAAATGGTAGATCAGGCCTTCCATTCCCCCCGAAGGGGCGTTGTCCGCGTTCTTGGGCGGAATGACAATGCGCGGATCATCCACCCAGATCGGCCCCTGGGGCAACGCGCGCAGTGCCTGATCGACGATCTTCAGCGCTTCCCTCATCTCCTTGACGCGCACCCGGTAGCGGGCGAACACGTCGCCCTCGTCATCCACGGCGATTTCGAAATCGTACTGGTCGTATCCCAAATACGGGCGCGCCTTGCGGATGTCGTAGGGAACCCCGCAGGCCCGCAACAGAGGACCTGTCAGTCCGAAGCTTATGGCCTCCTCCTTCGAGAGGCGGCCGACGCCGACCGTCCGGTCGCGAAAGATGCGGTTCTCGTTGAGCACGGTCTCAATGTCGTCGATCGACTTGCCGCATTTGGCCATGAACGTCCGGCACATCTCCTCGAAATCGGGCGGCACGTCGCGAAACAGCCCGCCCACGCGCGTGTAGCTGGTGGTCAGCCGCGCTCCCGTCACCGCCTCGAAGATGTCATAGAGATTCTCTCGCTCGATGAAGGTCCACAACATGACGCTGAACGCCCCCAGATCCATCGCCTGGAGGCCGACGGACAGGATGTGATCGGCCACGCGGCTCAGCTCATACAGGATGACGCGAATCGCGGCGCACCGGGGCGTGACTTCCAGGCCCATGAGCTTCTCGACCGCCAGGGCGAAGCCGATATTGTTGCACAGCGGCGAGAGATAGTTCATCCGGTCCGTCACCGTGACCGTCTGGTTATAGGTGCGGTATTCGGCGATTTTCTCGAAGCCGCTGTGCAGATAGCCGATTTCCAGCGCCATGCTCCGGACGATCTCCCCGTCCAGCTCGACGATCGCCCGCAACGTGCCGTGCGTCGCGGGATGCTGCGGCCCGAAATTGACCACCAGGCGCCGACCGCCCAGGTCATCTTCCCGCTCCTGTTCGATCTCCAGCACGGGTTTGGACGGAGGAAGATCGAGTTTGGGTTCCATTACGCGCCTTCCTCCCGCACGTACCTGGGAAACGTATCCCGCTCTCCCATGCCCCGCAGCGGATAGTCCTTGCGCAGCGGATGACCCGTGTAGTACTCGGGGAGCTGAATCCGTCGCAGGTCCGGATGGCCGCGGAAGACGATTCCGAACATGTCGTAGACTTCGCGTTCCGCCCAGGGAGCCGATTTCCACAAGTCATGCACGGAGTCGATTTTCGGATCGCTTTCCGGAACCCACGCCTTGACCCGGAAATATCCGCCATGCTTGAAGGAATATAGGATGTAGACGACGCCGAATCGCTCGGGCATCCCCTGATTCAAGTAATCCACCGCGGTGAGATCCATGAGCGCATCGAACGCCAGTTCGGGATCATCGCGGAGGAACCGAAGGACGCCCTTGGCCCGATTGTCCCGCGTTTCGATCCAGTGCTGCCGGGCGAATTCGCCCGTGCCGTGGACCGCCTCCGGCATCGCCGCCTTGAGTTTTTCGACGACCTGTAGTCCGTCCATCACCGTTCCTCTACCACCGTTGGCAGGCCTGGCGGATCCGCAAATTCTCCGGTTACGAGCGGGAGGTGGGCGCCGGAAGTTCAGGCCCTGGGTTCGTCCGGGCGGAGGCGGCCCGCCGGGGCCCCTCCCGCTCGACGATTTCCTGAATCTTCATGATGGCGTCGATGACGCTTTCCGGCCGGGGCGGGCAGCCCGGCACGTAGACGTCCACGGGAATGAAACGATCGACGCCCTGAGTCATGGCGTAATTGTCGAAGATGCCGCCGCAGGAAGCGCACGCGCCCATGGCGATGCACCATTTGGGCTCCGGCATCTGCTCCCAGATCTTGTACAGGACCGGCATCATCTTCAGCGAGATGCGGCCCGAAACGATCATGAGGTCGCTCTGGCGAGGGGAGAACCGGATCACTTCCGCGCCGAAACGAGCCAGGTCGTAGCGCGATGCCAACGTCGCCATGAGCTCGATGGCGCAGCACGCCGTCCCGAACGGCATCGGCCAAAGGCTGTTCTTGCGCGCCCATGTGACCACCTTGTTCAAGGAGGTCGTCAGTACGCCTTCCGGCATCCAGGATTCAAGACCCATCGCCTTCGCCCGCGCTCCAATCCTTTTGTTCTTCTTACTATCGCGCCATCCAACCTGCAACGCCCTTCGGTTCCCGACTGCGGACATTGGACTTCGGACTTGGGACTATTCCCATTCGAGCGCTCCCCGGCGCCAGACATAGACGAGACCGAAGCCGACCACGGAAATAAAAATCCCCATTTCGAGAAGACCCGCCGCTCCGAGCTGGCGGTGCAGAACGGCCCAGGGGATCAGGAAAACGGTCTCGATATCGAACAAGATGAACAGGATCGCCACCAGGTAGAAGTGAACCGACATGCGAATCCGCGATTCGGCCTGAAGGGGAACGCCGCACTCGTAGGGCTCGCTCTTGGCGGGCTTGGGCCGGCTGGGTCCCAGCAGGCGCGACGCCGCCAAGAAGGCCACGCCGAGGCCCAAGACGGCGCCGGCGTACAGCGCCACGATTGCCCATTCCATAGAAAATCGTCTGGCCGGCCGGGGCACCCGCGACTCTGGCGAGGAACGATTCTCGAGCCGCGCCCGGAGACGGTGGCGTATTAGAGCAAAGCGAACCGGGAGGTGCTAAGATATTTTCATGCGCGAAAGCTTGCTGTACGAGCGGCGGCCCAAAGACGGCAAGGTGAAATGCAATGTCTGCGCCGTGCGCTGCGTCATTCCCGACGGCGGCCGCGGCGCCTGACGGACCCGCCTGAACCGGAGCGGTACGCTCTACACGCTGCTGTACGGACTGGCCTCCTCCGCCTGCGTCGACCCGGTCGAGAAGAAGCCGGTATATCACTACCTCCCCGGTTCGCGGATCCTGTCCATGGGCACCCGCGGATGCAACTTCCATTGCCCCGGCTGTCAGAACTGGGAAATCTCCCACGACTCGCCCGACGAGTTCGGCCGCAACATGGAAGTGATCGAACCGGCCGAGAGCGCCCATCTCGCCCGCCGCCTGGGCTGCCAGGGCATCGGCTGGACCTATAACGATCCCACGATCTGGCTGGAACACACGCTGGAGGCCATGATCGAGGCCAAGAAACTGGGTCTCTACAGCGCGTACATGACCAACGGCTACGCCACGCCCGAACACATGGAGATGATCGGTCCCTACCTGACGATCTGGCGCGTGGACATCAAGGGGTTCTCACGCGAAACGTACAAGAAGATCTCGGGCCTGGCCCGCTGGGAGCCGGTCCTGGAGATGACGAAACTGGCGAAGCACAAGTACGGGATGCACGTGGAGTGCGTGACGAACGTCACGCCCACCATCAACGACCGGGAAGAGGAGCTGCGGGAAACGGCGGGATGGATTCGCCGGGAGCTGGGGGAGTTCACGCCGTGGCACGTGACGCGATTCCATCCATACCTCGACCTGTCGCACCTCCCGCCGACGCCCGTGCGAACCTTGGAACGGGCGTACGAGATCGGCCGGGAAGAGGGCTTGAAGTACGTGTACATCGGAAACCTTCCCGGGCATCCGTGGGAAGACACGTACTGCCACGCCTGTGGGGAACGCGTCATTCAACGCCGCCATTTCGCCGTGGCGCGATCGATTCTGGTCGACGGAACGTGCCCGACATGCGGCCTGATGATTCCGGGAACGTTCCCGAAGGCGATTCCTTCCACGGATGGGGAGCGGGAATGGGTGCCCTTACCCCCGGCGGGGAGTCCGAAGTCTGAAGTCCAAAGTCCGACGTCTTGAACGCGCGCGGTTACTTCTTTGCCTCGTCGGCTCGCCGCGCGGCGGCGAGCGCCAGCGTCCAGAGCGTCTTCCCTTCCTTCTTCTCCTCGCCGACGTTTCCGGAAACCCGGCATCGGACCGGCCCATCCTGAGCCAGGCGGCCCAGCGCGTCGAGCGGATGCTCCGCCGGTTTCGGATCGAGGTCGGCCTTCAAGAGGACATAGCTCCGATCACTTCCCCACGGCGTGAAACGAAGCTCGCCGTCCTTCCGGATCACGTCGCCGGCCGCTTCATCGAAGCGCATCCCTTCGTACGCGTAACCCTCGGGCAGCGCTTTCGCCAACGCCTCTCCGCTCGGGATTTTCTTGGGATCCACTTGAAAAATAAAATCCGAGAGCTCGGCCCCTTCCTTGATTTCGCGGACGCCGTCCAGGCTCCGCAGCGCTTTCGTCACCGCGCTGATTCAGCTCTCCCCTCAGATTCCGCCGACCTTGACGACGAGCTTCACCGAGGGGGGCGGACTCTCCTGCGCCTCCGCTCCCAGCGAAACGAAGAGCAACCCCACCACGCTCAGGATCCGGCTCATTTCTTTTCTCCTTGGACGGAGATGATACGGTTTCGCCGTCGAAACGTGGAAGTGAATTCCGGCGGACCTTATGATAACCGCATGAGCGCCAAGCCGACGCGCGGCGAACTTCTGGCCAAGATGGCCGACGGCTCTTTTCTCGACTACGCGCGTTCCGTCATGGACGATTTCTGTTTTACCATCGACCTGCATCAGGGCGAAGACCGCATCTGGTTCGGAAGCCATACGCTGACCGTGAACCGCAACGTGGCCTTCAATTTCTTCGATCGCGACGTGTCCAAGGACGAGGGCCTGGAGCCGTTTCCGGTTGTCCGGGCGGAACGGTCGGAAACGATGGAGGTGCGGGTGCGCCCGTTTCCGGACGATCCCAGTTCGGACTATGTCGTTCCGGTGTTTCATCTCGAGAAGGACGCCTACGACCGCGCGATCGCTTCCATGGATCGGATCCTGGCCGACTATGAAGGGATCCGAACGATTCCCGACGTCTTCTTTGCGGACGAGCCGGTCATCGCCCTGGTGCGGGACCGCCTCCTGAAGCATCCCCCGGTGGCGGCGGAGCGGTCGGCGGACTGGCCCTCCTTTCTTCAATAGGGCATGACAAGTGTAAACAAGTCCCGTCCCTGTGGGCCTCCGTAGTTTCAACAAAGGAGGTTGGGCGGGGTCCTTCCGAAGCGAGCGACCGAAGGGAGCGAGCGTGGCACATGCGCTGACGTGCGCCTGCGGGCGAAAATTGCGCGTTCCGGACGCGCTGCGAGGCAAGTCCGCGCAGTGCCCGTTCTGCAAAGCCGTGCATCAAATTCCCGAGTCGGATTCCGCGGCGGCGGGGCCCCTTCCCCCTCCCGAAGCCGAGGAGCGCCGTCGGGAAACGCGCGAACAGGCGGGGCAAAGTCAGGTCGAACCGAAGGAGGCGCAAGCCGGCCACGCGCTGTATGCTCCGCCGCCGGAAGAAATGACAAGGACGCAGGGGGACGAAGAGAGGTTGGCGCCGACCGATATCGAGTCTCCTCCCGCGCCGGAGGAGGCTCCGGAATCCTGGGAGGAACCGAGGCCGCCCGACGAACCGGCGGCGCCGGCCGTCTCGGCTCCAGTGAAGCGGTCGCGCCTCTACACGGCCGCCGGGGCGTCGGCCGCTTCGGCGCTCGTCTTTCTTACCGGGATCTACGCGTTCTCCGGCGCCGCGCAACGCTTGGCGTCGTTCGGAGCCGTCTTGCTGGCGGCCGTCACGTGCACGCTGCTCCTGCTGGAAACAACCCGCAAAGGATAGGACGGCCGCCCCATGGAATCCCGACCCGACCGTCTGCCGGGTCGGGATTCCATAAGCGAGCTCCGTTAAGGCGCGAGCGCTACTTCTTCTCGACCGCCTCGGCGGATTCCAAGTGGATCGTCTGAACTCCCTTTTCCGCGATCACGACGCCCGTGACTTGGAACGAACTCTTCCCTTCCTTCATCTTGGCTTCGATCTGGCCCAAAACGTCGGGGGTGTCCCCGTCGTCTTTCTTGGGACGATTGGCCAGCATGAACTTGGCGCCGGAGCCGCGAGCCTTCAGGCACGTTCCCTCGTCGTCCTTGGAAACGTCGCCGACCAGGACGGCCTCGACCTTCTCCAGCTTGAACCGCCCCACGGCCTTCTTCACGGCATCCACGTCCAGCTTGGCCTTTTCGGCGATCGATACCTCGTACACGCCGCGGCCCTGGGAAAAATCCAACTGACTCATCTTGGCGAAGCCTTCCAGGCCTCGCAGGCCTCTCTTGACCGAGCCCCCTCAGGCGCTCGGTCAGCTCATGCCGCTGACCGTGACCGTGATCTTGTACTGATCCTCGTCGAAAGCCGCCAGGGCGGGCAGACCGGCCAGCAGCACGGCGGTCGCCATCAGGGTGACCTTTCGCATCGCATTCCTCCTATGGAAATAAACGGGTAACGTTTCTTTAGACGCTTTCCGGTAGGTTTCTATTCCCGGCGCGCGGACATTTTCTATACAGGGTTCGGAACGGAATCCTTTGGGGAAAATCAAAGATTCTTCCACGCCGGCCCGCCGCCGCCCTCCGGCGGAACCCAACGAATGATTCCGTACGGATCCATGACGTCGCACGTCTTGCAGTGAACGCAGTTCGAGAAGTTGATCTGAAGATGGCCGACATCGCGCTCGTCTTTCTTCAGCCACTCGTACACGTTCGCCGGGCAGAAGTGCTGGCACGGATTCCCGTATTCCTGGGCGCAGCGATTCACGCATACGTCCGGCTCCAGCACCAGCAGATGGCACGGCGTGTTTTCGTCGTGAATCGTTCCGGAATGGAAGATCTCGTCCACCTTCGAAAACGTCAGCTTGCCGTCGAAGCGGATCCTCCGCAGCCGGGCGTCGGGACGGCCGTAATACTCTCGAACCGGCCGCATTCGCCGATGGCCTTCTTCCAGCTTCACGTCCGAAAACGGACTGAAGCCGAGGACCTGAAGCGTTCCGGCGCCCATCAAACCGGCCCAGAACCCGTGTTTGAACCCCTTCTTGAAATCCCGAACCTGCCGGAGCTCGCTCCCGACGTAGGATTCCTCGACCCGCCGGGCGTACCCGGCGAGGTTCGCTTCCGAGACGTCGCCCTTCTCGATCGCCTCGAAGGCCGTTTCCGCCGCGAGCAGGCCGCTTTTCATGGCCAGATGCACGCCCTTGAGGCGCATTGCGTCCAGCAAACTCGCGCTGTCGCCCACGAGCATCGCTCCGGGGGCGTAGAGCTTCGGCACCGCCTCCCAACCGCCTTCGGGGATCGCCTTGGCCCCGTACTCCACCATCTTCCCCCCTTCCAGCATCGAGCGGATCTTGGGATGGGTCTTGAACCGTTGAAGCTCGTGATGCGGATCCAAGAAGGGGTCGCGGTAATCGAGTCCGACGACGAACCCGACGCACACGCGATCGTTCTTGAGCGAGTAGATGAACGAGCCCCCGAACGCGTCGGAGGCGAGCGGCCAGCCCATCGTGAGGAGGACCCGGCCTTCGTGAACGTATCCGGGCGGCAGTTCCCAGATCTCCTTGACGCCGATGGCGTACACTTGAGGCGCGCGATCCCGCTGGAGTTGGAAGGTCGAGACCAACTCGCGCGTCAGCGTTCCGCGGGGGCCTTCCCCGATGATCGTGATCTTGGCGCGGATGTCGACGCCCGGCTCGTAGTTCGGCTTCGGCCGGCCGTGTTTGTCGAGCCCCTTGTCGCCGGTCCGGACGCCCACGACGGCGCCGTTCTCGATCAGCAGCTTCACGCCCGGAAATCCCGGGAAGAGATCGACGCCCCCACGCTCCACCAGCCCTCCCATCCACCGGACGAGCTGCGACAGCGAGAGGATCGGGTGTCCGGTATCGTCGAGAACCGGGGGGAGGATCGGCGCGGGCAGCGCCTCGGTCTCGGTCAGAAACCAGAGGTGATTTTCCCGGACGACGCCCTCGATCGGGCACCCTTGAGCTTCATAATCGGGAACCAGCTCCCGCAGCGCCTTCGGATCGATGACGGCTCCCGAAATGCCATGGGCGCCGATCTCGCGACCTTTTTCGATGAGCAGGACGGAGAGGATCTTGCCGCGCTCCTTGGTCAGTTGACTCAACCGGATGGCCGCGGCGAGTCCGGCGGGGCCGGCGCCGACGATCAGAACATCGACGTCGAGGGTTTCGCGATCGGGCATGAAAAGCTTTCAGCTATCAGCTCTCAGCTATCAGCCCTTCGGGCTGAAAGCTGACGGCTGAGAGCTGACAGCTAACGATCGATCTCCCCCAGCACGATGTCGATGGATCCCAGGATGGCGATCAGGTCGGCGATCAGCACCCCGCGGGAAATCTCGGGCAACACGCTGAGATTCACGAAACTCGGAGCGCGAATCTTGACGCGCAGCGGCGTGTCGGAACCGTCGCTGATAATGTAGAAGCCCAGTTCCCCGCGCGGGTTCTCGATGACCGTATAGGCCTCTCCGGCCGGAACCTTGTACCCGCGCTTCACGTCGGCGCTGAACTTTCCCGACGGGAGCCCGTCGAGCGCCTGGCGCAGAATCCGGCCGCTTTCCACCATTTCCTCGATGCGCACGAAGTACCGGTTCCAGCAGTCGCCCACGACGCCGATCCCGGGCCGCCCGACTGGAATTCGGAATTCGAACTTGTCGTAGCTCGAGTACGGCTCGGCGCGGCGCAGATCCCACTCGATGCCGGAGGCGCGGGCGATCGGACCGGAAAGTCCCCACGCCAGCGCCATGTCGCGGGGAATCACCCCCAGACCCTTCGTGCGCGTGATGAAAATCTGATTGTACGACAGCAGGTCGTTGTACTCCTTCAGCTTGTCGTCGAAGATGCTCAGAAAATTGTTCACCATCTCGGCGAATTTCTTGTCGACGTCCTTCCAGACGCCGCCGACCTTCATGTAGTTGTAGGTCAGCCGCGCGCCGCACACGTACTCGAACATGTTGAGGATCATTTCGCGCTCGCGCCAGGCGTAAAGAAACGGCGTGAAGGCCCCCACGTCGAGGCCGAACGTGCCGAACGCCAGGAGATGCGAGGCGATGCGGTTGAGCTCCGCCATGATGACGCGGATGTACTGGGCGCGGGGAGGGATCTCGATCTTCATGAGCCGTTCCACCGCCAGGCAGAGGGCGAGGTTGTCGCTCATGGAACTGAGGTAGTCCATCCGGTCGGTGTACGGGACGTACTGCTCGTAGCGGAGATTCTCCCCGATCTTCTCGGCGCAGCGGTGAAGGTATCCCACCACGGGCGTGACGTCGCTGACCAGCTCTCCGTCGGTGCGCAGGACCAGTCGGAGCACCCCGTGCGTGGAGGGGTGCTGCGGCCCCATGTTCAGCAGCATGTCCTGCGTTTCGAGTTCTTTGGAGGGCATGGGGGAGTTTCCAGTCGTCAGTTATCAGTTTTCAGCGATCCGTCTGAGAACTGAAAACTGAGAACTGAGAACCTAATAGAGGGCCGCCGTCTGAACGGTATCCGGCGACGGCACTTCGAAATCCTTCGAAATCGTCTGGCGGCGGATTTTCTCCTGGAGCTTCACGATGCCGTCCAGGAGCGCTTCGGGACGCGGCGGGCAGCCCGGCACATAGACGTCCACCGGAACCACCTTGTCCACCCCCTTGACCACGCTGTACCCCCACTTGAAGTAGGGGCCGCCCCCCACGGTGCAGGCGCCCATCGCGATCACGTAGCGGGGCTCCGGCATCTGGTCGTAGAGTTTGCGCACCACCTGGGCCATCTTGGCGTTCACCGTTCCGGCCACGATCATGAGGTCGGACTGCCGGGGCGTCGCGCGCGGGATCAGCCCCAACCGGTCCCAGTCGTACCGCGACGCGGCCGTGGCCATCATCTCGATCGCGCAGCAGGCGATGCCGAAGAGCATCGGCCACAAGCTGGACGCGCGGGACCAATTGACGACTTGGTCCACGCTCGTGATGAGCAGATTGCGCCCGAATTTCCCTTCGATGAGGCTCATGGCTACAGGATCATATCAGCGACCCCCCCGGCCCGCAACAAACCCCACGAGCGCCGTCCGGCATCAGAGCTTCACGTACAGATCCTGGCCCTCGACCTTGACCTCGTACCGCTTGAGCTTGACGACCGGCTGATGCGTGCATTCCCCGCTGGCCACGTCGAACCGCCACTGATGCAGCGGGCAGGTGACCACGGCGCCGTCGAGCTCGCCTTCACCCAGAGGCCCTCCCGCGTGCGGGCATCGGTTCTGGGTGGCGTAGTATCGTCCGCCCACGTTGTAGACCGCGACGGTGAATCCCTCCACGTCCAGAACGCGCCCCTGGCCCGGCGGCACGTCGGCCGCGCGGCCGACGCGGCGGAAGACCGGGGCTTCGGTCGGCGGCGGCTCTTCCTCCTCGGGTCCCGTCCCTCCCGCGGCTTTGGGCGATCCGCACCCCGAGCATCCGGGAGCGCTCTTGGGCGCCCCGGCGATCTCGTCCAACTTGACGATCGCCCGCTCCTCGGTCCCCTCCTTGATGATCGTCACCTCGCGCAGGAGGAGGTTCTGATCGACGACGAGGCCCGCGCCTCGGAGCGTCTGCACGCGCGTTCCCCGGGGCGGCAGGAGATCCCGCGCCTCGACGTACGCCACGTACTCGTATCGAAGACAGCACAGCAGTTTTCCGCACCGGCCCGTGATCTTGGATGGATCGGCCGTGTGCTTCTGGATCTTGGCCATGTCCATCGTGATGCCGCCGAGCTCCTTCAGATGGCTGCGGCAGCACAGATCGAGCCCGCAATGTCCGACGTCGCCCACGAGCCGGGCCTGATCGCGCGCGCCGATCTGTTTGAGCTCGATGCGCGTGCGGAATTCGTGCGCGAGTTGGCGGACGAGCTCGCGGAAATCCACCCGGCCGTCCGCCATGAAATAGATCACCACGCGCTCGCCGCCGAAGAGATGGTCCACCTCCACGACCTTCATGGCAAGGTTGAGCTTCCGAATGAATTGCTTCGCCGTCTCCATCTCGCGGAGGCGATGCTCTTTGTCCACGCGAGCGTAGTTGTTCACGTCGTCGGCGCTGGCCTTGCGGAGAATCTCGCCCAGGCTGTCCGGGAGGGTTGCATCGGGCACCGGTTCCGGCACGGTCAGCACCGTGCCCATTTCCCGCCCGCGATCGGTGCGGACGATGCACTTGTCCATCCGCCGCAGCTCGGCCCGGTCGGTCTTGAACTTTCCGGTATAGGCCATCTTTCCGTACCGGACCGTGGCGGAGAAGAGCGTTTTCTGGGCCGCCGGTTGCAAGTCTTGAATCATTGATGTCGCACCGTAATGGGAGCGGCCGCGGCGTCCCGCTCCGCCGCCATCGCCCGCACTTCTTTTTCCAGTTCGTCGACCATGTCCGCTTCCTTGATGCGGCGGACGAGCCGGCCTTTCTTGAACAGGATTCCCTGGCCGCGCTCGCCGGCGATGCCGAGGTCCGCTTCCGCCGCCTCCCCGGGTCCGTTGACGGCGCATCCCAGCAGCGAGATGCGGATCGGGATCGTCACGTCGCGAATCCGCTCGCGCACTTCGTTGACGACTTTCTTCAAGTCGATGGCGATGCGCCCGCACTCGGGACAGGCGACCAGCTCCGGCGAGAGGACCCGCCGGCCGCAGGCCTTGAGGATGTCGAACGCCGCGCGCACTTCCAGCGCCTTCTCGCCGGTCAGCGAAACGCGGATCGTGTCGCCGATCCCGTCGCAGAGGAGCGACCCGATCCCGATCGCGCTCTTGAGAGTTCCGTATCCGGGCAGGCCGGCTTCCGTGACGCCGAGGTGGGTCGGCACGTCGCTTGCCTTGGCCCACAAGCGGTAATTTTCGATCATCCACTGCGTGTTCGTGGACTTGATCGAGACGACGAGGTCGCGGAAGCCGCAGCGCTCCAGCCATTCGACGTGGCGAAGCGCGCTTTCGACCATGCATTCGGGCTTGGGATAGCCGTGCTTTTCGAGCAGGTCCTTCTCGATGGAGCCCGAGTTGACGCCCACCCGCATGCACACGCCCTTCCGGCGCGCCGCCTCCGCCACGATCTTCACGCGCTCCCGGCCGAGCGTGCCGAATTCGCCGGACAGGCCGGCGATGTTGCCGGGATTGAGCCGAACTTTCTCCGCGCCTTGTTCGATCGCCGTCAGCGCGAACTTGTAGTTGAAGTGAATGTCCGCGACGAGAGGGAGGTCGCCCAGGAAGGACTTGACGGCGCCGAGCGCCTGCGCGTCGGCTTGGTCGAACACGGCGACGCGCACGATCTCGCAGCCGGCGTCCAGCATCGAGCGGATCTCGGTCCGGGTCGCCTCCACGTCGGCGGTTTTCGTCGTCGTCAGCGACTGGACCCATATGGGATGGTCGCCGCCGATGACGAGCTTGCCGCATCGAACTTCGCGAGTCTTATGGCGTTGCACGGGAAGAAGGATTGCAAATGTTCATTTTAGAGCGCCGATCGGGATGGCGCAACGGGGAGGCGGCGTTCGAAAGGGGGCGCCCCCAGGCCGGAGCCATTTCTAACGGGGCCTGCGGAACGTCAGGATGTATCCGTCGGGAAACGCTTCGCCGGCAGCCGCGACGTGAGCGACATCCCACCCCTGTGCTTCCCGGCGCTGGATGTAGTCGCTCATTTGGTCGTGCCGCAGCACGGGGCTCACCATGTAGGTGTATCCTTCGGGAGGCACCTCGAGTTCGTGGACGGCGGACTCGACGTTCCGCCAGTTGCCCTCGGCGACGCATCCGGCCGCCGCCCAGGCCAACCCCAAGACCAGAATCCATTTCATGGCTGAGAATCCTAAACCGTTCCGGTGCTGTAGTTCAAGACGCGCTTTATCGCCGGAATCCTGCGGCGACGTTTCCAGGAGATGAGGAGATATGGGAGACAGGGTGATGCGCGCCTATGGGGCCGCGCGGATTCGGATCCCATCTCCGGATCCCCCTGCATCTCCATATCTCCAAGGGGCCAGCGCCATGAGCGCGGCCATGCGGACGAGTTCGAAGCGCGTCACGACCCCGCGCGTCAGAACGCCGACCGCCCCCTGTCCTCGAGCGGGATCGCGAATCCGCATCCTCCGCGCCAAGGCTCGGCCGACCTCCAGTCTTCCGCGCAAAACGAGGGAGGCCACCTCGCTCGGAAGTTCGAAGAACGGACCTCCACCCAAGGTCGTGCGGCGCCCGTCCGTCACGGCGCACAGGGTCGCCAGGAACGCCGCCCCTCCCGCGCGCCATACGCCGGACTCCACGCCCACGCCCAGGTCGGCGTCGCCCTTCCCCGCCTTCCGAGCCGCAGTCGCGCGCGCTTTCGCGCCCCGCGTCGTCGCCGCCAGGGAAAGGGGTTGCGCGGCCACGGTCGAGCCGGCGGCGATCGCCTTCACCGTCGCCCCCGGAAAAAGCGCCGCCACGGCCCGCCGCACCGCCCGCACCTTGACGGGGTTCCCCGTCCCCACCTGAATGCGCATTGTTACAATAAGTTTTGAAAATATATCGTAACGTTACAAACCATTTTCAAAATAGATCGTAACAGTGCGTTACAAACTATTCTCAAAACTTATTGTAACACACGGGAGCGGATGCGGCGGCTGAGCTCGATCGCCGGCTTGATGCTCCCGAAGGGGAGGATCAGGTAGAACCCCGGGGCATGCTCCAGCGCGCGGTCCACGAGCTCGCCGGCGATGCGGAGCCCCTCTTCCCGCTGCTCGCCCTCCGGGGTCGCTTTCATGCGATCGATCACCTCCTGCGGAATGGAGATGCCCGGAACCTCATGGGCCAGGAATTCCGCGTTGGCCGCGCTGACGACCGGCAGGACGCCGAGGAACACGGGAAAGCTCCCCACCCCCGCGCGCAGGCGCTCGTACATGCGGGGGATCTTCTCGAGATCGTACAGCGGCTGGGACATCGCGAAGTGCGCGCCCGCATCGATCTTCTTCTTGAGGCGGCGGACCTGGGCGTCCAGGTCCCGAACATTCGGGTTGAACGCGCACCCGATGAGGAACCTCGACGCGCCCCCGATGGGACTTCCCGCGTAGTTCTTGCCCTCGTTCATGTTGCGGATCAACCGGATCAACTCGAACGAGTTCAAGTCATAGACGGAGGACGCCATGGGCTGGTCGCCGACCTTGGCCGGGTCTCCCGTGATGGCCAGAACCGATGTGATTCCCAGCGCGCACGCTTCCAGCAAGGTGGATTGCAACGCGATCAGATTCTTGTCCCGACAGGACACGTGCACGATGGTCGGGATGCCTTCACGCTCCATGAGATGGGCCATCCCGACGTTGCCCATCCGCATGACCGCCAGCGGATTGTCCCCCACCGTCACGGCGTCCACGCCCGCCGCCTTCAGCTTGCGCGCGGCGCGCAGCGTTTTCTCATAGGCGAGGCCGCGAGGCGGATCCAACTCGGCCACCACCAGCCGCTCCTTGCCCAGTCGATCCGCGAACGTCCGGTCCTTCGGACGGCCTTCGATGACCGTGACCGCCGGAGCCCGCTTGGGCTGGATGGCGACCCGTTCGGGCCTCGGCCGGAGGCGCCGGGGCGCGGGCCGGAATCCCTTGATCTTGAGCGCGATGGCACGAATGTGTTCGGGTCCCGTCCCGCAGCAACCGCCGATCAGGTTCGCGCCCGAAAGCGCCATCCGACGCGCCTGGTCCGCCAAATAGTCGGGCGTCGTCAGGTACATGTAGCGCCCGTCGACATACTCGGGCATGCCGGCGTTGGGAAAAGCCGAGAGTCGGGCCCGCGTCAACGACCCCAGGCGCTCGATGACTTTCGCCGTGCGGTGCGGCACCGTGCAATTCGCGCCGATCACATCCGCGCCGGCTTTCTCCAGCGCTTCGAGCGCCTGAACCACCGTGATCCCGAGAGGCGTCCGGAGATTCTCCACGAACGCCATCTGGCACACCACCGGCAACCGTGCATTGTCGCGGGCGGCGCGCAGCGCGATCTTCAACTCCTCCAGATCCGTGAACGTCTCCAGGATGAGCGCGTCCACGCCCCCTTCGGCCAGAGCGGCCGCCTGCTCCGCGAAGATCTCGTACTTTTCTTCCGGCGCCGGCTCTGCTTCCGCATGCATGACGCCCGTGAGCGGGCCGATCGAACCCGCAGCGAATCGGTCCGAGCCCGCGACTTCGCGCGCCAGTTTCGCCCCGGCAAGGTTGATATCGCGAACCTTCTTCTCGAGGCCGAATCGTTTGAGCCGCAAGCGGTTGGCCGTGAAGGTATTGGTCTCGAGGAACTCGGCGCCCGCGTCCGCGTATTCCCGGTGAATGACACGGATCAGGTGCGGGTGCGTCAGGTTGAGCTCGTCGTAGCACCGGCCGATGGCGACGCCTTTGGCGTAGATCTGTGTGCCCATGGCGCCGTCGCCCACCACGACGCGCTCGGATAGCGCCTGGAGGAGATCCGCCATGGGGCGATGATAGCAGAGGCGCGGGACTCCGTCTATCGGCGGAGCCGCGTCGAAAGCACGGCCAACCCGAGCAAAAGGCCGAGCAGCACCGGAACGCGACCCGCGCCAGCCGAACCGCCGCAGGAGCCGCCGCCGGAGTTCGGAGGAGGTTGATTCGGCGCCTCGTTCGGATCCACCGTGAAATCGGCTTCGCTCTCCTCGTTATCCCCGTAGGAGACCCACTCCGAGGCGATGCCGGCGGCGTCGACCGCGCGCATGCGCCAGTGGTACGAGCCCTCGCCGAGATCTTCGACAAGGGCTTCCGCCTGGGTGCCGTTGGCCGTCGGCGGCCCCGTGACGGTGCCCAGCCCCTTGAACAACTGTCCCAGCGGCTTCACCTCGACCTCCATCCGACACTCGTCGCCGTCCGGATCGCTGACGCGCGCCGTCATGCGGACATCCGGGGAACTCGTCGAAACCCCGGTCCGGATCCAACCGCCGGTCGGTTCCCACTTAAGCGCGCCCGTCGGACTGTTGGGAGCCGTGTTGCTCCCACCCGACACGGTCACCTCGACCGCCCAGCCGCTCGTCGTGTCGTTCAGCGGATTGTTCTGGATCGTCAAGTTCTGATAGCCCACGGGCTCCTCGGCGTCCTGAGGAAACTTCAGGCGGATGCCCACGGAGTTCTGGGCTCCCGGGTTGTAGGTCAATCCGCTCGCTCCCCCGGTCGCGTACACGGTGGTGGCCACGCCCCCTTCGCTGGAGCAAAGGATGCTGGCCGCGGCCGGCGGAACGGTGCCCACCTCCGCGACGGCGTCGTTGAGCAAGATCTCGTGGTATTGATCGCCGAAGTGGGTTCTCCAGAAGATCCGGACCTGAATCGTGGGATTCGCGGCGCCGGTGGCGTCGGTCCACGTGAACATGATCGTGGCTCCTTCCATGTTCGCCTGCCGATATTCGGATGCCGGCACGCCGCAGTCCGCCGGCTCCGTCGGTCGATCGGGAGGAACTTCGCTCCATGCTTCGGGAGGCGTTCCCCACTCCGCACGGAATCGAACCACCTGAGTCTGGGCATGCGCCCAGCCGCCAGCCGCCAGACCGAGGACCCGTCCCCAGATGAAGCGTCTCCGCATCGATTTCATCCACATGAATTATGCAGCATAAATCATTGGGAGGCTTAAAAAATTTGCATGAAAGTTCGCGGAAAAGTTACTTGGGAAAGGCGACGGGAAGGCCCGCTTCCTTCCAGGCGTTCATATGGCCGTCCAGATGCAGGACGCTTGAAAAGCCCTTGGCACGCAAGAGCTTAACCGCCATCTCGCTCGGCCCGCCCTGCTTGGACGTGCAACAGCCGCAGTAGAGGACGATCAGACGACTCCGCTCGACGGACTCGAAATGTTTTTCCAACTCGGCCAGCGGCACATGAATCGACCCGGGAATATGCCCGGCCTCAAAGGTCCGATCATCCCCTACAAAGACCGTCATGAAGTCGAGGCCCGCGTCCATAAGCGTTTTCAAGGCTCGCGGTTCGAGACCGGCGATCGGCTTCGGACCCCGAAGAGCAGCCTGCGGCGGAGCCGGGCGCTCGGACTTGAGCACCTCCCAGAACTCGACGAGCTTCGCATCGACGCGCAGCGGAAGATCCTTCGACTTCCAGCCCTCCAAACCGCCTTCCAGCGCGTACACCGCGTCGAATCCCGCATTCCGGATCCGGGCGATCACCTCGAAATGCGCGTGCCTCGAGCCGTACGCGGCGATGACGGCGCGGCGATCGAGCGCGGACAAAGTGCCGCTTTGAAGGGATTCTTGCAAATCGCGCGCCGGCACGTTCACGCTGCCTTCGATATGCTCCGCCAGGAACTCGCTCCGGCGGCGCACATCGAGCAGAATGAACTCCCGATCGCGCAGCGGATGGCCTTCCCGCACCGACTTGCCTCCGGCCAGATGCGCCGCTGCTTCCAGCGGCATCACGGGGGTGCGGATGGGTGGATCTTTCTGCGAGCCGAATTTGTCGACCGGCGCCATGGCATAGACGATCGGCCCCTTCGCCTCGGGAGGCCGGTGTCCGCTCCACCAAGGCATGGAGCGATCCTCGAGGAGCCGCGCTGCTTCCTGACCGGCCCCTTGGCCGACCCAGAGAGCCGCCATGACTCCACACAGCGACGCGGCGAAGACCAGCAGGATCTTGATGCGCATGCCGTCGCGGCTATCCTACTTCAGCGCCGGCCTGAAAAGCCATTCCGGTCTTACCGGCCGCGCTTGCGGGGATGCCGCTTCGGACACTGGAGAGAGAGGCGTTCCAGGTCGACCCAGAATTCCGGAAATGAGGCCTCGGTCAGACCCTGAAGCTCTTTTTCTTGAATGCATCCATGCCGCCCGGCGTGATCCCGAATCTGTTTCAAGCGGAACACGCGGTACTCGTGGGCGAGCTTCAGGAATTCGTCCTTGCGCGGGCCGGGTTCCAATTGCTTCAACTTCTCCAACGCGTCTCGGTGGCGCGCCCGCATCCATCCGAAGAAGGCCCGGCGGGGAAAACGGTCGACGCCGAACCGCCCGTGCATCCACCGGAAGAAACCCGACGCCAGCTCGATGGCGCGGCGGCGTTCCTCCGGCGTCATTTTCTCGAAGCGTTCCACGATCCGGCGCCGCCGGGCCGGCGGAAGCTCGCGGAACCGCCTCAAATTCTCCCGCAGTCGCCGGCGCTCCTCGGGAGTCATCTTCTTGATGATCTCCAGCCGCTCCCGAAGGCGCTCCTTCTGCGCCGGGGTCAACTTCTTGAAGCGCTCCAGGAGGGATCGATGGACCCGCGGCGCGGACGGGCGGTCTTCCTGCGCCGGTCCGGCGCGACCCGCGACCGCGAGCGCCGCGAGCAATCCGAGAATCAAACCGCTCATCAATGCGCCTCCCCGTTCCCCGGAGCCGGCTCTTCCCGATCCAACAGTTCCAAGGCCCGGATCACGTCCGCATGCTCCACGAGCTCCCAGGTTTCATCCTGCGCCAGCTCGATGAAAAGCTCCCGATCTTGAGGCGACAGCGCTTGCAAAGCCGATTCGGCGGCACGCTCTTGCCGGACTCCGGAACGAGGCTCGGATCCGATGATCCAGAAAAGCAGGATCGCGGCGGCGGCGGCCGCAAGAGGCCCGATCCAGCGCGACACGCCGCGGCGCTTCCGAGCCTGGAGCTTGCGCCGCACCGCTTGCGGGAATTCGGGGTCGGGCTCCACTTCCGGGTACCGTCCCAGCAGGCCCGCCGTGGCGGCAAAGAGGCTCATTTCACGACGGCACGCCGCACACTCGGCCGCGTGGGCTTCCATCGCCCGCGCTTGATCCTCGACCAAGCGCCCGTCGAGATGCTCCGTCAGCATGTGGTAAAAGTTGTCGCACCTCATGTTTTCCGCTCCATGGATGAAACACGCCGGCGGGCCATCAGGTTGCGTGGGTGAGGAAATAGATGGTGTCGAGGCCGATCCGCTGCGCCGCCCGCACGACCTCATCCTTGGAGATCGCTTCGATCCGGGCCACGTGTTCCTCCGGGGACAGGATTCGGTCGTACGCCTGAAGCTCGTCAAAGAAGGCGATGCGCGCCGAGGGCGCGTCGTTGCGAGACCGGACGCGGTTGATCAGGGTGGCGCGCGTCTTGTCCATCTCCTCGGCGGAGACATCTCCCTGACGGATGGCGTCGAGCTGCTCTGCGATCACGCGCCGCGCGTCCGCATATTTGGCGAAGGCGATTCCCGCGTTGATGAAGATCAGGCCTTTGGCGGCGTCGAAGGACGAGCTGGCCGCGTAGGCGAGGCCCTCCTGTTCCCGGACGTTGCGGAAGAGCTTCGAGTGCGGAAACGCGCCCAGGACGCCGTTGGCGAAGCTCACGGCGAACACGCCCTCGTCGGCCCACGTGGCGCCCGCGCGGGCGCCCAGGACGAGGTGCCCCTGTTCCACGTCCATCCGTTCCACGACCTCGCGCGGCTCCGGCGGCGCGGGTTTCAGGACAGGGGGCGCGAGCGCCCGCACGCGGCGGCGGCGGAACCGGAACGTCCGGCCGAAGAGCTTCGCCATCCGTTCCGGCGCGACGTCGCCGGCCACGAAGAATTCGATCGGCGCCGTCTCCCACAACTCCCGATGGAACTCCGCCAGCCGCTGCGGGGTGATCGACGGCAGATCCTCCACGCTACCGTACTCGTACCGTTCGAACGGTTCCCCCCGGCACATTTCACGCACGCATCGTTCGTGGGCGTACGTTCCCCGATCGTTGACGAGACCCTCGATGAAGCGTTTCAGATTCGCTTTTTCTCCCTCCACATACTCGCGCTTCAAGCCCTTCCCTTCGCGGACGGGTTCCCGCATGACCCGAGCCAGAAATTCGACCGCCTGGGCGATCAAGCGACGACTTCCCGACACGAAGCGCTCGTGAACCACGTCGATCGCGAACGACAGCACATGGCGTTCGCCCAGCTTGTGCACGTCGGCGCCGTAGGTGGCGCCGTAGAGGTTCTCGAGGAAGGCGGCGATCTTCGCCATGGTGGGCTGGCGGCGGCATCCGCGCCGCAACACGCTCGGCAAGAGCGCGGTCAGAGTGGCCAGATCATCGAGGGACCGGTGCACGAAAGCCCGCATGGCGACGTTCTTGAACCGCCGGTCCGGAAGGACCCAGAGCCGGACGCCTTCGGCCAGCTCGAACCGCTCGAAATCCACGCGCGCCAGTTGGTTCATAAGGTGATTCTTGATTCTCGATTCTTGATTCTCGGTCGATTCGCACCATCCGGAATCGAGAATCGAAAATCGAGAATCGATCTTCAGCTCCCTCGCCTCTTGAAATATCGTTCCAGGTCTTCGATCGTCAGCTTGATCGCGGCGGGCCGCCCGTGAGCACACGTGGCGGAATAGTCCATCCGTTCCGCGTTTTCGAGCAGTTTGGCGATCTCCTCCGGGGACAAACGCTGGCCGAACTTGACCGCCGCGCGACACGCCATGAACTCCAGCAGTTCGTCGATCATCGGCAGCGGGTGTCCGGCGGCGCGCTCGCTTTCGCCGTGCTCCGCGACTCGATCCAGAAGGTCCCGCACGAGCCCGGCGGGATCCGCGTCGCGCAGCAGCGCCGGCACGGTCCGCACGACGACCGACGAGGGGCCGAAGTCGTCCAGCACGAGGCCGACCGATTCCAGGAGGGCACGGTGTTCTTCGAGCTTCGCCCGTTCCGCCGCCGTGACCTCCGCCACGGCCGGCAGGAGCAGGCGCTGGCGCGGCACGTCGTCGGAGGCGTACTGGCGGCGCATCTCCTCCAGCATGACCCTTTCATGCAGCGCGTGCTGGTCGATGATGCGGATCCCGTCGTCGGCCTCCTCGATGATGAATCGGTCGTGCACCTGGAAGAATCGGCGGCCGGTCGAGACGAGCGGCGGCGCCGTCCAGCGTTCGGGCGCCGTTTCCGGCGGAGCGGAACCGGAGGCGCGGTCCGCCTGGAAGAAATCGCTGATCGCGCGGGCCACGGCGTCGCGGCGAGGTTCGGCCGCGGCGACCGCCTCCGGAACCAGATGCGGCGTCAGATCGGAAGCGATCAACCGTTCCCTCAACACGCCCGCGATGCGGTCGTGGAGCCGCCAGACGTTGCGGAACCGGACCTCGATCTTCGTCGGATGGACGTTCACGTCCACCTCGCCGGGGACCACTTCCAGAAAGAGAAAGACGACCGGATAGCGGCCGTGCGGCACCATCTCGCGGAACGCTTCGTTGACGGCGCGCGTGAGGACACGATCGCGGATGTACCGCCCGTTGACGTAGAGAAACTGGGAACGGAGTGAAAGTCGGGCGAACTTGGGGGGCGCCGCCAGCGCGAGAAACGAGGCGCCTTCTTCTTCCGAGCGCGCCTCGACCAGCGCCTCCACCAGCTCCCGCTCGAAGAGCGACGCCAGCCGCTCGCGCAGGGTCGCGGCGGGCGGGAAGTTCAGTCGGGACGCCCCGTCGACGGCGAGCTCGAATCGCTTGGACGGATGCGCGATCGCGAAGCGGGTGACAACCTCCTCGATATGGCCCAGCTCCACGTCCGGAGCCCTCAGGAACTTGCGGCGCGCCGGAACCTGGTGAAACATGTGGCGAACGTCGACCGTCGTGCCTTCCGCGCCGGCCGCGGGGCGGGCGTCGCCCGGGCGGCCCGCGTCCACGACGAGCTCCGCCGCTTCGACGGCACCTCGGACGCGCGAGCGCAGGGTCACGCGCGCGACCGCCCCGATGGAGGCCAGCGCCTCGCCGCGAAACCCGAACGTCGTCACGCGAAAAATATCGTCCGCCGAGGAAAGCTTGCTGGTCGCGTGGGGCGCGAACGCGAGCGGCAAGTCCTCCGGAGCGATCCCCGTCCCGTCATCGGCGACCGTGATGCGCTTTCGCCCGCCCTCCTCGACCTCGATGCGGACGCGCGCGGCTCCGGCGTCGAGCGCGTTCTCGATCAGCTCCTTGACGACGCTGGCGGGGCGTTCGATCACCTCGCCCGCGGCGATCTGATTGACGACGTCGGAAGGCAGGATGCGAATGGCGCTCACGGCAGCCGAGGATACCGGAATCAGCATCCAGCATCCAGCATCCGGCATCCAGGAGACGCATTGCTCTTAACCTGACCGATCGGCTGCGCTACAATCCGGGCCGATGGACCCCCGCGTTCTCGAGAAGTACAAGAGCCCCGCCGGCGCGGCGAGCTACAACGTCAAGTACGAGGAAGAGTGGATCAAGCGACTCTCCAAGCGCCGCGAATTCCGGGTCATCGAGCGGGTGTTCTCGATCGTCGGCCCGCAGAAACGCTTACTGGACCTTCCTTCGGGAACCGGCCGCCTCTTCCTGGCGCTGCGGCCGTTCGGGCGCGAGTTCTTCGAAACCGACGTCTCGAGGGAGATGCTGAAGCTGGCGCGGGTCAACCTCGCGGAGTTCAAGCCGCACGTCGCCCAGGCGTCCGCGTTTCACATTCCGTACCGGGACGCGTCGTTCGATTGCGTCTTCTCCGCGCGCCTCGCGCATCATATTCCCAACTCCGAGGAGCGCGACCGGTACATCCGCGAATTGGGCCGCGTGAGTCGGGGATGGGTGGTAATGACGTTCTTCCATACGTGGTCGCTCAAGAACATCCTGCGCCGCGTGCGGAGGCTGTGGAATCGGAAGCGGCCGAAGATTACGATGTCCCCCGGTGAGCTGCGCGAGGTGGCGAAGACGGTGGGGCTGGAGCTGGTGACGACGATCCCGCTGGCGCGTCTTTTCTCCGGCCATCACTACGCGATTTTTCGCAAGGTCAAGGAGGCTTCATCCTGAACCGCTGAACAGCGTGCCGACGTCATCCATCAAAGGGGGGCGCCATGATTCACGGAAGCCGCTTGGTCGTCCAACCCGAATTCGAACGGCTGTTCAAGGCTCAAGGGGTCGAACGCGTCGCCGACGTGGCGGCGAAGTGGTCGCCGCCGGCGGGCGGGGACGGCGGACGAAGCCGCGTGACGGAGGTTCGCGTCCCCCACGCCAACGGGACGGCGCACCTCTTCGTGAAGACCTACCATTATCCGGGATGGTGGCGCCTGCGGACGCTCTTCATCCCGGCGCGCGCGAAGCGCGAATACCGGAACCTCCAGGGCTTGGCCCATTTCGGCCTGCGCGTGCCGATCCCGGTGGCGTACGGGGAGACGCGACGGCTTGGCCTCTTGACGGAATCGGTGCTCGTGACGGAGGCGGTGCCGCACGCCATCGACTTGAGGGAGTTGGTCACCGACCCGTCGAAGGCGCCCTTTCCGCTGCCGAACGCGAAGGAGCGGCGGGAGTTGATTTCGACGTTCGCGCGCGCATTGCGGCGGTGCCATGACGCCGGATGGTTCCTGCACACGGTGTTCTTCAAGAACCTCCTCCTGACGAAGGACGCGTCCGGCTACGAACTGTGGGTGATCGACGTGCCCTTCGCGCACATCTGGAGGAACCAGCTCTTGCCGGAGCAAGGCAAGATCCGCGACTTCGCGTGCCTCCTTAAAGGAGCGATCAAGTTGCTGTCGCGCACGGAGCGGATGAAGTTCTGCAAGGCCTACGGCGACACGGACCGCGAGTTTCTGAGGAAAGTGGAGGCGTACTGGCGGCGGAATTACGCGTGATCTGTTACAATTAATTTTGAGAATATTTCGTAACACAATCGATGTCGAAAGCCGTGGCTTTTCCGGATGCCTTTGATTAATCTTCCCCGCAGAGGGGAAACGGGAACCGCCTTCGGGAGAGGGGCTTTCGTGTCCGATCTGGTCGTTCTTCCTTCCGGCCACCTTGCGCTTGCCGAAACGGACCGCGTCGAGGGGAACGGCGTGCCGGAGGCGGCGCTCGCCGCGTTTCGACGAAGCCCTGCCGACGGACTCCTACACCTCGCGCTCTCGCGCTCCGAAGCGACGATCCCGACAACCTTCACCTACTGGCGCCGATTCGGCGAACGCTACCTGACCGAACTCTGCCGGACGCCGGAGCCGGCCGAGGATCTCAAGAACCCGCTTCCGGCGCCCGATGAGGACCTGGCGGAGTTCGCGAACGGGCGTCCGCCGATGCGCGGCGGCGAATACGTTCAACTCGATACGCTTCAACGACTGTGGACGGAACTCGATTCCCACGTCCGCGCCCAAGTCGCCGCCTGCCCGGGCGGGCTTTCGGCGTGGCTGCGCGAGCGAAGCCCGCTCTGGCATCGCGTGGGCCGCGTCTCGTTTCACCTCGCGGAGAACAAGCTCGATTCGGAATTTCCCTTCGCGTTCCTCGCTACCTACGCGCCCAAGCTGGTAGACGGCCGCCGCGTCCAGTACCAACCCCTGGGCAAGGCGCTCGAAGAATTCGCCGGGATGCAAAACAAGCGCGCCCTCGCGAATCTTCTCACCCCGGTCCAGCGCGCCGCCGAGCGCTGCGCCTGGGTCAAGGATCTCATCGAGTCGGCCGAAGTTTTTCATCCGCTCCGCTGGACGCCCTGCGAAGCCTACCGGTTCCTCAAGGACGCGCACGTTCTCGAGGAATGCGGGCTCCTGGTGCGCATGCCGGACTGGTGGACGAAGCGGCCGCCGCGCGTGCACGTCGGCGTCACCATCGGCGACAAGAAACAAGCGCGCTTCAACGCCCAGTCGATGCTCGATTTCAAAGTAGGGTTCGCCTTGGACGGCGAACGGCTTTCGCAAGAAGAAGCCGCTCAGGTTCTCGCTTCCAGCGAAGGCCTCGTCTTCCTCAAGGGCCGCTGGGTCGAGATCGATCGCGAAAAGCTCCAGAGCGCGCTCGATCATTGGAAGCGGGTCGAGCGGCAGATAGGAACGGACGGCGTCTCCTTCATCGAAGGGATGCGGCTCCTGGCGGGAGCGTCATTCGATCCCGGCGCGTCGAGCCCCGCCGACGGCAACGGCGCGGCGTGGTCCGAGGTGCATGCCGGCGCGTGGCTGGAGGAACGGCTGCGCGAGCTGCGCGCCCCTCAGGCGATCGACGGCCCTTTGGCCCAAGACGAGCTACGCGCGACGCTTCGGCCTTATCAGGAGACGGGCCTGCGATGGCTACGCTTCCTGACGCGGCTAGGGCTCGGCGCCTGCCTGGCGGACGACATGGGCCTAGGCAAGACGATCCAGGTCCTCGCGCTCCTCCTTCTTCTGAAGCGCGAGAAGGCCGCGCCCCATCTGCTCGTGGTGCCCGCGTCGCTTCTGGCCAACTGGAAGTCGGAGCGGGATCGGTTCGCACCGGAGCTTTCCTTCCGATTCGCTCATCCTTCGCTGGCTTCTGCGGAGGAGCTCCAGAAAGCGGCCGCCGATCCGAGCGCCTACGCGGCGGGCGCCGACGCCGTTCTGACCACGTACGGGATGCTCGCGCGGTGCGAATGGCTCTTTTCCCTCTCGTGGAACCTCGTCGTGTTGGACGAGGCCCAAGCGATCAAGAATCCGGCGGCACGCCAGACGCGGACGGTCAAGCGGCTCAACGCCTGCGCGCGGATCGTCCTTACCGGCACGCCGGTCGAAAACCGGCTCACCGATCTCTGGTCGCTCTTCGATTTTCTCTGTCCGGGACTGCTCGGGCCGGTCAAGACCTTCGGAACCTGGGTCAAACATCTGGAAAAGCGGGAGGGCGAGCCCTACGCGCCGCTGCGCAAGCTGGTGAGCCCTTACATTCTTCGACGGTTCAAGACGGACAAATCGATCATCGCCGATCTTCCCGAGAAGACGGAGATGCGCGCGTTCTGCCGTTTGACGAAGAAACAAGCGGCGCTCTATCAGCGGTCGGTGGAGGAGCTCAAGCACGCGATGGAGGGGGTCGACGGGATCCGGCGGCGGGGCCTCATTCTCGCGTTCATCCTCCGCTTCAAACAGATCTGCAACCATCCGGCGCAGTGGCTGGCCTCGGGTGGGTACGCGCCGGAGGAGAGCGGCAAATTCCAGCGCCTGCGCGAGATCGGCGAAGAGATCGCCGCGCGGCAGGAGAAGGCGCTCATCTTCACCCAGTTCCGGGAGATGACCGAGCCGCTGGCGGAGTTCCTCAGGACCGTCTTCGGCCGCCCGGGTCTGGTCCTGCACGGACAGATCGCAGTGTCGAAACGGAAAGCGCTCGTGGACGCCTTTCAGCGCGAAGAGGGTCCGCCCTTTTTCGTCCTCTCACTCAAGGCCGGCGGCACGGGGCTGAACCTCACCGCCGCGCAGCACGTCCTGCACTTCGATCGCTGGTGGAATCCGGCGGTAGAGAACCAGGCGACGGACCGGGCGTTCCGGATCGGGCAGAAACGGAATGTGGTGGTCCACAAATTCGTCTGCCAGGGGACGATCGAAGAGAAGATCGACGCGCTCATTCAGGAGAAGACGTCGCTCGCGGGAGAGATTTTGGAAGGGGGAGTCCCCAAATTGATTACGGAGATGGACGATCGGGAGCTTCTGAACCTGGTGAGGCTGGATGCCTCGACGATTGAGGAGGACTGAGCATGGCATGGAGAGAGGAAGGATGGGGCTGGGGCTGGCGGCCGTATGTTCCGGTGGCGCAGCGGAGGGCGCAAGGTCTGCGCGAGATGGATCGGTTGCGCAAGAAGGGTGTGAACGTCAAGCCGGTGAAAATCGAGGGTCGGGAGATCGCGCGGACGTTCTGGGGTCGCGCGTGGTGCGAGCATCTCGAGAAGTTCAGCGACTTCGCCAACCGCCTGCCGCGCGGTCGGACCTATGTGCGCAACGGATCGGTCTGCCATCTCGAGATCCGCGAGCGGCGGATCGAGGCCAAGGTGAGCGGATCGGAGCTCTACGACGTCGAGATTTCGATCAAGACGCTCGCGCCGGCGAAGTGGAAGAGCCTGAAGAAGCGCTGCGCCGGGCGCGTGGGCTCGCTGCTGGAGCTCATCCAGGGGAAGCTGTCCGATCAGGTCATGGCGCTGGTGACCCATCGGAGCGAGGGCGTCTTTCCGCAGCCGAGGGAGATCTCCCTCGAATGCTCGTGTCCCGACTACGCGGACATGTGCAAGCACGTGGCGGCCGTGCTCTATGGAGTGGGAGCGCGTCTGGATACCAAGCCCGAGCTGCTCTTTCTGTTGCGGAACGTGGACCCGTCGGAGCTCGTGGGAATGAACGCCGCCCGCGCGATGGTCGCCAAGGCTTCGGGCCGCAAGGGCCGCGTGCTGGAGGGCGAGGATCTGACCGCGGTCTTCGGGATCGACGTCGCAGGAAGCGGGAATGGCGCCGCAAAATCTCCGGGGCGCAGGAAGCGCGCGGTTCGATGAGGGTTCGCCGTTCGCGCGCCAGAAAAGGTTGATTCTGTCTGATCGTCGTCGGCGATGCCGATTTGGGCGACTTGGCCCGCCGGCTTCGAACCGTCGAAAAACGGTTGCGCCGAACGATCAACCCGACGATCTATCGGACCTATGAGCTGCTGGAGAGGCTGCTCCTCGACGCCATCGACAAGAATGTTGCCCACGCATCGATCAAGCTCAGAAGCACGTGCTCGGGTACTGAAGCTCGTGTGGCCTTCATCGTCATCTACGCCTCTTGCGTCCTTCACCCTGCACCGCTCCGGGATTTCCTTGTTCGTCTCGCGGCCCATGGGATCGTTCGCGCGCGCGGGGTGAAAGACCTTATAGAAGGAGGGCATGAGAGCGGTCCGGCGGAGCCGGGATAACGTTTACGAGATCCACTATCACGTGGTGACGCCGGTGAAGTACCGCAAGGCGATTTTCGACAAGCCGGACTGCGAGCAGGCCCTCCATGAGATCGTGAAAGGGCTCGAAGAGCGGTGCGAGATATGGTTTGAACAGGTGGGGATGGATCGGAACCATGTGCACTGGTTGATAAGCGCGGCGCCCATCGCGAAGGACTACTTCAACCGCTCGCGAATCCGCGCAGGATGGCGGCGGCAATCGAGAACGCCGTACACGCGCACGGTATGGTCCTCCACTTTGTAATAGATGGCGAACGGAAAGCGCCTAGCCAGGAGGCGATGGTACCCGAAGTGCAGGGCATGGATTCCCGCGTAAAGGTGCAGAGACTCGATGTCCGCATACAGGGAGTCCAGGAAGTATTCGCCAAGGCTCGGAGATCGGCGCTTTTAGAAACGGAAGCCATCGATAAGATCCTGAACCGCCTCCTCAAGGATCTCGATTTTCATCGGCTCGCTTTGCGAATCCGAACTTTAGCTGCATCCAACGTGAAAAATCGAGCCTTGCCTTTCTTCGCCCGTTTCGCGCGTGAGTTCAAAATACTCTTGTGCCAGGCGGGCGCGGGAACTTCTTCCGGGGCGCGGCACAGGTCGTCCCAGAGACGTTCGATGGCGGCGAGCTTGAAGGCCGTCGTCATCCTGCTTAGGGGGACGGAGAAGTCCATATTTGATCCACAAGGAGTTCCATTTCTTCGAATAGCATAACCCTTCGCGTGCCGTACCACAACATCGGAACGTCTTCGTTTTTCAAAAAGATTTTCACCGTATTTGGACTTGGCTGTTCGATCGCGGGAATCGTCACCATCGAGTTTTCCGGAGGCCGCTTGAAAGGACTTGGCCGCTGCGTGGCCGGCATCGTGATCTCGGTGATTTCCGGCGTGAAGATTTTTGGACTCGCGTCGTTACCGTGGATCGAAAGAGTTTTAAGGCGCGTATAGAACGATTCACCCTTCCTGGCTCTCCAGCCAGCGCTCCGCGTCGATCGCGGCCATGCAGCCCATCCCGGCCGCGGTCACCGCCTGGCGATAGACATGGTCCACGCAGTCCCCGCCCGCGAATATGCCCTCGACGCTGGTGTACGAGCCGCGCGTCACTTTGATGTAACCCTTCTCGTCCAAGTCGACCTGGCCCCTGAATGGCGCCGTGTTCGGCTCGTGCCCGATCGCGAGGAAGACGCCGCCGCACTCGAGCGTCGATTCCTTTTTCGTCTCCACGTCCTGAAGCCGCACGCCCGTCACCTTGCCCGCCTTTGCGTCCAGGATCTCCGCGACCGTCGCGTTCCACACGAAGCCGATCTTGGGATTCTTCAGCGCGCGCTCCTGCATGATCTTCGACGCCCGCAGCGCGTCGCGGCGGTGGACGACGGTCACGGTGCGGCCGAGGCGCGAGAGGTAG
>JACQVR010000081.1 GCA_016209705.1 Planctomycetota bacterium
AAGGCCGTCCCAGAAGGTGGATCGATGGATTCATATTTTCATGTGGCGGTAGAAGGGGAGAGCGACCGGCGATAGGCAGAAATTTGCCTTGAGAAAGTTCGCCCCCTGAGCGATCCATGTGGCCAAAGGACGCCGCATGGAACTTGCCAAGGCCGTCAGCCAATTCGAGACCCAGCTTCTTGCCAACCAGCGCTCGCGGCACACGGTCGCCTCGTACCTGCGCGATCTCGGGATGCTTCGCGCGTGGATCGAACGGGAAGGGGAGCCGAGCGACGTGGAGGCGATCACGCCGGACCACCTCTTCCGTTTCGTGACTTCGCCAGCGGGGCAGCTGCGGCCTGATGGGAAGCCGCGCAAGCCGGCGTCGGTGGACAAGATCAAGATGAGCTTACGCGCGTTCTTCTCGTTCTTGGAAGCGGCCGGGATGATCCGCCAGAGCCCGGCGCGGCTCCTCAAGTACCACTCGGGCCGCCACGAGCCGCCGGAGACGCTTGCGGCGAGGGAGGTGGAGCGGCTTCTCGCGACGGTCGCGAAGTCCAAGGGCGACCACGCCGTTCGCGACCGGATGATGATCGAGCTCTTCCTCGAGACCGGGCTGCGGCTGGAGGCGCTCGTGGGGCTCAACGTCGATGATGTCCGCCTGGACGACGCCATGCTCGTCGTTCGCAGGATGAAGGGCGGCGGCGCGGTGGTGAAATACGTCTCGAAGCCGCTCATCCGTCATCTCGCAAAGTACCTACGGTGGCGGAAGCGCCTCGAAACGGACGACCCGGCGCTCTTCCTGTCGCGCTGGAACCGCCGCATCTCGACACGGCGCGTGCAGATAGCCATCGCGGAGCGGGCGAAGAAGGCGGGCATCGCCAAAAGGCTCACGCCGCACGTGCTACGCCGCACCTTCGCGACCCGCCTCTACGCCCGCACCAAGGACATCCTCCTCGTGAAGCGGGCGATGGATCACCGCTGGGTGGGCACCACGCAACGGTACGCTGCAGTGGGGGAGGCTCTGGCAATGGCCCTGCCTACCTGGGCCTGAGCGACTGTCTCTTCCCGGAAAGATCAGGCTGGCTCGGCACGTCCCGTTGATAGACCATGATGTCGATGATTTTTTCCATTCTTCTGCTTTCTTTCGCGGGCGGTATCGAGTCGTCGCGAAATGGCTTCCAGGTCGGCCGCCGAGAAGTGGAACACTTTCAGTTCGATACTGGCCCCGCCCATGTCGCATGCCCTCGGATCAGAGGTGGGGAGATGCAGAAACCCTTGAACTGGACGCCAGGACGCGACCCTTGACCGGCCATCGCGCCCCCCGTAAATTCACTACGGTCGGACGATTCGGCAGCAAACCATGCCTAGGGCTTTCGTCAACCCCGAGGAGCTGCGCCGCTTCGCCATGGATCTGAAGCGGTTCAATGATGACCTCAAAGGTGAACTCTCCGGAATCCACCAGCGGTTCATCAAGCTCGGCGAAACTTGGCAGGACCAGGAACATGCTAAGTTCGCCGAGATCTTCGAGCAGATGGTCCGGACGATCGCGAGATTCGCGGATGCCGCTGACAAGCACGTGCCCTTCCTGCTGCGCAAGGCGGAGCGCATCCAGGAGTATCTCGATCAACGATGAGCGTGATTCTCTATGTCGAACGGCTCGGCCCGAATCGAATCGATGGAAGTCCTCAAGGACTTCCGCAACCAATTCGTCGCGTTCGACAAGCGCTGCCGCAACGCGCTTATCGGCCTCGACTCCGAGATCAAACGGATGGCGCACTGGCTGCGCGGCGAACAGCTCCTTCACTGGAAGGTCCAGCTTCGGAAGTGTGAGGAGGCCGTGAACCGCGCCTCGAGTGAGCTCATGCAGGCGCGCATCCGCTCGTCGTATGCCGGCAAGTCCAGCTACGTCGACGAACGCAAGGCGCTCGAAAAGGCAAAACGGCGCAAAGAGGAAGCGGAGGCGAAGATCATTGCGATCAAGCTCTGGTCGAACCTCCTCGAACAGAACCTCACGAAGATGGAGGCCCCATGCAATTCCTTGGGGATCCTTCTCGACCAGCTGATCCCCAAGGGGCTCGCGCGGATCGACCGGATGCTCGATAGCCTGGATCAGTATTTCCGCGCGGACTCCGGCGAGGGGCCATGAGCGACCGCGCCAGTAATGGAGCGCTCTTGGGGAAGGCGATGAAGGATCTCCTCATGCACTGGGAGAAGGCCGGCCATGCCTGGAAGGACCAGGCGCGCGCCGACTTCGAAAAGGAATACGTCCTCGAGCTGATATCAGCCGCGCGCGCCGCCTCCAACGCGGCGCAGCAGATCGAGCAGTTCCTGGCACAGGTGCGCAACGAATGCTCATGATGGTTCCGTACAGCCTCGACGTCGCTCGTGTCCGCGCCGCCGATTTCCAGCGACGTCTTGCGGAGCTTCTCCAGGCGCGCGAAAAAGTCTCCCAGAAATACGGCGGTGAGCGGTGGTCCGTCGAGGTGGCGACCCGGGAAGCCGACGCGAAGCGGAAACGGGAACTGGAAGTCGCCCTTCAGGAGATCCAGGATCGCCTGACCCGTGGCCGGGAGTTCGCCGCGGCGGAACAGGCCCGCCTCCTCGCCCGGGCGGAGCGCGGCTACTCGGCTTCGTGTGCGCGCACCCGCGAGAAGCTGCGCCTCTCGCTGAGCCGGATCGAGGCGGAGGAGACCCGCACGTGCGAACATTCCCTCAAGAACATTCAGGAGAAATACCGTCGCGTCGCCAGGCGGATCGACGAGCTTCGCGAGGAGGCGACCGAACTGGGAGCGGAGGCCGGGGAGCTCGAAAAATCCATCAATCGGCTCATGACTTCGCTGGGCATCTCCTGGGGCGATCCCGAAACCGGACAGCCCCTTCCCCCGCTTCCCCCTCGGGAGGAGGTTGCGTTCGCCGTCCGCCGGACGCTCGACGCGATGCACGGGTCGCTCGCGGCATGCCGGCGCACGTCCGGGGTTCGCGTCTTCCGCACTCTCTCCTTCGGTTGGATTGCGCTGTTCCTTCTCCTCGGCCACGCGGTCGCGGTCGGGATCGCCTGGTACGGGAACCACGCGACGCCCGCCGCGGCCACTGCAGCCGCGGGCGCCTCCTTCGTCGCGATGTTCACGGTCTCCCTGCTCGCTTGGCGCGCTATCAAGTGGAAAGTCGGTGCGCAGGTCCGCGGCTTGGCGGAGCGGGCCAGAGAAACCGCGGCCATTCTGCGGGCGCACGATGCGGCGCTGAAGATCGCGAAGGAAGGGAACGACGACCGCCTACTCGAGGAAAAGGTCGACACCGTCGCGTCGATCCAGGACCGATTCCGGGAAGAAGCAGATCGCCTCAAAGAGTGGGAGCGATCGCGGCTGGATAAACTGAAGCTCCAGCAAGCGCGGCTTGCGGAGAGAACCGCGCGCCGCCGGGAGCGCCGGACCCAGAAAGCAGAGCGGCGCCACGCCCTGGAGGAACTGACGCTCCTCGAGCGGGGCCGATGCGGAACGGACCTGGATCACGGCATGCATGCGGCCCGGGCGCGGCAAACCCACGAGCAGGAGCGCCAGGAGCTCAAGGCGCTCGGATCCGAGTGGCGCCGAGCCCTGGAGGAGTTCCTCCACGCGACGGAGGAGGCGCGGCGGCTGGCCGTCGAACGGCACCCTTCCTGGATCGATCCGCGATGGGAGGATCCAAAGCTGACGGACCGGTTTCCGGACGCCGTTTACCTTGGTGACTCGCGGATCGATCTCAAAGAGCTGGCGGGCGGGCACGCGGGGGACGAGTTTTTCCCATACCCCGGAGACGGCACGCTCGCCGTGCCGCTGGCCCTCACGTTTCCGTCGCGAGGCTCCTTCCTTCTGAGCGTGGATTCCGCGAGCCACGGGTCCGCGCTGAAGGCGCTGTCCGGCACCCTGTTGCGGATCCTGGCATCGTTTCCCCCTGGGAAAGCGAAGTTCCTGATCATCGACCCCGTCGGGCTCGGCCAGAGTTTTTCGGCGCTCATGCACCTCGCGGACTACGACGAATCGCTCGTGGGCGGGCGCATCTGGACGGAGCCGTCCCACATCGAGAAGAAGCTCTCCGAGCTGACGGAGCACATCGAGAAGGTCATTCAGAAATACCTCCGGAACCGCTACGCTTCCATCGCGGAATACAATTCCGAGGTAGGCGTGATGGCCGAGCCCTACCGTTTCCTGGTCGTGGCCGACTTCCCGATGGGATTCAGCGACATCAGCCTCGATCGGCTGGCGAGCATCCTGACGGGCGGGCCGCGCTGCGGCGTGTACACGCTCATCCTCCACGACGCCCGACAGAAACTGCCGGCTTCGATCGACGGGCTCGTCCTGCGCCAGTCCAGCCTGACCGCACGCGCCGAGGAGGGGCGACTCCTCGTCACGGACGACGTTCTTCCGGGGGGCGTCCTGGAGATCGAGATCCCTCCGGCCTCGGAGCGGCTGACCTCAATGCTGAACTCCATCGGACGGCGGTGCGCCGAGGCGAAGCGCGTCGAGGTCCCGTTCGAGGTCGTGGCGCCGAAGGACGACGAGTGGTGGAGCTTGAGCACCGAGCGCGGCATCCGGGTCCCGCTCGGCCGGGCGGGCGCCGACCGGCTCCAGCATCTCGACCTCGGCCGCGGCACGGCGCAGCACGCGCTCATCGCGGGCAAGACGGGGTCGGGCAAGTCGACGCTCTTCCACGTCATGATCGTGAATCTCGCCTCGTGGTACGGACCGCGGGAGTTGGAGTTCTACCTGATCGACTACAAGAAGGGCGTTGAGTTCAAGACGTACGCGGCGAACCGGCTGCCGCACGCGCGCGTGGTCGCCATCGAGAGCGACCGCGAGTTCGGCCTCAGCGTCCTCCAGCGCATCGACCGCGAGTTTGCCCGTCGGGCCGAGCTGTACCGCAAGGCCGGCGTGCAGGACTTCGCGAGCTACCGTCGCGCGGGGAGCGGCAAGTATCTGCCGCGGACGCTTCTGATGATCGACGAATTCCAGGAGTTCTTCGTCGAGGAAGACGGAATCGCGCAGGAGGCGGCGTTGCTGCTGGACCGGATCGTGCGCCAGGGCCGCGCGTTCGGCGTGCACGTCGTTCTCGGCTCGCAGACGCTCGGCGGGTCGTATTCGCTCGCAAAGGCGACGCTGGGCCAGATGGGCGTCCGGATCGCGCTGCAATGCAACGAGGCGGACTCGTACCTGATCCTCAGCGACGACAACGCCGCGGCGCGGCTCCTGTCGCGGCCCGGAGAAGCGATTTACAACGATCTGTCCGGCACGGTCGAGGGAAACAACCCGTTCCAGATCGTGTGGCTTGACGACCAGACGCACGAGCGACAGATCGTGAGGGCCCGCGAGCGGGCGGAACGCGAGGGCTGGCAGCCGGACGAGCCGACGACGGTATTCGAAGGGAACGTGCCGGCGGACATCCGGTCCAACGCTCCGCTTCGAGGGCGCATCGAGTCCGCCTCGGTTCCCGAAGAGGCCGTGCGGCGCGCGTGGCTGGGCGAGGCAAACGCGATCAAGGGACCCACGGAGGTGTGCTTCCGCAATCAGGGAGGGAGCAACCTGCTGATCGTGGGCCAGCAGCGTGAGGCGGCGATGGGGGTGTTGCTGTCCGTGGCCGTCGGCGTCGCCGCGGCGCATCCGCCGCGGACGGCGCGCTTCGTGATTCTCGACGGCAGTCCGCCGGAGCTCGGATATGGGATGCAGCTCAAAGAGTTCGCCAAGTCGGTGCCCCAACAAGTCGACCTCGTGGAATACGCGCGCGTTCCGGAGGTGATGGAAGAACTGGATGCCGATGTGAAGGACCGCCAGGATGGGGGCAGGAAGTCGGACGCGCCGGTGATCCTTGCCATCTTCGACCTGTCTCGGTTTCGGAAGCTGCGGCAGGGGGACGAATATGATTTCTCTTCCGCCGGGCGCGAAAAGCCGTCGCCCGACAAGTGCTTGGCGAACGTGCTGGCGGAGGGCCCGGCACATGGCGTGCACACGATCGTGTGGTGCGACTCGCTCGCCAACCTGAACCGCGCGTTCACGCGCATGTCGCTGCGCGAGTTCGAGATGCGGGTTCTGTTCCAGATGAGCCCCACGGACTCATCGGAGCTGATCGACTCCCCCGAGGCGAGCAAGCTGGGCCTGCACCAGGGGTTGTTGTTTGTCGAGCAGGAGGGGACGATCGAGAAATTCCGTCCATACGGGTTGCCGGATCCGGAGTGGATGGATGAAGTTCGGAGCGCGCT
Organism: Planctomycetota bacterium; assembly: GCA_016209705.1. GTDB lineage: Bacteria > Planctomycetota > MHYJ01 > MHYJ01 > JACPRB01 > JACQVR01. The sequence goes on from JACQVR010000081.1 coordinate 6,212, forward strand.
CTTCGGGAAAACGCTCGGCCGCAGCGCGCGCCCGGAGTGAGACGGCCGCCGATCTCTCTCCCCTTGGATGGATTCGAGTGGGCACAATCCGTTCGAGAGAATCGCTGACTTTTACGAGGCGGAGAACCTTTGGCTGCATGTCGACGAAGCCCACGGCGCGGCTGCCGTGCTGTCGTCCGCGCAGCGGTGCCGGCTCGTCGGGATCGCGCGGGCCGACTCGGTGGTCATCGACGCCCACGAGATGCTTTTGGTGTCGGCGCTCATCACGCTCGTCCTGTTCAGGGAGGGGCGGCGTTCCTACCAAGCCTTCGCGCAGGAGGCCTCCTATCTGTTCGACGCCGCGCCCCCTGAGGACCAGTGGTTCAATCCCGCGAACCGCACCGTTGAATGCACAAAATCGATACTCGCGCTCAAGCTCTACGTCGCCTTGGCGATCCATGGCCGGAGCTTCTTCGCCGACTACATCGACGGGATGTTCGATCTGGCGCGGCGTTTCGCCGCGCGGCTGGCGGCGGCCTCTGATTTCGAGCTGGCGACGGAGCCGGACTGCAACATTGTATGCTTCCGCTACCTCAACGAGGGGGCTACTGGAGCGGTTCTTAATGACCTCCAGTCTTACCTACGCCGCGAACTGATCCGCGGCGGCCGCTTCTACATAACCCAGACTACGTTGCCGAGCGGCGTCTTCCTGCGAGTCACGCTGATCAATCCCTTCACGCGGGACGCTCATCTCGTGGAGCTGTTGGACGAGATCCGTCGGCTCGCAGCCGAAATGGCCGACCCGGCGGCTGCATAACGTCCAACGGAGTCCAGGCCGTCCGCAGCCTTCTCCGGACAGATTCTCTCCGCAACTGCGTCAAGCCGGTTGGTCTATGCGAAGCAGATCTATCTTGGCCACGCCATGAAGGATCTTCGCTTCCAGCAATCCAGGGAGGGAAATGGGCGTCAACCCGATCCAGCTTCAGGGGAGCAGGTCAGCTTCCGGTGAAGATCTTCCACGCCAGAGCTACTTCTTGGCCGCTCTTAGATACCGTTCGAAAAACGCTGCAATGTTCGCATCGAGCTCCCCTATCTTTGGGGACGCATCTGGCCCGGCCAGCGCATGGTCGCCGTTCTTCACGACGATTAGCTCCACCGTAAGCTTCTTCTCCTCCAGCTTCCTCTTCAGGTCCTCCGCTTGCCGAATCGGTACAGCAGGATCCTTGTCACCGTGAAATAGTAGCGTCGGGGGATCGTCCTCCGACACATGGTTTAGCGGGCTGGCCCGCTTAAAAACCTCCGGTCTCTCCTCGTAGGATGCGCCAAGAAATTCAACTCTCCGCTTCGGCTTAAGGCTGCCGTCCGGCACGAAGTTATACACGCCCGCAATGCCCACAACCGCTTGCACGCGTTCTTCAATGTTGGCTCCATTCCAATACGCCAGAAGTGTCGCGAGATGTCCGCCCGCAGAATGGCCGATCGCCCCGAAATGGTCTTTGTCGATGCCGTACTTGTCCGCATTTCGACGCAGCCAGTGCACCGCGGTTTGGCAATCTTCAAGTGCCGCGGGGAAACGGCCTTCCACTTTCAAGCGGTAATTGATGCTTGCCACGATGAAACCGAGATCCGCGAGCCAGCCGCACCACCCGGCGTTCACCGATTTGTCCCCATCACGCCATCCCCCGCCGTGGATGAATACGACGGCGGGTTGCTTCCCCCTCCTATCGCGCCGACGATAAAGATCAAGCTTGAGGTCCGTCTCACCCGCCTTGCCGTAAACAAGATCCAGATGCACCTCCACGGCCTGGGGCAATGGTTGGTTCTGGCGGCCAAATTGTTCCTCCTGGAACGCGACCACCAGAAGTAGCGGCAGAATCAGGGACATTTGTTGAACCTCCATGTTTCTGGAACCCATTAGCCAACAGGGGAGGCGAGGAAATGTCACACGCCTTCTGTAGGCCACTTCTTCGCTCCTCCATCGAACCTTTTCCTCTCACACGGCTTTCACTCCACTTCTCTCTTTGACATGGTGGCAGCATAATTTTGTCCAGATACACGCAACACTCATTCACAGAACACCAAGGACAAGCTGGGAACGGTGTCCGTTCTATTTCTCCTCTTCGATGCCCCCGTGTGGAAAATGTCCGGATTGATCACACACCCTGCGCGCCCTCCCAGCGCATTTTCCATCGGCATGCTTGATGCCTCTTTCGGCCCGATCTTTGGCACCGCATTTCTCGCACTTGAAGACGACGAGCGCCGGAAACTCGGTGATTTTGCAGCAACCTTTCACTGCGCAACACGGCTTCGAATGCCGCATTTCCCTTCCGTGCTTCGCACAGTTGCACACCACACACACCTTTACGCAGCTATCGCTTTGTTCAACCTTGTTTTTGCATTCTTTGCATTCGCCTTGATCCACTTGATCCTTTGTCTTAAACTGGAGTTTCGCCATTGATTATCCGGTCAAAAGCCACAGGGGGAACAGCGCTGCGATTTTTCCGCCTACCCGCTTCAGAAGCGGGTTTGCCGAAATTCGCCCGCGCCACAGTTCCAGTCGCGCGGCCTTCAGCATGTCCTGGAAGGAAGGCTCTTGCTTGTGGCGATACCACGGGGCGGCTTTCCGAACCCGCTTCACATCCTTCTGAGCCGATCCATGCTTGAAATACCACAGCACGATCAACGTGTAGACCAGGAAGATGAACGGCACCATGTGGCGGACCGCCTTCTCTCCTCGATGGGCATGCGGCTGTGGGCCGGGTCGCTTCTTTCGAGCGCGCGTCCCGGATGGCCGGCGCCACCATCCGTTTTGCGGTTCCTCCAGCCCAAGGCTCTGTTTTACATCTCGATGCATGACCTCCTGTGCCCACCTTCGGGAGAAAGTTTGGGCGATCTCTTCGATGGGAAGATGCGGATTTGTCGAAACGTAGGATCGGTCTTCGATCCGACCGGAGGGGTCCCGGGTGACGATCATGCGGACCAGCCGACTGCCCGTGACGTGATACCACAGGCCCACTTGAGTCTTGACCATCACGGAAACTTCTCGCCCGTAGATCGGCAGCGTCAGATGCCGCCACCGGACCGATTCGTCGTTGGCGAGTTCTTGGGGAGACGGCAAGCGCTTTCCCTTCATCGGATGTCGGCCCCGCGTCCCAGGCTGCACCAGTCCCGGGGGAGCGTAAAACGCCGCGTCCATGGGCATGGGACCCACGAACTCGACCTGTTCGGAAACGTCCGAAAGGAGCGTCTGACAGGCGTATTCGCTGTCTGCCGCCAACCGGAGCTCCTTGTCCTTGGGGAGCCACGACACCACGATCCGGACCATCTCGGCGGCCAACTCGGTACGCTTCTTGTAGTCCTCGGCGGGGCAGCGCTTCTTGGAGCGGTAGAGCCGAAACAGCACCGGCACTGCCAGTCCTCGTCGCGGATTCCACGGCATGGGCACCCACAAGCTCAGAATCACCCAGTTGTGACCGAAGGCGAAGAACATCTTGCGGCCTGCGGAGGTTCCGCGGCCGTACGTCGATCGGGCCGCATCGTAATGCATTCCACCGCCCCACAGATGCGGGCCACTGCGATGGCAAAGTGTATCGTCGATCAGGGCCGTCACGACGTTCCCGGGGATCAGGGGAAGCACCAACTGGAAGAGTCTGCGCCCCAGATGCTCGGGAATCCAGACCGCTCGCGAGAAGAACCGGTAGAGAGCCGAATGATGCTTGTCTCGAGCCGACCCCATCCCGAACTGAATAGCGCGGCTGATCGTGTGTCGGCCCGTACACAAGATCCAGCCGGTGGTCAGCGTCACGAAATTCTGGAAGCTCGCAAACGTGAAGAACGGCGCGAACTGAAGAAACAGAGCTTGAAATGTCGATGGAACTGTAGACACGATCCCTCCCTCCTTGGTCAAGGTGCTCTACCTCAACCATCGGCAGGGAGGGTCTTTTGACTTTGGTTTCGGCTCTCATAAAAAATGGCGAAACGCTAGACTAAGGAGCTGTGAATAAATAACTGATGCGATTACGGGTGGAAGGCTTGAACCGCCAAAACAGCCAAACCGCCAAAAGGCCGCGCCAAAAGAGACTCGAATGGCGATTTGGCGT
>JACQVR010000080.1 GCA_016209705.1 Planctomycetota bacterium
ACGCCAAATCGCCATCGGGGTCTCTTTTGGCGAGCCTTTTGGCGGTTTGGCCGCTTTGGCGGTTCAAGTCTTCCACCAGAAATCGATCCTTTGTTTATTCACAAATCCATACGGCCCCACCGGCGGCGAACGCGAGAGAGATTCTCGATTTCCGATCCGCTCGATGCCTGGCGGTTGATCTGCCGATCTCCACCGTCTCCTTCGCGTCCTCGAACGAGGCATCCCCGCCGCTTTGACAAAGCAACTCCGGTCGCCTTACAATTTTGAGGTGCCTACGCCGTCCCAGCCGCCCGGCACCGAGCGCGTGCTCTCGTCCAACGCGGACTTCCAGGTCGCCGCGCGGGTGCTGGGAAACTGGCTGTTCGTCCTGCTCCGCGGGCATTACGACGACCGCCTTCTGACGGCGCTGCGCACCCAGGTCTTCACGCAGCGGATGTCGCTCGCCATCGACGTGTCCGGACTGACCGGCATCACCACGACGCTGGCGCGCGAACTGTATCTGACCGCCGGCCGGATGAAGTCCACGAAGTTCCGCCTCGCCCTGGTCAACCCGAACGAGAAGGTCCTCAGCCTCATCAGCCTCCTGGCGCCCGGCGCGCGCCTGCCCAGTTTCGCCGCGCCCGAGGAGCTCCCGCCGGATCCGCTGCAAATGGAGCGGCAGCTCGAGCGGGCCGACAAGGAACGCGAGCAGATCCGCGCCGGCCTGCGCGCCAATCCGCTGTGGCAGCACGTCGACCGCGAAGGCCATTGGCTGTGTCCCTTCTGCGCGAAGACCGTGGATCAAGTCCGGCTGACCGCGCGCCTCTCCGTTCCGGCCCCCACCATCGAGGCCATCTACGGGCACCTGCACGCCCAGTGCGACGGCTACGACCCGGACGCGCCGCAGCCCAAGACGGCGCGCGATCTGGAAGCGGCGCTCAAGGCGATCAACGAGGAAAAACTGAAAACCGCCCGGTCGTTCGCCACGGCGCTGGAGACGAAGGTGCGGGTGCTCGAAGACAAGGCGCAGTGGGCGCAATCGTTCGAGCAGGGCCTCAAGATCGCCGTCGATCGCCAGAAGCGGCTCCTGCCCGCGAAGCCGCCGGACATCCCCGGCTGCGACGTCGCGCTCGTCTACCGCCCCGCCCAGAGCGTCAGCGGCGATTTCTACGATTTCATCGACATGGGCCAGGGACGCGTCGGACTGGCGATCGGCGACGTGGCCGGGCACGGCATCGAAGCGGGCATCCTCATGGGCATGACCAAGAAGGTCCTCTCGATCCGCGCCCATGAGCTGGGCGACGCCGCCGCCGCGCTGTGCCGCGCCAACGCCGACGTGTACGGCGACCTCGACCGCCGGACGTTCGTGACGGCGTTCCTGGGCGTGTACGATCCCGCCGCGCGCGTCCTCACCTACGCCCGCGCGGGACACAACCCGCCGCTCCTGTTCAACCGCGACCGCGCCCCGAGCGTCCAGAAGCTCGACACCGGCGGGCTGATGCTAGGCATGTCCCAATCCGCGTTGTTCGACCGGACGATGAAGAGCGAGGCGGTGCAAATGCTCTCGGGCGACGTGGTCCTGCTCTATACGGACGGGCTGGAGGAGGCCAAGAACGCCCAGGGGGAGCAATTCGGCCTCGATCGGTTCACGAAGGTCCTGGAGGCGCAGTGGGGGAAGCCGGCCTGCAACATCGTCGGCGCGCTCTCGCTCGCTCTGGATACCTTCTGCGGCTCCGTGGCCCAGGAAGATGACGTGACGGTCATATGTCTGAAAGTCTTGTAAGGCGCGCGATAGCGGACCAAAGGGTTGACTCCGCAGGATTTCGCATCCTAGAATCCGTCTTGATCCTATGAAGAAAACCGCCCTGTTTTGCGTCATGGCTCTGGCCGGCTGCAGCTCGGACTTCTACTACGAAGACTCGGATGCCGACGTGCCGGAGCCGCGCGAAGGACCGATCGACGTTTCGGGACAGATCGACCGGGTCGCGCTCAGCTCGGAACTGAGCACGTCGCGCACGCGCGACATGGCCAAGACCATCGAGTGGCCCGACATGAGCACGTCCGAAGGCAACGAGTACCTCGGCGGCGCGGTGACGGTGGACAAGATCTTCCGGTACGACGCCGACAATCTCTTCGTCGTGAAGGTGCGCCTGCAAAACGAGACGGATCAGTCGATCACGTTCGAATGGAAGGTCACCTTCCTCGACCGGCACGGGCGGGACATCGCCGGGTTCGGCTTCGAAGATGCGGACGCGTGGAAGTCGCTCCAGATCGAGCCGCTGAGCTGGGAGACGGTCTCCTCGAACGCCCGCATCCGCGGCGCGGTCGGCTTCAAGCTCTGGATCCGCCCGCGCAGCGCCCCCCAGGAGGAACCGACAGGGCGCCCCTAACCTTGCATCCCATTCGAGGCGCGATCGTCGCGGGCGGCTGGATTCTGATCGCCGCGCTCCTGGCGGCGGCGCCCGCGCTGGAAGGCGGCGCGCCGGCATGGGCGTGGCATTTGCTGGCGGCCGGCGCGCTCGGCGTGGCCGCGCTCCTCGCGCTGCGCTGGCTCCTGATCGGCGAAAAGATCCGCTTCCTTCGCCTCCCGTTCGCGCTCCTGGCGCTTTTCATCTCCTGCGTGGCGCTTCAGGCGGTTCCCCTTCCGCAGCCGGCGGTGGAAACCCTCTCTCCGCGACGGATGCGCCTGGAGCGCGAGTCGCTGGAAGGCGTGGCGGCGCTCGGCGGCGGGCCGCGGGCGATTTCGCTGGAGCCGGAACGCACGGCCGGTCACGCCTGGAAATGGCTGGCCTACGGGCTGGTCATGGCGGCGACCGCCGCGTGGGTGCGCCGCCGTCGCCACGCCCGCGGACTGCTGGCGTTCCTGGCTTTCGTCGCGGTCGTGGAGGCCGTCGCCGGCATGGTTCGGGAAGGCGGAACGTTCGTCAACCGCAATCACTTCGCCGGGCTTCTGGCGATGGGATTCTTCTGCGCGCTGGGCGTCGGGGTCGACCGCGCTGCGCGCCTGGGCGTGCCGCGTTTCCCTTCATGGCGGGCGCGACTGGCGGCCGCGATGGATCGTCCGTCGTTTTGGAAAATAGCCGTCGCCGGCGGCGCGGCCGTCTTGATCGGGCTGGGCATGGTGGTCTCGCTCTCCCGCGGCGCCGTCATCGCCGCGTCGCTCGGCCTCGTGCTCTGGCTCGTGGTCTCGCGGCGGTCGCCGGTGATGGGCGGCGCGGTGGTGGCGCTGGCGTTCGCGGCGGTGGCCGCCGGCATCGGTCCGCTGCGGGCGCGCCTGGAGGGGATCGATCTCGGCGCGCAGGGAGGGACGTCCTACGCGGGACTCTTCCGCATGGCCGTCGAGGCGTTCCGGGAGTATCCGCTGTCCGGCGCGGGGATGGGGACGTATCGCGCGGCGACGGCCTCCCTGTGGCCGCGGGAGGGAGCGTCGTATTACGCGCTTTTCGCGCACAACGACTACCTGGACGTCCTGGCGGGAACAGGCGTGATCGGGGCAACGCTCTTCGGGGGGACGATCGCGACGATTCTCTGGGCCGGGCTGAGACGCGCGCCGCGGTCCCCGCTGGCGGCGGGCGCGTTGTGCGCGCTGGTCGCGCACGCGGCGCACGCCAACGCGGGATTCAACTTCCAGATGCCCGCCAACGCGCTGTGGTTTTTCGCGCTGGCCGGGGCGGCGCTGTCGCCGGCGTTCGGCCGCGGCCGCGGCGTCTCGAGCCGGCCGGCCGCGCTCGTCCTGTCGGGGGTGGTCCTCCTCGGCGGGTTCGGGATCGCGCGGTCCTGGGCGGCGGCGCGGGAGGCGGAGCCGATCGAGGAGCTGAGCCGCAAGCTGGAGGCGGGCGAGATCCGCGAGGTGTCCGAAAGCGCGGCGGCGGCGGCGCGCCGGACGGGGCGGTGGGTCGCGCTGGCGCGCTTCGAGCGGGCGCTGGGACGGCGGCCGGACGAGGCGCTGGCGCGGGCCGTCGCGGTGGAGCCCGCGTCGGCCGTGCCGCTGGTGGAGCGGGGATGGGCCGCGGCGGCGCGGGAGGAGACCGGCCCGGCGGATCGCGCGTTCGCGCGGGCGCGCGCGCTGGCTCCGGCCCATCCATGGGTGCTCGAAAAGGCGCTCGCCTATTGGTTGTGGAGAAAGAACGCGGACGAGATCGCGGCGTGCGCGGGCCCGCTCCTGTGGTCGGGCCTGCGGAAGCCTCAGCCCCTGTTCGAGGAGATCGCGCTGGCGCTGGGATCGCTGGATTTCCTGGCGCGGCTGCTGCCGGCGCCGGGCCATCCGGCGCGGCGCCGCCTGGAAGCGGAGCTGAACCGCTTCCTCGAAGCGCGGAGCCGGTGAAATGATGAACCGCGAAACCGCGAAAACGCCAAAGGGATATCCGGAGGCGGCGTTTTAGCGTTTTGGCGGTTCATCCAATACGCGAGTCATTATTGTTAGAATGGGTCTCATCCATGACGACGATTTATCCTCCGCTGGATCTGGCGGCCGCCCGGCGGCGGCTCCTGGGACTGATCCGCGAGAAGGCGCTGCGGCGCGGGACGTTCACGCTGGCCAGCGGGAAGACGAGCGACTACTACCTCGACTGCCGGCTGGTGACGCTCGATCCCGAAGGGCTCTATCTGATGTCGCGTTTGATCCTGCACGACCTGGCCGGCGCCGGCGTCGAGGCGGTCGGCGGCCTGACGCTGGGGGCGGATCCCATCGCGGCCGGCGTCGCGGTGCTCTCCCATCTGGAAGGCCGCCCGGTGCGCGCGTTCATCGTGAGGAAAGAGACGAAGGCGCACGGGACGCAAAAGCGGATCGAGGGAAGTCTGGAGCCAGGCGCGCGGGTGGCCATCGTGGAAGACGTGATGACCACGGGCGGCTCGGCCAAGCAGGCGATCGAGGAGGTCGAGAAGGCGGGAGCGAAGGTCGTGAAAGTTTACTGCCTCATCGATCGGCTCGAAGGCGGCGGCCAGGACCTCCGCGCCCGCGGCTACGACGTGAAGGCCCTCTTCGAGGTGCCGGAGGTTGTTACAAATAATTCTCAAAACTTATCGTAACAAAAGCCTCCTGTAACATGAAGACGGCCGAGGACGTGACGTACCAGGAGGTGGGCGACGAAGTGGTCGTCCTCGATCTCAAGTCGGGGCGCTATTTCGGCTTGAACCGCACGGCGGGCTTCATCTGGATAGGCCTGGTGGATCCGCGCGAGAGCAAGAGCTCGCCCGACGATTACGCCAAGACGTTCGGCGTCTCGCCGCGAAATACGGCAAACCGTCAAAAGCATCCTGGTCATAGGCGTCGAGATCGGACAAAGGCTCAAGTCCATGGACCAGAGACTCGGATCCATGGAACAGCGGCTGGGCGCCATTGAACAAAGGCTCGGGTCCATCGAGGAAACCCTGACCGAAATACTCCGCACCCTGCGCAAACCGGGCAACGGCCACGGAGGCCACCGCCCGTAACCTGGACGGCTCCTCCCCGGCCTTGATAGCATTCGCAGTCGTCATGCCGTTCCTCCCCCTCGCCTGGCTCGCGGCGCATTCCCTGTGCCCGCCCTCCTTCGCCCAAGAGGTCCGCCGGCATCCCGATCGCGCCGACACCGTCCGCCTCACGCTCGGCGGAACCGCCGATCTGGACGCCGTGTACCGCTCCGCTCCGCTGGCTCGCGCGCGCAGCGCGATCGCCGGCGCGGAATCCGGCGCGATCGAGGCGATGGCCTCCGTCCGGCTCACGGCGGACCTGACGGCCGAAGCGCAGGCCGGCCTGCTCCTGCGCACCGAGCGCATTCCCGTCGGCTCGCCGGGTCTCGGCGAAGACGGCCAGCCGGTCCGGCTGCGCGAGGCGTGGATCCGCGCCGATCAGTTATTCCACGAAAGCGTCTCGGTCACGTTCGGCGCCCAACCCTTCGCGTTCGATCTGCGGGAAAATGGCAGCGCCTTCTTCTTCGATCCCTACAACGCCGAGTCATGGTTTCCCGAGGTCAATGCGCTCTTGCCCGTCAGCGCGCCCGACACGTCGCAGCCGGCCGGTGCGGTCCTCCGCTGGAGGACCGCCAACGCCGAACTCGGCCTCGCGTTCCTGACGCTGCGCGAAGGCGGACCTTCCCGGAACGACGAGATCGCGTACGTGAGCACCGCGACTCAAAGGATCGGCGAAGCATCGCGCGCGGGACTGCTGGCGGCGGTCATGACCGCCCCCGGCCCGCGCACGCGGCTGGCCACGTTCGGCGCCGGCCTCAGCTATCGCGAGCTCAAGGACGGTCTCGAGCTGTACGGCGAAGCGTACGTCCAGAGGGGATCCGCGGGCGTGACGTTCGTCGGCGGCGATCAGTTCGAATTGAAGGCGAAGGGAATCGGGTACCAGTTCGGCGCGCGCGTCGAAGACGATCCTTGGTGGGTGGAAGTCAATTTCACGTCGCTCTCCGGGGACGATTCCGCCGAAGACGGCGAGGAGAAGCGCTTTCTCTCGTACGAGAACGTGAACGATCTGCTCATTCTCGAGAGCAACTGGTATGGCCTCGACCTGGACAACAATTACGCCGCGCTCAAGGCCGCCGCGGGGTACGCGTGGGACCGGCGCCTCACGCTCAAGGTGGCCTGGGGAAGGTTCACGCTGAACGAAAAGGCTCCGCACCTGCCTGCCCCGCCGCCGCGCATCGGCAAGCTGGGCCGCGAAATCGACGTCATGCTCAGCTTCGCGTGGACGACGCAGATCAGCATCCATGCCGGCGCGGGCGTGCTGGAAGGCAGCGAGCTGCTCCAGGCCGTGTTCCAGGACGATCGGGCGGTGGTCGCCGTCTTCGGAACGCGGATTCAGTTCTGAGGCGGCGTTACCCGGGCCAGGTATAGACGGGAGCGCGGCGGACTCTCGGGTCTCGGTCGCTCCCGCGCCGGACTCCGCCGATCCAGCGGGACACGTTCTCGACGTCTTTCTCGCGATCCGGAAACTGTCCCGGCCGCCGCGTTCGGATTGGAAATTCAGATTGGTCGAGCGGGAGGCGCATCGCCGGCTGGGATGGGGAAGGGGGGATGCGCCGCTCTCGTGGCCGTGGAAGGGTCTGGAGCGGTGGTGGAACCGTCCCGATGTCGGCGAGGAGCGGGCGATGTTGCGCAGCGTCTATGCCGCCTGCTTGCTGCGCCCGCGCCGGGCGATCGGGATCGCGCTGCGGGCGCTGTGGCCGGCGAGTCCCTCGATCCGCTGGCGGGACGCGGGCGCGCGGAGCTGGCGCCTCTCGCGGACGTGGAAGTTCGCGCGGGGGCTCTTCAAGGCCGGGCATTAGGAGCCGTCAGGAAATAAGCACTCGATTTCCAATATCCCCCATAACTCGATATCCCCTTGAATATCTCGACACGCTTCTAGAGGCCCATCTCGTCGATCGAAGCCGCAGTGAGGACGCGTTCCAGCAGGGTGTCAAGCCTGGAGATGTCGGTGAGGGCCTCGATGCGTTGCTCCACCTCCCTGGAAATGGGGCCGAACTTTGAACGTAGCTGTCTGAGCAGCGCCTGCCGCAGGCCCTCGATCTTGCCCTCGATCTTGCCCTCGATCCTGCCCTTCTCTTCCCACACTTCCGCCGATGTCTTCGCCATGACTTCTACCTCCTGCCGCCGCTTCGGGTCTCGCACCCGCTGCCGGACCGCTTCCAGGAGCGTTCCGCTCTCCTCGACCGGACGGCGGTGACAAATATATCCTATCACGAAAGTCGCCAGGTGCAACCAACGCTCCAACTCCCCACCTCGCGCGAGCGCCTCCATCTTGTCGATCGCCTGTTCCAGCGCCCGGATCACCTCCTCCGCGGGCGCCTCATCCAGCCTGAACAGCCGCAGCAGCCATCCCAGCGGGTCGCCTCCCGCCGTCAGACGCCCCAATTCCACCGTCGTGACACTGAAGAAGACGCTGTCGAAGACGGGCAGGAAAGGCGCCAGCTCCGGCGGCGCCGGCACGATATCCTTCAGCGATGCGCCTTCCCATGCGCGCCGGCCGGTGTAGAACACGATCGGCAGGATGGGGGAAAGCCGCTGTTCGCTCGCCGCCACCCGGCGCTCCTCTTGCTCTCATCGCTCGTGCTCCCACAACTGAGCCATGCTGAACAGGAGTCGGAAAGCCATCAGAGGGTCGGGATCCGACTGGTGTTCGATCAAGACGTAGACCCACGCTTCGCGCTCCGGGGAAGCGTCGCGGGGCCGGTAGGGAAGGCGCAGGATGCAGTCCGCCTCGCGCTGGCGGAAGGTTTCCTGAACGAAGGTCCGTTCAAGACGACTGACCTTGGCGACATCGAACCCGCCGGCGATTTCCGGGGCCACGATGTGAAGGAGGGCGCGCAGGTTGCCAGGCGACTGAAGCAGCGAGCGCATCCCTTCGACAAGCTCAGGGCAGGGGCGCGGTCCGGGAAGTTGCGAATAGCGGAGCGGTCGATTTCGAAGGAGTCCATAGCTTGAGAATACCCCTGCCTCTTCTGTACTGTCCATCGGTGGGGTTATGCGGTATGGCGTCATTTGCCGTAGAATTCATGATCCGAATGGCCGTCCTTTGAAATCAATTTGAAACGCCGACGGATGGCCTTGACGAGGCCGATTCCTAACTCTGTGCCCTCTCCGTGGCACGTGACGGGATACCCCTCTCAGGACGGAACGTGGTGCCACCAACGTTCGCTGCCTTTGCCGCGCTCCGGCTCTTCGATGATGTCGTACTTCTTGATGCAGCGCAGGAGCTCGCGGTATCGAATCCGCCGGTCAGCCACGCTCCCCGCCTTGTTCCACGACTTTGCGGACCGTGTCACCGAGCTGGTGGAGCAGCCGTTCCACGTCGCCGTAACGCCGGAACTGGGTCATGGGGATGGCTTGGGGGAGGAGTTGCCTGGTGTTCAATTTCGTAGCGAAGCTCGGGCGGCAAACGCTTGAGCGCAAGGTCGACTTGCGCCGGAATGCGGATTCGACGCGCCATCAGGGCCTCGGCTACGGGCATACGCTCTTAGCCCTTTGAACGACTGTATTGACTATCCAATACAATCGTATTATGATGCGGACATGGTCACCCTGGATCTCTCGCGCTCCGAGGCCCGTCGCCGGCTTCTGAGCCTTCTGTTCGCCGACCCGACCCATGAGCATCATTTGCGCGACCTTCAGCGACTAATCGGCATGTCGATCGGCGCGGTGCAGCACGTGGTCGGGAAACTGGAACGGGAAGGACTGCTCAAGAGGCGTCGACTTGGAAGCCTGGCTCTCTTCTCCCTGTACCAGCGTCATCCTCTCTACCGCGAGACCGAGGCCATGGTCACAAAGACGATCGGCATCGCGGCGCTGCTTTCCCGCGCTCTGGCCAAACTCGAGGCCGTCCGTCTCGCCTTCGTCTACGGAAGCTACGTCTCGGTCTTCACGAAGTCGGAGTCCACGTGGTCCGGCGAGAGCGATGTCGATCTCCTCGTCGTCGGGGACGCCAACCCGCGGGCCGTCAGCCGCATCGCCCGTGACGTTGGGGCGCGAACGAGCCGTCAGATCAACTACACGGTTCTTGCTGTGAAGGAACTCGCGGAGAAAGTCGCCAGGCGCGATTCGTTCATCGCGGACGTTCTTGCGAAGCCCATTCTTCCCATTGCGGGCTTTGCGAACGCGGATTGCACCAAGCCCATCCAACGCAAGCCCAAGGACCTTGTGAAATTGCTGGAGCGCCCTGAATGAACCTGAAAGCAATCGACAAGATGGTCGCCGAGAAGCGCCTGCGAAAGCTCTCGAAGCCGCCGTTCGATCAAGTGGACCGCTTGCTCGCGGCTTCGCAGAGGGATCTCGGGAACGTCCGCAAGTTTCTCGCGATCGACGAGACGAAGGCGTACGACACCGCGTACGACGTGATGTTCAAGTCGGCGCTCGCCCTCATGCGCGCGCACGGCTATCGTCCGGGGACGACGTTGCAGCACAAGACGACTGTGGAGTTCTGTGAAGCGGTTCTCGAGCCGTCGTGGAAGGCCACGCTCGACTACCTCGACGACATGCGTCAGAAGCGCAACCGGCTGACCTACGAGGGAGACGTTGTGATCGGCCGCGCCGAGGCCGAAACGGCGATCGCGGAGGCTGAGAAGTTCCGCACGGCCATCGTGAAGATCATCGACGACTTGAGACGAAGTTCTTAGCTTCTGTTCGGACTTGACCGATCCGTCGGCCCGATCGACACCCTTGGGCATCGTAGGCGGCGTTCGCCTCGTCGAGGAGCCGTTTGCGGCGATACGCTTCGAGGGCTTCCTCGAGAATCTCGCCCCTGGATCTCTGGGTGCGGGCAAGGAGTTCCCTGAGGATCTCGTCCGCCCTGGTGGAGATCCGCACCAGCATCGAGCCCATGGGACATCTCCTGTTAACAAATTAATATACGAAATAGTTTACATTCGCGCCAGAGAGGGATCGGCGTCCGCGCGGCCCGGATCGATGCTATCGATTTCCCGCGGCGACTTTTCAAGGCGGGGGAATAGGCGAGGCCCATGTCACCGCCTGGGGACTAGCCGAACTGGTCGATGATCGCCTCCAGCTCCCTATGGCTGTTTTCGGTCAGGAGCGATTTCGCGTCGCTCCTGAGGCGATCCAGGTCGAGCTTGCCCTTCTGGGCCATCAAGATCGCTTTGATATCTCCGATGTCTTTGGGTCGATCGAAGATCTTTTTGAAGACGATGAGATCCTCGGGGGAATGGATGCGAATCTTGCGACCTTCGAGGTCCCGTTCCGGGCTGCGCTCCAAGACGCGGTGATGGAACGGATGCCAGGGAACGAAAAGTTCCGTTCGGATGCCCCGGCAGAGGAACACCGCGAGATGGGCCTTGCCGCGGAAATCATCGAGGACGGGGCGGAGTTCGACGCGACGAGGCGCTTCGTCACCGTGGAGGCAGCCGGCGGAGGCGAGCGCTTCGACGAGCGCGGGTATCTTCGTGTCCGGCACAAGGACGAGAACGTCTATGTCCTGGGTGAGGCGAGGGGGGCCATGGTAATTATAAGCGATGGCTCCGCCGTAGGAGCGCCGGAGCCCGATTTGCTCGAACAGGTCCTCGAGCCAATGGACGGTATCGACAAGGCCGGCGAGGCTCATTCGATTCTTTCCACAAGGGCGATATAGCGCGCACGTGCCGGCCGATCTTCCAGAAAGCGCCGAACCTCCTCGTCGCGGCGAAGTTCGTCGGGCGACTTGGACCGGCGGATGGCGTCGGCCGTGCGGAGGAGGTCTCTCAAGATGCGGACGCGGTCGGCGTCCGTGAGGGAGGCGGCCAGCGCGACCTCCCTGGCAAGCCAGTCCCGCTCCCGGCGCTCGCGTTCGTTCATAATGCCTATCGTACCAAAAGATTTGTGAATAAATAACTGATGCGATTTCTTGGGGAAAACTTGAACCGCCAAAGCGGCTAAAACGCCAAAATGACCGCCAAAAGAGATTCCGGTGGCGCTTTGGCGTTTTTGCGGTTTATTCGGAAATAGAGCACTTATTTTTGTCACGAGCCCTAACTCAACGGGCGGATCTCCGACTCGCCTGGCGCTTCACGTCCTCCCAGGGATGGAAGCCGGTGGCTTCACGGACGGCCCGGCGCAGCTCGGCCGCATCCAGAAGTTCCTCGATGGTTTCCCTCAGCGCGGTGGTGACGACGAAGTTTTTCCGCAGACCCAGGCGGCGGCAGGCCACGTCCAGGTCCTTCGCGAGATCCTCGGGAATTCTGGTGGCGAACGGGACCTCTTTCATCGTAGTCACAAAAACATACTGTTTCTTTTAAAAACTTTCAAATGAAAGCTTACGGGGTTCGTTGATCCGCGTGCAAGTCCACATTTGCCGGATGGAGGTCGGAATCTCACCGCCGAGATCGTGAAGAAAGGCGAGAACGGCTCTTCTCGGAGGCCTAAATCTTCAAGTGGATGGTTTTGTAAGGGTCAGCGTCATTGAGACCGGCGAGACCGAGGCCTTGATCGACCTTCCGAGGGAGACGTTCACGGGTGGGCCTCGGCTGCTCTTCCCTCGCGACATGTTGGAGCGAAAGATTCCCGGGCCGAAGAAGGCGTAGATGATTCTCAGCGACCGGGATATCCCAGGGACAGCGGAGCGTCACGGGCCGGCGGTAGGATTCCCGAGCGCCGGCAGTTGAATCAGATCCGATCGGGGGAGATTTCTTCGAACAACTCCACCCATCTCCGCAGCACGAGGGGCGCGTCGTAGCGCGTCTCCGCCAGGGCGCGGCCGCGGCGGCCCATGGCCTCGACTTCCGCGCGATGGGCGATGGCCCATTCGAGCTGCTTGCGGGCCGCGTCCACGTCGCCCGCGGGCGACCACAGCCCGCAGCCTTCCTCGCGCGCGATCCCGGCCATGTCGCACTCCGCATCGCTCAGCGCCAGGTAGGGCCGACCCGCGGCCATGATGCCGTAGATCTTGCTCGGCACCACGCACCCGGCCAGGCCCTTTTTCATCGGAACCAAGTGCAGCGTGCCGGCGCTCAAGAGCGTGGCGAGCTTCTCGCGCGGTTGTGTGGCCAGAAACACGGCGTTCGACAGGCCGAGCGCGCGGACGCGTTCCTCGACGCGCGCGCGCGCGGCGCCGCCGCCGGCGAAGAGCAGCGCCCACGTGGAGCGATCGGTCTCGACGCGGGAGAGCGCATCGAGGAAGGCATCGAAATCCTGCGTCATCCCGATGTTTCCCGAGTACATGAAGACGAAGCGGTCCTGGAGTCCCAGATCGCGGAGGTACTCATTGTCCTCGGCCGGGACCGGCCGGATCGCGGACGTGTCCACCCAATGAGGAATGACGCGGATGTGGGCGTCGGGAATGCCTTTGGCGGCGAGGCGCGCCGCCATGTCGCGGCCCAGCGCGACGATCACGTGCGCTTCCCGCAGCGCGCGGCGGTTGGCGGCGTCGAACAGGCGCGTGATCCATGCGCGGCGGAGGACGCCGAGCTCCTCGGCCACGTCGGGGTAGATGTCTTGAACGCTATACACGATCCCGCAGCGATGCAGGCGGCGCAGCGCCAGCGCCAGCGTGCCGAGCAGCGGCGGATCGGTATGGACGAAGAGCCAGCGCGGCCGCTCGCGCAGCGCGGCCAGGAGCGTCAAGCTCAGGTACGACGCCCAATTGGCGAGCCGTCCCCAGAAATGGGCCTTGGGCAGCCGGGTATGGCGCACGCGGATGATGCGGACGCCGCGGTGGCGTTCGACATGCCGCCACCCCCGGAATCCGTCCTGGACGCCGTAAGGGCGGCCGCAAAGCGCCGTGACGGGCGTGGATTTGGCCAGCTCGGCCGCCAGGTCGGTCAGGAATTGCCCGGTGGCTTCCGTGTCCGGATGAAAAGAGCGGTTGAGCAGCAGAATCACGCCATGCCTGTCGAATGCTTGAGGCTTCTTGGGCTCGCCGCGCGCACTGGTACACAGCGAGGTCGCCACGCGCGGCCGGGTCGAAGCACCATGATAGGATGAAAATGGTGAACCGCCAAAACGCAAAAGCGCCGAACCCCCAGGAGCGGTCAGGCGTTTCTCGCGTCCTTGGACAGGAAAAAATCCCCCGCCACCAGCACGTCCATCTTCGTTCTCAGGAAGCACTCCAGCGCTTCCCGGGGCGTGCAGACGATCGGCTCGTTCTCGTTGAATGATGTGTTGAGGATGACGGGGACGCCGGTGAGTCGGTCGAACTCTCGGATCAACTCCCAGTACAGCGGATTTTCCTCGCGGGACACGGTCTGAAGCCTTCCCGAGCCGTCGACGTGGGTCACGGCGGGGATCGTCGCGCGCTTCTCGGGCCGCACCTTGTAAACCTTGATCATGAACGGGTCGGGATAGGATGTTTCGAAATATTCCCCGGTGCGTTCGAGGAGGATGGAGGGCGCGAACGGCCGGAACGGTTCGCGGCGCTTGATGCGGGCATTGAGCACGTCTTTCATGTCCGCCCGCCGGGGATCGACCACGATGCTGCGGTTGCCGAGCGCGCGCGGGCCCCATTCCATGCGTCCCTGGAACCAGCCGACGACCTTGCCGTCGCGGATCGCCTCCGCGGTCTTCCGGACCAGCGCCGGCGTATTCTCGATCAGCTCGTGCCGGTAGGGTCCGGGCGAACCCTGCAGGGTCTTCTCGATCTCTTCTGTGGAAAATTGAGGCCCCCAGTAGGCGTGTTTCATGACGAATCCGCGAGGCTGTCCCAGGAGGCGATGGTGGGCGTCGTACGCCGCGCCCAGCGCGCCGCCCGCGTCTC
The DNA here is from genome assembly GCA_016209705.1 of Planctomycetota bacterium. Taxonomy (GTDB): domain Bacteria; phylum Planctomycetota; class MHYJ01; order MHYJ01; family JACPRB01; genus JACQVR01. The sequence continues at coordinate 14,138 of JACQVR010000080.1, forward strand.
CGGCTGCCGGCTGGATGTAGACGTCCCGGAACGGCGTGTGGTCGAAAATCTTTCCGTTCGCCACGCTGTTCATCGCGCATCCTCCGGCCAGGCACAATCGCGGATTGCGCGTGCGCTCGTGGAGATGGTTGAGCAGGTGGAAGAACGCCTTTTCGTACATCGCCTGCAGCGACGCGGCGAGGTCCCGATGCCGGTCCTCGAGGGGCTCGTCCGGGCGACGGACCGGACCGAATGTTTCGGCGAACTTGTCGGAGAACGCGCGGCCCATCGCGGGCTCGCCTCCGTCCCACGTCATGGCGACGCCTTCCGAGTGGTGCAGGAAATAGTCGAGGTTCAGGCGGAACGTTCCGCCGGGGCCGAGCTGGGCGATGTCCTCCATCTGGCGGAGATGGGTGGGCTCGCCATAGGGGGCGAGTCCCATCACCTTGTATTCGTCTCCGTACTTGGGGAACCCCAGGTATTGGGTGACGGCGGTGTAGAAGAGGCCGAGGGAATGAGGGAAGGCGACCTTGTCGAAGACGCGGTTGTCGGCGCCCCGGCCTTCCGCGGTCATGGTACTGACGAAATCGCCGAAGCCGTCGACGGAGAGGAGCGCCGCGTCGTCGAAGGGGGAGACGAAGAAGGCGCTGGCGAGGTGGGCGCGGTGGTGTTCGACGCGCGTGATGTCGGCGGCGGCGGGCCCGAGCTCCGTTTCGAGCGCGCTCTTGAGATCCCGCACGCGCAGGGCGTTCTTCAGGCGGTCGCGGACGAGGTCGAATCCCGGCCTTCGGGAGAGCGTGAAGATCGCCTTGCGCAGGAGGTTGGCTTTGGGGTCTCGGTTGGACGCGATGACTCGAACGTCTTTCCACTCGACGCCCGCCTCGCGCAGGCAATATCGGATCGCCTGGGTGGGGACGCCCGCCCAGTGCTTGATGCGTCGGAACCGTTCTTCCTCGGCGGCGGCGATGAGCGTCCCGTCGACGACAATGCACGCGGCCGCGTCGCCGTGGTAGGCGTTGACTCCGAGAATGGCGGTCAAGAAAGTTCCATGGGATCGGTAACGTGTATCCTACGACGCGCGGCCGGCTCGAGCCAATGAATGACATCGATGAGACCGGCGAGGCTCATCCGATTCTTTCCGCGAGGGCGAGATAGCGCTCGCGAGCCGGCCGGTCTTCCAGCAGGCGGCGAACTTCCTCGTCGCGCCCAATTTCTTCGGGCGACTTGGATCTTCGGATGGCGTCGGCCGTGCGGAGGAGGTCTCTCAAGATGCGGATGCGGTCCGCGTCGGTGAGGCAGGCGGCCAGCGCGACCTCCCTTTCCAGCCAAGCGCGTTCCCGACGCTCGCGTTCGTTCATAATGCCTATCGTACCAAACCGGCGCGCGGGAATGAAAACGACTCTATTCTCGGCGGACCTGAAACTTCAGAGATCCCGATACGCGTCGCCACGATGCCGGACGCGATAGATCCGAACGAGGCGTGAGGAATCGTCCTCGGCATAGAGAATCCGATAATCTCCGACCCGAACGCGGTATCCAGGAGAGCCCGCGAGGGGGACTTTGGCCTCGACCGAGCCGAAAAGGCGCTCTCCACGCCCCCAGCAAAGGCCAAATATTGAGGAAGCAAGAAGAAGGGAGAGAAGAAGAACGGCCCGACCGGCGGCGTCCCCCAACCTCTTCGCGTCTCCGTGCCTTCGCGGTGAAAAAAGCGGTTTCCTACGAGGAAATCGAATCTCGGAAAATCTGCTTACCAGTCAGCTCAAGCCCAGAGCCTGATGCGGCGGCGACGGAGAGCCGGATGCGGGAAAACCGCCTGTCCGGTTCGATGAGCGGGGACGGGAAACAGGAGGCGTGCTTCTGAACGTCGCGTGCGACCTCTTCAGCGCTTGCTACGCTCACCTGCGCCCGTCTTCGACTCTACTTAACTTGGTGGCAATGGATCTAATCCCCTCCTATCGAGATACCCGACGGCCACCTCCACTTCCAGTCTTGATAACTGCCTTGTAAAGCTCCATCAATCTTTGTGCAACTTGGGGCCATGCCAAGTGCTTTTCAACTAGCTCTCGCGCCCGGCACCCCATTTGTCGCCGTAGGTTTTCATTTGACAATAATAACTGCATCGAGTCCACAAGCTCCTTGATCGAACTAGTTGGGCAAACTATTCCTGCCCCAGCTTCCGAAATGTCAGGGGCGAGTCCCACGCGATCTGTCACGATTACTGGAAGGCCACTAGCCATCGCTTCGGCAACTGCGACACCAAAATTTTCATCGTACGATGGCAATACAAAAAGATCTGCGTCCCAGAAACATTGCCGCTTCTCGTCCCCCTGGACGAACCCCAAAAATCGAACCCACTGTTCAATCGAAAGTCGCTGGGATAAGTTCTTCATTTCTTCCAAATAAGAAAAAGGTCCAGAACCGGCGACAAAGAGTTCCGTCTCGATTCCTCTATCTCGTAATCGCCGAACGGCGTGCAGCAGGATGGGCAACCCCTTCTTAGGATCCAAGCGAGACAGGAACAACGTCCGCAAAGGTCGTCTGGAATGGCGAAGTTGGCTCGGTCTCTCTGGGGTCCCATGGATTTCCACCCCGATAGGTATGACGCGGCATTTATCCACGAATCCCATATACTGCAAAGCTCGTTGCTCCAACGTAGATGTGACGTGGATGGCTCCGGCCTGGCGCAGCATGGTCCGCCCAAAGACACCATAAAAGATCCATTTTCGCCAAGAGTGCCGTCTGAGGCTCCACGGATCCAGGTGGCCTGTAGGGCGAATGATGTACGGAACGTGATGCCGAAGGCTGGATAAAACGGCCGGAAGATTAGGATACGTAAAGAACGAGTGTAGATGAAGAATATCGTATTGTCTGACGCGGCGGTTCAGCCAAGCCGTGAGCTCCGGGGAGAATCCATACTTACGGAACGCAGGGCACGGGAAACACCACAGCTTCGTACCGTCGCGAACAAATGGGCGATTCTTGGGCAAGTCAATATTTCCCTCAACGTCGGCATCGGTTGTGGCAATCTCCGTTTCACAACCAATTGTCTCCAATGCTCGGCAAAGGTCCAAAATGATCCTGCTTGGCCCTCCAAACCGAGGGCTAATTCCATAGATCACATGCAAGACCTTCATGGCTCCCGTTTACCCTCAAGTTTGGAGTCTCCTAGTCCCGAGTATAGGTCATTCGATGACGTCCTTTCTGTCACAAGCGGCGGAGTTTTACGGCCATTTTTATAATGGTGGAAACAAACGACACCGCGCTCGTACCAGGCTGGCGCGGAACGCTTTTTGAACCCTCTAGAATCTCCCCTTTGAAAAACTCTAACAGCACCAAGTTTAGACACATAGCCACCAAGTTAATTCTGGCCGTCGGGGGGAGCCATCTCCGGCTGCCAAACCGGCAGATGGCCTCCATATGGCCGTTTGGAGGGCCTCTTGAAAGCCCGCCATTGTGTCTATTCCGGCAGCGGCCTGGCCATTAGC
>JACQVR010000079.1 GCA_016209705.1 Planctomycetota bacterium
ACCCTCTCCAATCTGGTCTACAGGGTTTATCGGCCAATTCGGGAGGGGGGTGCAGGAAATTACGTCGGCCCGCTTAGGGGAGGCTCTTTACGCGATCGCCCGCGCCCTCGGACGGAAATTGAGAATCGAAAAGGGAGCCATCATCTTCGAGAAGCTCCCGTAGTTACAATATATTTTGAGAATAGTTTGTAACACCCGCCCGGCCTTTTTCGAGAGATGAACGAGCTTCTCGCGCGTCGTTAGGATGATGCCATCCATGGCGGAATCCGACGCCGAGAGCCTCGTCGCGCGCGCCCGGCGAGGAGACCCGCGCGCTCGCGCGGAGCTGGCCCGCGCGCATTACGACGGGGTTTATTCGCTGGCGCGCAAACTGACCCGCGACGAGGACGCGGCGCGCGAGGTGGCGCAAGAAACGTTCGCGCGCGCGTTCGGCCACCTCGATCAACACGACGACGAGCATCCGTTCGCTTCCTGGCTCTTCAAGATCGCCACGAACTACATCCGCGATCTCGCCCGCCGGCGCGGCCGATGGGAATCGAGCGACGAAGAACCCGTCGTCGCATCGACGCCCGAAACGATCCTGCAAAAAACCGAAGACGTGGCGCGGGTGCGCCGGGCCCTGGATACGCTTCCCGCCGAAACCCGAGCGGCGATGATCCTGCACCTTCAAGAAGAAATGCCGATCCGGGACATCTCGTTCGTGCTCGACCTGAGCGAAAACGCCGTCCGCATGAAGATCTATCGCGGACTGCAAAAGGTCCGCGCCCTGGTCAAGGAGGAGTCATGAGCCACCCCACGCTGGAAGAACTGACGCATGCGGTCCATGGACTCTCGGAAGGACCGCCGCACGTGGAGACCTGTTTGGAGTGCAGGGACATGATCTCTCGCCTCGAAGAGGAGCTGGTTCTCCTCCGCCGCGCGGAGTCCGTGGAGGGGCGGCCCCGGCGGATCTGGAAATGGATCCCCCTCGCCGCCGCTTCCCTGATGATGCTTTGGATTTTCGGCTTGATCCTGAGAACGGATGAGCCCCGGCTTCGTTCCCCGCTTGCTCCGCCACCGACACCGGACGCCGCCCAAGAAGAACAAGCCCCCAAGCCTCAACATCTGCTCACGGTATCCCTTTCCCTCCTTACTACCTCGAAAAATCTCGCGGCGAAAGCCCAAGCCTTCAACCCGAAATACGAAGAGCTTTCGGCACGCATCGAGAAAAGAGTTCGCACACTGGATTCCAAGAATCCTCATGACCGAGAAGGAGCGCTTCGGGAGCTGGAATCGTTGGGACTTCAGATCCTGCCGAAGATCGCCGAACTGCAACAAGGCGCGCTTCCCGCGGAATCGAAAGCCAGCTTGTCCGCACTCGTCTCCAAATTGTCTGGAGGCTTCTCGGAGGACCCCGCCCGCGTATCTACCGTGGTCCGCATCCCCAAAGAGGCGGTCGTCGACTTCAATAAAGGTTTAGAGAAAGAGGGCGTAAAGCCCCGGTTTATACCAAACCTCACGGTATTTGAGGGGCAATTAGGAAGCATCGTCGCTCAGGAAGAGCTTCCTCCTTTCGTCAACCAAGTCGACTTGATCTTCGCAGGCGATGAAAAAGGCTTCGCGTGCAAGCCGATTTCACAGATTGCGAAGATTGGGTTTTCCTGTGTGGTTCAAGCCCACGTCAAAGACGCCGCCGCCGAGGAGGTGAAGCTGGAGCTTGACGTGAAGCGTACGGCGGCGAGCGCTTCGGAAGCGAGGAAAGTGAAGACACCCGCGGGAACGTTCGAACACGTGGACGTCCGCACGCTTCGAATCGTTTTGAGTCCAATCGTGAAAGGCGGTGAGTCGGTCTTGTTTGGGCCGCTTCCCTCGCTGGAAGAGAAGGAAGCCTTTTGGATCTTGGTATCGTGCCGTCTCGCGAAGTGAGGCGTCCGGCTTACCGACCCTGCGCCTCCAACGTCACCATCACCTTCCTGAGCGAGGCGAGCTGGCGCGTCATCTGGTCGAACTTCACTTCCAGCGACGCGACCTCATCCGTCAACCGCTCCCGCTCCCGCGCCAGTCGCTCCACGTTCAGCTTGCGCAGCTCCTCGACCCGCCGGCGGATCTGATCGTCGTCCAGCCGGAATTGGGCCGTTCTGTCGATGTGCACGCTTCGGATCTTGTTCAGCGCCGCCGCCGCCCGCTGCACCGCCGCATCCCGCGCCGTCTGCTCCTGCCGGCGCAGATCCGCCAGGATCGCCTCGCTCGCGGCCGCCTCCACGACCTGATCCACCGGCGCGGCCGAGGCGCCCCACACCACGGCGGAGACGTAGGTCACCGGCCGAGCCGTCACGGACGGCGACGCCTGTCGCAGTCCGGCGACCTCGACATCGCCGTCCACCCCGGAGATTTGAAGCATGTAGACCACGTGGGGAAACTGCGCCCGAAACGCTTCAAGACTGGCCGCTTCGAACCGTTCCTGCTTCCCGTCGCGCGTCTGCATCACGCGTACCCGCGCGTCATCAAACTGCTGGAAGGTGCATGCCCCGTCGCGGCTTTCGATCCCGATCTCGATGGCCGGCTCTACCTCGCGTTCCACGTTTTGAAGCACCATTTCCGCGAAGGCGCGGTCCGAACCACGCAGGTTCGCCAGCAGGCCCTTGAGATGCGCCGCGTGCCCGCGGTTCACGTGACGAAAGGCCCACACGGCCCGGCCTCGAACGCGCCAATCTTTGGACGAGATCTGCTTCGCCAAGAGGCGCGCCCCCTCTCGAGGATCGGAAGGCAGAGACGCCGCGTCCGGCTCCGAAAGCCGCGCCGCCGCCGACGCCACGCACAGCGCCGCGAGGTCCCGCACCGACCCCACGGGCGCTTCCGGGATCCGCCGGTCCAGCTCGCCCGCCGCGTCCTCGACGAGCGTCGACACCTTCTGGAGCTGATCGTCGATCGCCTCTCGCCGAAGCTCCAAAGCGGCCACTTCGCGCGCCTCGGTCGCGTCCGCCCCGCCGAGCCAGCGGTCGGACGAGATGGCGTATCCGAGACCCAAGCCCAGGATCAGCGCCGCGGCCATCCGCGGCAGGGACAGCCACGGCCGCCGCGGCAACGGGACGACCGCCATCCGGTTCACGCATTCCTCGCGATGGGAAGGCGTCGATTTCACCGGCTCCAGGGCGGATTTCAGCAACCCTCCGAGCTGGTCGGAAAACGCGCGGCGGTCCTCCAGCTCCCCGCGGCACACGGGACAGGAAATAAGATGCGCCTCCAGCTCCAGCCGCTCCTCCGCGGAAATCTCCCCGTCGATGCGGGCTTCGATGGCGCGGATCGCCTCCGAACACATCATGACGCCGCTCCTTCCATCATCCGTTTCAACCGCTCCCGCGCTTCGAAAAGCCGGGAACGCACGGTCCCGATGGGGCAGTTCATCGCTTCCGCGATTTCCGCATACTTCATGCCGTCCAGATAGAAGAGCACCAGCGTCGTGCGCAGGTCTTCGGGCAGCTTCCGCAGGCGCTCGAGAATCGCGACGACGCCGGGATGTACCGGAGGCGCCGGCGCCGGCGCCGCGGCCGTCTCCACGGCCTCCAGCGGCGCGTGCCGCCATTTGCGCTCGCCGCGCAGGTAGAGGGTGTACTGGTTCCGCAGGATCGCGATCAGCCACGTCGAGAGCCTGGCCTCGGCGCGGAAATTTCCGATCGATTCCAGCGCCGCCAGGAAGGTTTCCTGGGTCAGATCGCGCGCGTCCTCCTCGCACCCGGCCATGGAATACGCCAGCCGGTGCAACCGGTCATAGTAGAGGCTCACCAGACGGTCAAACGCCTCGCGCCGGCCCGCGCGAAGATCCGAGACCATCTTGGCCTCATCCTCGAACGGCAGTCCCGAAACTCGCATCCAAGAGGTCCCGAGAAACTGATCCAGAGCCATCATACCTTCAGTATCGCCAGGATGAAAATGGTTCATCCATTCCTCGAAATTCATATTCTTGACCCGGCGGCGGGCCGCTCACAGAATCTCTGAACGCGCATGAGCCTTCCCCTGCTGGCGGCGATCGTTCTGGCGATGCTGGCGCTGGGATACGTCTTCTACGGACGCTTCATCGCCGCGCAATACCGCCTGGACGACGCGGCGATCACTCCCGCCCGCGCGGTCAACGACGGCGTGGATTTCGTGCCGACGAAACCCTTCTATCTTCTGGGCCAGCATTTCAGCGCCATCGCGGCGGCGGGGCCCATCGCCGGCCCGATCCTGGCCTGCCAGCAGTTCGGCTGGCTTCCCTGCGTCCTGTGGATCGGGTTGGGCGTCATCTTCATCGGCGCCGTGCACGATTTCTCCGCCCTGGTGGCCAGCGTTCGCCACAAGGCCAGATCGATCGCGGAAATCGTGAAGGCCAACCTCGGCTCCCGCGCGTGGCTTTGCCTCTTGGCGTTCATCTGGATCGCGCTGATCTACGTCATCCTCGCCTTCGCGGACATCACCGCGGCGACGTTCATCGGAAAGACCGAGGAGCTTGAGGGCCGTTTCTCATTCAATCCCGGCGGCGCCGTCGCCGCCGCCTCTTCGATGTACATGCTCCTGGCCGTCATCATGGGATGGATCCAGAAGCGGTGGAATCCGCCGCTGTGGCTCATGACGATCGTCTTCGTGCCGGCTACGCTGGGCGTGGTGTGGTTGGGAACGCATCTCTCGACATGGCTCCTGCTCTCTCATGGCAACTGGGCCGCCCTCATCATGCTCTACTGCTTCGTGGCCTCGCTCCTGCCGGTATGGTTGTTGCTCCAACCGCGCGGCTACCTTGGCGGTTTCGTGCTCTACCTCGCCCTGGCCGTTGGCGTCATCGGCATCTTCTTCGGGGGGTTCCCTATCGAGCAGCCCGCCACGACGGCCGCCCCGCTCGTGGGGCTCGAGAAATCGCTCTTTCCCTTCCTGTTCGTGACGATCGCGTGCGGCGCGTGCAGCGGCTTCCACGGGCTCGTGTGCAGCGGCACCACCTCCAAGCAGATCGCCAAGGAAACGCACTGCCGCCCGGTCGGCTATGGAGGGATGTTGCTCGAAGGATTCGTGGCCCTGATCGCGCTGGCCACGATAATGATCGTGGCGCCCACAGAGACCGCCGGCCGATCTCCCGGCACCATCTATGGGGACGGCCTGGCCCATTTTCTGACGGTGATCCTCGGGAAAAACGCCTTCCTCTTCGCCGCGACGTTCGGCGCGATGGCCTTCTCAACCTTTGTCTTCGACACGCTCGACGTGGCGACGCGATTGGGACGGTACATCCTTCAGGAGCTGATGGGGGCGCATTCCAGGCTGGCCGCGATCGCCGCGACGGCCGCGACGGCGGGCGTGCCGCTCTTGATCCTGCTGGGAGCCGGCGCGGGCAGCTATCGGACCTTCTGGGTGCTCTTTGGAACGTCGAATCAACTTCTGGCCGCGCTGACGCTCCTGGGCATCTCGGTGTGGCTGAAGCGGTCGGGACGCCGCGCCTGGTACACGGTGGCGCCGATGCTCTTCGTCATGGCCATCACGCTGTGGTCGCTGACCGGACAGGTCATCGGCTTCTTCGGCCAGCTTCGCGATTCGAAAACCGGCGCGTTCGTCGCCGCCTCCGTCGCGAACGGCGTGGTGGGCGTACTCCTCTTCCTGCTGGCCGCGATGTTGGTGGTCGAGGCGATCCGCAGCCTCCGGAAGACGCCGGCGGTTGAAGGCGTCTTTCCACAAGCCTAGAATAATGTGATGGTCCAGCTCAAGGCGAAACCCCGCAAGACGGTCGATGACTACATGAAGCTTCCCGAAGGAACGCGCGCGGAGCTCATCGAGGGGGAAATTCTAATGTCTCCATCGCCCCGGCGAAGGCACCAGGACGCGGCGATTAATTTGTCGGGAATCCTCCGCGACTTTGTCCGTTCGAAACGACTCGGCAAGGTGTATGCGGCTCCTTTCGATGTCCACCTTCCTTCGGGGGACGTCGTCCAACCGGACGTTATTTATGTCAGCAATGCGAATCGGTCGATCCTGCAAGATTGGATTCGCGGAACTCCCGATCTCCTGATCGAAATTCTGTCGCCCGACTCGATCGAACGCGACCGCATGGTCAAGCGCGACCTGTATGCCCGCAACGGCGTGAAGGAATATTGGATCGTCGATCCGGAATCCCAAACCGTCGAAGTGTTGGCCCTTGCCCAAGCGACGTACGCGCCCGCCGGCTACTTCGAGCGCAACGACGCTGTAACCTCTCCGCTCCTGTCCGGCCTTGAGCTGCCGCTTCGCCAGATCTTCGAGTAGCGCGGACATGTCGCTGCGCGGCGAAGGGTGGATCGCGACCGCCCTGATTCTCCTGGGTGTCATTCTCATCCTGGCCGCCAAGAACTACGGGATCGAGCTGATCGGCTTGGGGTGCGGCACGATGGTCGGCGGCGTGGCCGCCTTCGCCCTGGCCATCCGGCGCGGCCTGCGATGGATGAAGGAGCGGCGCTCGCAGACGGAACGCTCGCTGCGCGAGGAGCTCACGCGATTCGAACGGGATCGGCCCTCAAACAATGGACAGTAACGGAGCCCGTTGCGCGATCGCTTCGACGCGCGCGAGGACCTCCTCCGGCGGCGTCCTCGCCTGGACGGTCTCTTCGAGCTGAGCCTCGCTCGTCGCCCCAACGAGGACGGCCGTCACTTCGCGCCGCCGCAAGCACCAACCGAGCGCGAGTTCGGCCGGCGCGTATCCGGTTTCCTTCGCGAGCGTGACCAGTCCGCGCACGGTCTCGGTCGCTTCGGGCGTGAAATACTTCTCCATGAACCGGGCGTTCTTCTCGTGCGCCGCGCGGGAGCCCGCGGGACGACCCTCGAGATACTTTCCCGTCAGCACGCCCCCGGCGAGCGGGCTCCATACGACCACGCCCAACCCCTCGCGCGCGCACGTCCCCAGGACGTCCCGTTCGATGTTCCGATCGAACACGTTGTAGGGAGGCTGGTTCACGGACGGCTTATGGCGCCCCGCCAGCCGGCAGGCATCGCGGATCTGCGCGGAGGTCCAGCACGACACGCCCCAGTAGAGCGTCTTGCCTTGAGCTACGAGGTCCTCCATCGCCCGCACCGTCTCCTCCAGCGGCGTCGCGGGATCGTAGCGATGGCAGTAAAAAAGGTCGAGGTAGTCCGTGCGCAGTCGCCGGAGCGAGGTATGAATCGTCTCGAAAATGTGCTTCCGAGAGAGCCCTTTGTCCGTCGGCATCGGGCCGGTCGGCCAGAACACTTTCGAAGCCAGCACGTAGCTGGAGCGGCGGACGTCGTGAAGCGCTTCGCCGAACACTTCCTCGCCCCGGCCGGAAGCGTAGGCGTCGGCCGTGTCAAAATGGTTGACGCCCCGCTCCAGCGCGCGGCGCACGATGGCGGCCGTGGACCCGGCGTCGACGGTGCTTCCGTACGTGAGCCAGCCGCCCAGCGAGATCCCGCTGACGGAAACGCCCGTTCGGCCCAGCGTCCGGTACTCCATGCGCGTGGAATTCTAGACGGGCGGACGGTCCGCGCAAAGCATCATTCCTTCGGGGACGGCGGCGCCGCTCCCAGAACTTCCGACGCGGCGTCGCGAACTCCGGAAATGAACGGAGTGTCGTCTTCCACTCCCTCCGGCGGCCAGCGCGGATCCATGACCGCCCGGGTGAGGACGCGCTCCTCCAGCGTCTTGACCAGCTTCCACTCCTTCTTCCCGGCCGGGAAGCACTCCCGCCAGGCGGCCTTCAGCTCGTCGCGGCTCTGCGCCCCTTCGGCCTTCTGGGCGAATTTCTGGAGCCCTTCCTTCCCTTCCGGCTGCGCCTGGACGGCGGCGAACGCGTCGCGGGCGTAACTCTTGACGATGAGATACGGCGTCGGCCGCGGCGAGATTTCGGGAACGTCGTAACAACTGGCCAGCGGCCCGGCCATCAAGGCGATCGCCATCAACGGCCACGGGTACCGGTTCATAAGGTCCTCCTTCGCATAGTCCACCTCTATTCTAGACAACGGCGGCGGCGCAATCCCTTGCGAGAGACGTGGCGAAGACATCGCCCGCGCCCGTCGACTTTGCTTGTTCGTGTCCTTCAACGACACACCGCGCGGGTTTCAATCGGCAGCGATGGAGACGATTCTGGCGGACGATCGCGAGCGGGATTCGCGCGTGCCGGAATGGCTGGCGCGGTGCGAGACGATCGAATTGAAAATGGCGCGACTGTCGTGCGGCGACTACGCCCTTGGAACGCGGTGCGGAATCGAACGGAAGACGGCCGAAGACCTCGCCCTTTCCATCGTGGACGGGCGGCTGTTCCGGCAGATGAACGCGCTGCGCTTGCGCTATGACCGGCCTCTGCTTTTGATCGAAGGCTTGACTCCGGGATCCTCCATCGCACGGGTTCCTTGGCACGCGATCCAAGGCGCGCTCGTCAGCGCGGCGGCCGTATTCGGCGTGCCGGTGCTGCACGCGGCGGACGCCGAGGAATCCGCGCGCCTCATCGTGACGGCCGCCCGCCAACTGGAGCGCTCCTTTTCGGACGGGTATGCGCGGCCCGGCTATCGCCCGAAAGGATTCCGAAAGAGAGCGCTCTTCATCCTCCAGGGCCTCTCTCGCGTGGGTCCCAAACGGGCCGCGGCGCTCTTCGACGCGTTCGGCAGCGTGCGGGCGGTGATGACCGCTGAAGAAGGCGCGCTCGAAGGGGTTCCCTGGATCGGGCCGTCGATCGCGCGATCGATCCTCCGCGCGGTGGGGCCGGATCCAACGAAACCGGGAGCCCGCGTTGAACTCAAGAAAGAGGAGGCGTAAGATAATGCCATGGCGCAGCTCAAGACGAGACCCCGCAAAACGCTGGAGGACTATTTCAACCTGCCGGACGAGGTGCGGGCGGAACTCATCGAGGGGGAGATCTTGATGTCTCCTTCCCCCACGCCGCGGCACCAAGTCCTCGTTTATCGCCTGCACCACCTTCTGGAAGATTATCTGAAACCCCGAGGCAGCGGCCAGATCTACGGTGCCCCCCTGGACGTGGTCCTGCCGTCGGGAGATGTGGTGCAGCCTGATATTATCTTCATCTCGACGTCCCGGCGATCGATCGTCCGTGACCGGATTCGCGGCGTGCCGGATCTGCTCATCGAAGTCCTCTCCCCGGAGGGCATCGCGAGAGACCGGATCCTGAAGCGCGCGCTCTACGCGCGGAACGGCGTGAGAGAATACTGGATCGCGGATGACGAAGCGAAAGGCGTGGAAGTCCTGAAACGGTCGGGATCGGAACTCGTTCCTCACGGCTACTTCGAGATCGGCGATACGCTCCGATCGCCCGTGCTCGCGGGCTTATCCCTGCCGGTGAGATCGATCTTCGAAACCGCGTAGCGCGTGCGGCCCCGTCATCCCCGCTTCCACTTGGGACCTTCCTTCGTGTCCTCAACGATCCATCCCTTCGCCCGGATCTCGTCGCGCAGCCGGTCCGACTCCTTCCAGTCGCGGCGTGCCCGCGCTTCCTGGCGGCTTCGTCCCAACTCCAGGATGTCGGGCGGCGGACCGCTCCCGGCAACGGGAGGCAGGAAACCGAACACCGAATCGCAGAGGTCGACGAGCGTCTTCAGCGCGGCGCCAGCCGAAGCGGAGCTGACGGAGCCGTCATCCAACGCCTTGTTGACATCGCGCGCAAACTCGTGGACCACGCCCAACGCTCCCGAAACGTTCAGGTCATCGTCCATGAAGGCGACGAATTTCTTCTCGGCGGCCTCGCAAAGAGACTGCAACGTCTCCGACCCCGAAACGCCGGCGCCATAAACCCCCTGCAACCGGCGGTTCAATTCGTCCAACCGCGCCACCGCCGCCTTGGCGTCGTCGAACGACTTGAGCGTATAATTCACCTGCTGGCGGTAGTGGGTGGAGACGAGCGCGTACCGAATGGCGTGCCCCGAATACCCTTTCCGCAACAAGTCCTCGATCGTGAAGAACGTCCCCTCCGACTTGGACATCTTCTTCCCGTCCCACAGCAGATGCCGCGCGTGCATCCAGTGCTTCACGAACGGCGCCTTGCCGGTGGCCGCCTCGCTCTGCGCAATCTCGCATTCGTGGTGCGGAAAGATGTTGTCCTCGCCCCCCGTGTGGATGTCGAGTTGCTCGCCCAGGTATTTCATGGACATCGCCGAGCATTCGATGTGCCATCCCGGGAATCCGCGTCCCCAGGGCGAATCGAACTGCATGAGGTGCCGGGGATCCGTCTTCCACAGCGCGAAGTCCGCGGGATGCCGCTTCTCCGGATTGATCTCGATGCGCGCGCCCGCCTTGATCTGTTCCAGCGTGTTGCCGGACAGGCGGCCGTACGCGGGGAACTTCGTCACGTCGTAGTACACATTTCCGCCGACCCGGTAGGCAGCGCCCTTCTCGAGCAGCGCCTGAATCAACCGAATCATGTCGGGGACGTGATCCGTCGCGCGAGGAAACCGGTGCGCGTCGCGGAAGTTCAGCGCCCGCCGCGCCTCGTGAAATTCCTTAATAAAATAGTCCGCCACTTCATAGGGGTTCGATACGTTGACGCCCTGCTCGCGCAGCCGGCGCAGGCCTTCCTCCATCTTGTCCACGCCCGCTTCGACGTGGTCCTGCGTCAGGTGGCCCACGTCGGTCAGGTTCATGATCTGCGCGACCTGGAATCCGCGGTATTCCAGATACCGCCGCAGCATATCCCCGAATGCGAACGTGCGGAAGTTGCCCACGTGGGGCGAGTCGTAGACCGTCGGACCGCAGTTGTACACCCGGATGCGGCCCGGTTCGATCGGCGCCAGTTCCTCGACCGCTTTCGTATAGGTGTTATGGAGTCTCACGCGGCACCAGTTCCACGACGGCGAAGCAGGCGATCGCCTCCCGATGGCCCACCGGTCCCAAGCCTTCCGCCGTCTTGGCTTTCACGTTGACCGGCGAGCCGCCCAGAAGCCTCGATACGTGCTCCGCGATCTCCCGTTTCCGCGCGCCGAGCTTCGGCTCTTCCGCAACCAGCGTGATATCGACGATGCCGATCTTCCAGGCCTTCAGATCCCCCAGGACCGACGCCAGCATGTCGGCGCCGGCGATACCGCGGAACTTCGGATCGGAATCCGGGAACCGGTCGCCGATGTCCCCTTTTCCCGCCGCCCCCAGGAGCGCGTCGATCACCGCGTGGAGCAGGACGTCGCCGTCCGAATGCCCTTCCAGTCCGCGCGAGTGGTCGATGCGGAGGCCGCCGAGCCAGAGCGGGCGGCCGGCGGTCAGCCGGTGAATGTCGAAGCCGAAGCCTACGGACATGACGGATGAAACTATAGCAGACGGCGCGCGAAGGACGCTATGGAGTCCGCGGCGCCCAGGCAGAAAAGAGCGGCCGCCAGGAATCCCAGAGGCAGGTACACTCCCAAGCACATCATGATTTCCAGAACGGCGGTTCCGGACGGTCGCGCGCCCGCCAGCTTCGCGGTCCGCCGCGCCTCGTAGAGGTAATAGAAATTCAGGATGGCGCCCGGCACCCAGAACAGGAAATAAGCCAGAAAGGTGGCCAGCGCCGGGAGCATGTAGCTGCGCCGCGCCGCCGCCGCGGACTCGTGATCGAGGCGCCGCCGGGACCGCAAGGCCGCCACGAACTTCCGGGCGGTTTCGTCGACCCACGTGCCGCAATGACGGCACTTCTTCGCTTCCGCGTAAATGCCGCGCCCGCATGCCAGGCAAAACTTGCGCGCCCGATCGTCGGCCGCGGGCCGGGGAGGATCCTCGTCCAGGAATTCGATCTCCTCCCGCATCGCTTCCTGCGCGTCCGCCACCACGGCGGTCGAGGCATGCCGGCGCTCTTCGTCATAGAAGAGAACTTCCAGCGTCAGCGCGCATCCGCGGCAGGTGAACCGCTCCCCATCCCAGCGTCCCGGGATGGACATGCGGGCGCCGCACTCCGGGCATTCCGCGCGGAATTCGCCCTCCCGCAGCTCGGCCCCGTGGATTCGGTCGAAATCGGCCAGCGCGGCGGGCGCGTCCGAAAACCGGCGGCCGGGGTCCTCTTCGAGGCATCGGAACAGAAAGTCGTCCCACGCCGCGCTCAGTGCGGGCCGCTTGCGCGAGACCGGTTTGATGACCAGCGGGGTCTCTCCGGTCATGAGTGCGTACAAGATCTTCCCGAAGGAAAAGACGTCCGCGGCCTTCGCGCCGCCGGCCAGAAATTCCGCGCGAAATCGCTCCGGCGCGGCATACAGGGGAGACGCGACGCCCATCCATTGCTCGTCGGCCTCTCCGGACCGCTCGATGTCCCGCATTCCCTCCTCCGAGCGGCCGCCGAAGCCGACATCGATGAGTTTGACGGATCCGTCGGCCGCGATCAGCACGTTGCCGGGCGAAAGGTCGCCGTGCACGAATCCATGTCCGTGCGCCACGGCCAGCGCTTCCAGGATGTTTCGTCCCAAAGCGAGGCGGTCGCTCAGGGGAAGCGTCCGCTCCGCCAGAACATCCTCCAGCGAGCGGCCCTCCACCAGTTCCATGCGCAGATAGGGAGGCGTGTGATCCAGCTCGACCGCCTCGATCCGCGGAAAGAAGCGGCCCGAGCGGCCGTCCAGGCGGCTCAGCGAACTTTGGGCGAACGCCTCGCGCCGGACATGATCGGGATGCAGGCGAGTATCGAACAGCTTGAGCGCCACGTTCCGGCCTTGATAGTCGGCCTTCCACACTTCCCCGAACCGCCCGCTCCCGATCCGTTCCAGAAGGCGGTGTCCCGCGATCATGTGTCCGGCGCGGATTTCCGGCATGGCGACAACTCCCGGAAGGCGAACCTCTTGCTTTCAAAGTATACCATGTACCTGACGGTCGAGGTCATCAGATTGTGACGGACGACGCCACGCTCGGAGCGTGTCGAAATATCCAAGGGGATGTCGCGCTATAGGGGATGCAGGTGATAAGACCTCCCTTGTGTGGTACGGCACATCTCCAATATCCCGACAATCTCCTCGCCCACTGATGGGTTCGATCGACTGTATGACCGGCGGGCTTTGTTTACTTTTTGTCATTGCACGAGGACCGCCCGGCAAGTATAAAGTCACGCTCGCCCCGCCGGTTTGTCGAATAAGCTGAAAACCGGCGGAGCTCGCTTCGGAAATGGCGGCTCGGCGAATTCGGGGCCGCCGCGCACGCCATTCCCAAGCGCGGGCGCGGTTTGAGACCCCGCTGCGCGGCCGAAGCGGCCGCTCCGGCGTGGCGGAGGCCTGCCCGTTTTCAAGCGGAACAACCCCGTCGCAGGCGGCGGGGTTTGCATTTGTCCCTGCATTTCGATCCTCGAGAGAGTCGGGAACCGCGACGGTGGCCGGACGGCGCCCGGCCGCGCGGTTCGGCCGCACCGCGGGCAAGCCTTCCGGCCCCAGGATACGGACGGGGCGGCGTTTCAAGTAACTTATTACGGGGAAAGGAGATAGCTCGATAGGTTCGGTGCGTGACCCCGGCGGCCCATGCGGCCCTGCCCAGAAAAGGAGGCGACATGAAAATCGCGGCGGCGCAGATCAATCCCACGATCGGCGACTTCGCGGGCAACATCGACAAGGTCTTGCAGTACGTCGGCCGGGCCAAGGAAATGGAGGCCCACCTCGTCGTGTTTCCCGAAATGTGTCTGACCGGCTATCCCCCCCGCGACCTGCTGGAACGTTCTTACTTCATCGACGCGAACTTGGACGCGCTCAACGGACTGGCGCCTAAAGTCAAGGACATCGGCGTCATCGTCGGCTTCGTGGACCGGAATCCCACGGCGGAGGGCAAACCGCTGTACAACGCCGCGGCGTTGCTGGAAGGCGGCGACATCTCCTACGTCGCCTACAAGTCCCTCCTGCCCACCTATGACGTCTTCGACGAGGACCGATATTTCGAGCCCGCCGCGGGCACCGCGCCCGTCAAGTTCGGCGACATGAAGATCGCCCTGACCATCTGCGAGGACTTGTGGACGGACGAGATCTGCGGTCCGCGCAAACTCTACCATCGGGATCCCCTGGCCGACGTGGCCAAGAAAAAAATCGGGATGATCCTCAACCTGTCGGCGTCCCCGTGGTGGATTGGCAAAGAAAAACTGCGGATCGAGCTGGCGAAGCATAAGGCGCTGGAGCATCAGCTTCCCGTGCTCATGGTGAACCAGGTGGGAGGAAACGACGAGCTGGTCTTCGACGGCTCGAGCGTCTGCGTCAATGAAAAAGGCGAGATCATCGCGCAGGCGAAGAGTTTTGAAGAAGACCTCATGATGGTGGACCTCCAGTACGGCGCGGGGGATCTTCGCGGCGCCGACGGCGGCGATCCCGACATGGTGTATCGCGCGCTCGTCCTGGGCACGCGCGACTACGTGCTCAAATGCGGCTTCAAGAAGGTCGTCATCGGTCTTTCCGGCGGTATTGATTCCGCGGTCGTCGCGTCCGTCGCGACCCAGGCTCTGGGGCCTGAGAACGTCCTCGGGGTGATCATGCCGACGGAATTCTCCAGCCACGGATCCGTTCACGATTCGGAAGCCCTCGGACGTTCGTTGGGCCTCCAGATTCAGAACCTCTCCATTCAAGGGCTGTTCAAGGCGTACCTGGGGGAATTCGAGCGGCTCTTCCCCGGCAAACCGCGGGATGTCACCGAGGAGAACATTCAGGCGCGCATCCGCGGAAACATCCTGATGGCCGTCTCCAACAAGCTCGGGCATCTCGTGCTTTCGACGGGCAACAAGAGCGAGCTGTCCACGGGCTACACGACCCTGTACGGAGACCTGTGCGGCGGCTTGGCCGTCCTTTCGGATGTTCCCAAGACGATGGTTTATCGGATCGCCAGGGAAGTCATCAACCGGGACCGCGAGGTCATCCCCCAAGCCATCCTGACCAAGCCGCCGAGCGCGGAGCTGCGGCTCGATCAGAAGGATTCCGACACGCTCCCCGACTACGAGATGCTCGATCCGATCTTGAAGGCGTACGTCGAAGATCGCCGGTCCCCGGAGGACATCATCGCCGGCGGCGCCGACGCCGAGATCGTGAAGCGGGTCCTCTGGCTGGTCGAAACGGCCGAGTACAAGCGGCGCCAGATGCCGATCGGCTTGAAGGTGACGACGAAGGCGTTCGGCGTGGGACGGCGTTTTCCCATCGCGCGCAAGATCTGAACACGCGTCCCGCGTTCAGCGTCCCATGTCCCGCGCCCGGATCCGACCGCGCCGACATCGGACGTGGGACATCGGACATGGGACGTGGGACGGTTTATGCGTGTCTTGGTGGTCTACAAGCCGTCGTTCCTGGAAGCGGCGCGTCCCGGCCGGACCTCCTTGAGGCGGATTCCGGCCGCGCAGCGCCAGCGCCTGCGCCAAGCGGACGTGGAGAACCGCCGGACGATTCAAGAGGCCGAGCGCTTCCTCCGCCGCCGCGGCGTCGACTGCGACTTGGTGATGCGCGCGCGCCTGGCCGCGAGCGTCCGATACGATCTCATCGTGACGGTCGGAGGCGACGGCACCTTTTTCATGGCCGCGCGGTATGCCGGACGTACGCCCCTCTTCGGCATCAACTCCGATCCGCGACATAGCCTGGGCCTTTTCACCGCCGCCGACCGCCGCACGTTTCCGGCCCGCTTGGACCGCGCGCTGGAAGGAAGGATGCCGGCGGTCCTCCTCCACCGGTTGCGCCTGTACCTCAACGGGCGGGCTCTGAAGGAGCGGATTTTGAACGACGCGCTGTTCGCGCATCGGACCCCGGCCCACATTTCCCATTACGAAATCCGCGTGGACGGAAGGCCGGGAGAGAAACAACGATCCTCCGGTGTATGGATCAGCACCGCCGCGGGATCCACCGCGGGCATCCGCGCCGCCGGTGGAAGAAAAATGCCCGTCGATTCGGACCGCATGCAGTTTCTGGTTCGGGAGCCTTATGCGTGGCCGTACGGCTATCCCCGGCGGGTCCGCGGCGAGGCGCGCCGATCGATCGATTTGACGGTCTTCATGAACGAAGCCACGCTCTGGATGGACGGATCCCGAGCGCGTCGCGAGCTTCGTTTGGGAGATCACGTGCGCCTCGAAACCGGCGCCGAGCCGGCCGTGGTCCTCGGCTTTGATCGCGACCGGCGAGATCGGCTGTTTCCGTGAAGATTTCAAGGTCATCGCAGCCGGCTCCGAGAACACGGAGGAGACGGAGTGCACCGAGAAAAATAACCACGGAGGCACGGAGCAGCGGAACCGCAACTCAAGATGAAACGCGCAGGCGCGAAGACGCGAAGGGGAAGCCATGGAGAACCTGCCTTCTCGGCGCCTACGTCGCGAAAAGATCGGCGCGCCCCCCTTTCCTTCGCGCTCTTCTTCGCGCCTCGGCGTCTTCGCGCCTGCGCCGCCGAAGCGGCGGCTACGGCGTTGCGAAGGCGCGTTGAAAAGAAGTTTCCGACCCGCCCGAAAAACTTCTCAATAAAAAGATGTTACGGTGTTGTAGTACGGAATCACGGACAAGAATTTTTTAAGGAGATCTGGAGATAGGGGGGAGATAGGGAGATATTTTTTGGGGTGCGTCAGACCCATCGGACTCCTTTCGATCTCCACATCTCCAGCAATCTCCACATCTCCCAAATTTTTCTCCGTGCCTCTCTGTCGCCGTGGCTGATTCTGGACTCCGTGACCTCCGTCTCCTCCGGGATCGCGCGCGGATGCCGACAAAACTTATGTACGCCCGAGCGCGGGTCAGCGGAACGGTTTTCCGGGCGATGCTATAGTGTCCCCATGTCGCAGGTCTCGCCGATCGCGCCGGCGACGACGCCCCGGCTCGTCATCCGCCGGCGGCCCGCCACGGTCGGCATCTTGATCGGGATTTTCCTCGCCGCCATCGAGGCCACCGTCGTGGGGACGGCCATGCCGACGGTCGTCTCGGACCTCGGCGGCGTCGAACTCTATTTCCTGCCCATTTCGATCTACATGATCGCCGCGACGGTGATGGTGCCGATCTTCGGTCGGCTTTCGGATCTCTACGGGCGCCGCGTCTTCCACTTCGCGGGCATCCTTCTTTTCCTGGTGGGCTCGGTCCTGTGCGCTTTTTCGACCTCGATGCCGGCCTTGGTGCTCTTTCGAGGAATCCAGGGAATCGGGGCGGGGGCGCTCATGCCGCTGTCCTTCACGATGATCGCCGATCTATATCCTCTGGAGCAGCGGGCGCGCATGCAGGGCGCCATCAGCGGCGTCTGGGGCGTCGCGGCGCTGGTGGGCCCGTCGGCCGGCGGCCTGATCACCCACGCGCTCGGCTGGAGATGGGTGTTCCTGGTGAACGTCCCCTTCGGCCTGCTGTCGATGGCCATCGTGCGCCTGACGTGGAAAGACCCGCCGCGCCAGCGGCGGAGCGCTTCGCTGGACATCCCGGGGGCGATGCTTTTGATGCTCGCGTCGGCCTCCTTGATGGCCGCGTTCGGACTGGCGGGTCAGGGCTCGGCGTGGACCGCTCCCGAGGTCCTGACGCTCCTGGCCGCCTCGGTCGGTTGGCTGGCGCTCATGGCCGCCGTGGAGCGTCGGGCGAAAGACCCGTTTCTTTCCTACGGCCTCTATCGCCGCCGCATCTTCTGGACCGCGAACCTGTGCGGCGCGTTCGCCGCGATCATGCTCTTTTGCGTGACCTCCTACCTGCCGCTGTTCATTCAATCGGTCATCGGAGGGACTCCCAAGGACGCGGGGCTGGTGTTGACCCCGATGATGATGACCTGGGTGGCGATCTCCACGATGAGCGGATTTCTTCTCTTGCGCTTCGGCTACCGGAAACTGTCCATCGCCGGCACGGCCTTGTGCGCGGTCGCCTTCGCGCTTCTGGGGCGGATGGAGGCCGCGACGACCTGGAGCGAAGCGGCCACGGCGGTCACCTTTCTGGGCGCGGGCCTGGGGTGCGTCATGGCGCCGCTGCTCATCGCGGCGCAAAGTTCGGTGTCTCAAGAAAAACTGGGCGCCGCCACGTCGCTGACGCAATTCTCGCGGACCATGGCGGGCGCGCTCGGCGTCGCCGTCATGGGCACGCTGATGTCCTCGGCGTTGAACCTGCGCCTGGCCGAGCGCTCCGACCTGGGAACCGTGGACGCCGTCGTGCATCCCCTCAAAAGGCAGCGCTTGAGCCCCGAACGGGCCGACACGCTCCGCCACATCATGGCGGACGCGCTGCATCCGGTGTTCCTCACCGGACTGGCGGCGGCCATTCTGGGGTTCGGATCGGCGTTGCTCCTTCCCGCGGGACGGGCTCGAGATCTGGCGCGGCCGGCCGATTCGACTCCCGACGCATGAGTTCGCACACCAGATTGCCCGCCAGAATCAGCGCTCCTCCCGCGATCTGGCCCGCCGCCATGGGCTCGGCGTTCAAACCCCACGCCATCGCCGCCGCGAAGATCGGTTCCAGGCAATAGATCACGGCCGCCTGCGTCGGAGGAACGTCGCGCTGGAACCTCATGAGCACCCAAAAGGCCACGATGCTGGCGAACAGCGCCTGGTACGGCACGGTCCAGGCCAGCGCCCAGCGGTGAAGCCAGGTTTCCGCGTCCAACGGACGAAACAGATCCGCCAGAACCGCCGGCGACAGCAGCGCCCGCCCCGAAGGAAAGAGCAGCAGGAGGAGGAGGCACGTCCACGTGAAGTGAACGAACGCGGTCCACGTCATCCGTTCCGGATCGTGACGCCGCGTATAATGATTCACCAGGTGGACCATGAGACCGAAAAGGACGGACGCCGCAAGCGCGTAGAGCTCCGGCCGGCCGAACGAACCGCCGGCGGGATTCGTCATGACGAACACTCCGGCCAGCGACAACGCGCCCCCGACCCACAGCCAAACCGTCAACCGCTGCCGGAGGAAAACCCATCCGATGAGGGGAACCGTCACGACCATCATGCTGGTGAGGAACGCCACCTTCGCCGATGAGCCTTGCCGCAGCGCGAGAAACTGGAGCGCGATTCCGGCGACGCCGGGCAACGACACGAACAGGGAGTCGCGCCACAGCGCGGCCGTCACGCCGCGGACGGAACGAGGCACGAGCAGCGGGAAGAGGGCGGCGGCCAGGGCGAACCGCAGGCCCATGAACAGGAAGCCGGCCATCGGTCCGCTTTCCGGAACGCGCGCCTCGATGGCCGCTTGACCGATCTTCATCGAGAAAAACGTGGATCCCCAGATGACGGTGGTCGCCACCAGCATCAAGGTCGCGCGGCGATGAGAATCCATGGCGGGATGAGTATAGCGTGTCCCGGAAACAAAGGAGATGCCTTACGGCGTCCGCGCGGCGAGCAGATCGCCGAGCGCCGCGTCCAGCTTGGGGAATCCGAACGAAAACCCGACCGCCTGGGCGCGAGCCGGAAGGACGCGATGACTGGCGACCAGCATCGTCGCCACCTCGCCCAGCATGAGACGCAGCATGAAATAGGGCGTGGGCATGAACGAAGGCCGGCCCAGCGCCGCGCCGAGCGCGTTCGAAAAGTCCCGGTTGGTCACGGGCTCCGGAGCGGTCGCGTTGAGCGGACCCGTCAAATCCGGCCGCGACGCCGCCATGAGGTACAGCGCGGCCAGATCGTCGCCATGAATCCACGACATCCATTGCGTCCCTCCGGCGATCGGCCCGCCGACGAACATCTGGAACGGGGGAAGCATCGCCTTCAACGCGCCGCCTCCGACGCCCAGCGCGATGCCCGTTCGCATCAAGACCACGCGCACGTCGCCCGTTCGGGCTCGCTGCGCCTCTTCTTCCCAGGACCGGCACACGTCTCCCAGAAAATCCCGGGCGGGCGCGCCGTTCTCCGTGATGACTTCGTCGCCGCGGGGTTCGTAGTACCCGATCGCCGACGCGCTGATCAGCGCCTGAGGTTTGCGCGGCAATGCCAGCAGCGCGTCCACCAGATGGCGCGTCCCTTGAACGCGGCTGTCCCGAATGAGCGCTTTCTTCTTCTTCGTCCAGCGTCCCTTGGCGATCGATTCGCCCGCCAGATGGATCACGGTGTCGACGCCTTCAAAAAGAGCCGGCGGCGGGGGTCCGGAGAGGGGATCCCAGGCCGAGACTTCCACGCCGGGAAACAGATCCTGGGCTCGCGAAGGATCCCGACTGGTAATCCGGAGGGCATACCCCTGCCTGGCGGCGGCGGCGCAGAGGCGGCGGCCGATGAAGCCGGTCGCGCCGGTGACGAGGAGACGCATCACGATTCCATCATACTTTGGGAAGTCCCCCTTTTTAAGGGGATCCGGATATCGAGGAGATGACTTCCTGATTCCCCTGATCCCTTAGGTCTTATCTCCAGTATCTCCTCCATCTCCCGACCTCCTTAAGAAAGGGAGATTTGGAGATGTGGAAGATGCGGCGATAGGAGAGAGGATTCTTAAGAACTTCTTCTCATCTCCAACATCTCCTCGATCACCCGATCTCCCCTATCTCCACATCTCCTTGTAAGATGGAACCCATGACTCCCGAAGCCGCACGTCATCTCCTGGACATGGCACATGTGATGCGCCGCCGGACGCCGATCCAGAATCTCCTCGGCGACGTCACGCGGTGCCTTCTGGCCGCCGTTCCGGCCGACGGGGTCCGCTACGATTTGGGCGACGACTCGGGCCGACTATGGTCTCGGGTGGTGCGTGCCGGTCAAGACCCCGAACGGCCCGAGCTGGGTTCCGTGCCGCCCGTGCGATCCAAGGAATCGCTGACCCGCTCCGAACAGGACGGCGTGCACGGAATCTCGATCCCTCTTGGTTTGGGCGAAACGCCGACCGGGCGATTGGTGCTCAAGCGCCGCCAGGGCCCGTTCTCGGACGAGGAGGTCGCGGTCCTTCAGAGAGCGGCGGATTTGATATCCCTCGGACTGCGGTCGCGCCCGTTCGATCCACCTCCCAAGCCCCGCAATCCGTTCGAAGACGAAGGCCCTTTGGTTTAGAGGCTATTCGGACAGCATCCGGAAGGAGAGCAGCCGCGGTCGGTCGGTAACCAGAACCCAGAGCCGCTCGCCGCGGCTGACGATCAAATCCCGAGAAGCGCTCAACGGCCGGCCGAGTAGACTGCGGATCTCTTGCTCGGGGAGGTGAAATCGGCGTTTTTCTCCGCGGGGAAGCACGGCCGTGAGGTCCCCACGCTCCGCCAGGACCACGATGCCGTCCCACGCGAACCGGTCGGCGCACACCCGCCCCGGCCCGAAATCGCGGGCCGGTTCGATCACATCCAGAAGCGTGCCGTCGGCGTCGTACTTTTCCGTCAGGTTCAACCACAAAGCGCCGTCGTTCTGGATCAAGAGCACCACGCCCACCTTCTGCGTCGTATGACCCATGATCCGCGTGATCTGCGCGTCGCGTTCGACCCGATCGCCGTCGGGGCCGTACCGGTCCAGCCAGGCGTGAGGAGCGTTCCGAACCGCCCGCAACGCGAGGATGTTGCCGTCCGGATCGAACGCGACATCGGCAATCGCCGGACCCATTCCGTAGCGCCGAAGGATGGACCCCTCGAGCGACAGGAGCTCCGCGTTACATTCCCCTCCTGTCCCCACCGCCAGCACTCTTCCTTCGTCGTCATCCGCCAAGAGATGAGGAGCGAAATCCAGGTTCAGATCCCACGTTCGAGGACGACCGCTTCCCGGTACGAAGGTCAGCCGGCTCGACGCGCCGGCCGGCCGGTCGCAGAGGATCACGTCCTGATCGGTGGGCGCGCAAAAACAGAGGATGCCGTGCAAAGGCGGGTCCACTTCATCCAAGAGGCGTAACGATTCCAGCTCAAGTTCGAGGAAGCGCATTCATCAAAGCATCCGGCATCCAGCATCAAGCATCCGGAACGGGACGTACGATTTATCGTGTTGGAAGCTCTTGTTTCTTGGAGTCTAGAGGAGGCGGCGGGGGCGGCCACTTCTTTCGGACCCAGCCCCGGTAGATCGCCCGCTCCAGCGCACGCGCGCGCGCCCGCGCCTTGAGCGCCGGCACGGCGTTGGGCTTCCGTCCCAGCGTGATCGGAAGGTGCACCAAGCGCGGCCCTCGGAACAGACTCAGCGTGATCCGCACGCCCGGCGGGTGATCTTTCAAGAGGGTGGCGAAATTCTCCGGGATGACGCGAGCGCCGTTGAGCGCGACGATTTCGTCCTCGGGTGAAATGCCGTGCTTCCAGGCGGGCGAACCTTCCGTCACCGTCGTGACGGCCGGCCGTTCGCCGGTCGATCGAGTGGAGAGACCCAACCACGCGATCTCCTTCGGTTCGTCCTTGGCGTCTTCCCCCTTGGGCGGCTCCAGGGTCAACTCCAGGCCGGCGTGCCGCAGGAAGACTTCGAAGGGGACTTCGTCCACGCCGTCCACGTAACGGTCGAAGAAGTCCCGATACGATCCGCCCGCGACCCCTTCGACGACGGAGCGGAATTCATCCTCCTCGAGCCGGCGGCCTTTCTTCGCGAAGTCCGTCCACAGAAAGCGCATGATGTCGTCCAGGGAGCGCCGGTTCCGGGTCCGATGGCGAATTTCGAGATCCAGGCAGAGTCCCACGAGGGCGCCCTTTTCATAATAGGACATCATCCGGTTGATGATGTTGCCGTCGCCCTCGTACTTCCAGAGCCACGTATCGAAGCTCGACTGCGTCAGGCTCTGGCGCTGGCGGGATGGCTTCTCCCGGTACGCATGGATCCCCTCGGCGAGCTTCTTGAGGTAGCGTCCTTGGGGATACAGTCCGGCCCGCTCGCAGATCAGGTCGTCGTAGTACGAGGTCAGGCCTTCCGCGACCCACAGGAGTCGGGTGTACGTTTCGCGCTCGTAGTTGAACGGTCCCAGCGCCTTGGGCTTGATGCGCTTCACGTTCCAGAGGTGGAAGAATTCGTGGCTGGTCACCTCGAGCAGCCGCTCGTAGCTCTTGAACGGACGGCCGATCCACGGATTGAGCGTGATCGCGGTCGAATTGTGATGCTCGAGCCCGCCCAGGTGCGGCCCGATGGAGGCGAAATAGAGAAACGTATAGTGTCGGTAGGGGAGGCCGCCGAACAGTCTCGCGTGTTCCACAACGATTTTCTGCGCGTGTCGCGTGACGCGGTCGTGGTCCCAGTTGTTGGGGCCGTGGATCAGGACCTGATGTTCCTTGCCGCGCACGCGAAACGTTCGGACGGGCGCGGTGCCGACATCCGTGGGGCAGTCGATCAGCTCATCGTAATTGGCCGCGGCGAAGCGGGAGCCGCGGACCCGCTCCAGTCCGGTCGTGACGCGCCAGCCGCGCGGAGCCTGGATGTCCAGCGTCACGGGCTCGTGCTTGGCGCCGTCGATGTACATGAACACGCCCGCGCCGTTGAAATAGCCGTGCGTGTCGTCGAGATGGCTCCGGTCCACCTCCAGCTCGTAGGCCCATACGCGATAGGTGACGCGCATCTTCGAGGAACCCCGCGTGCGCACGCGCCAGCGGCTCTTCTCCACTTTGGTCCAGGCCATGGGGCCGGCCTCGAAGTCCTGCACATGGCGTGCGAAATCCCGCACGGCGTACGCCCCCGGCGTCCAGACGGGCATCACCAGATCGACGTGTTCGCCGCGCAGGCCCTCGATGTCCATCCGCACCTGGTATAGGTGGGTCTGCGGCTCGGGCATGGACAGGGTATAACGAATCTTCGGCACGCCAGGGCTCCCGGAAAAGGGCGCGAGGGTTATAGCACGGGGGATTCGGAGGGACAAGGGATGGAGTCTTCCGCCTACCTGCCCGGCGGGAAACAGGACCTCAACGCCTCGATGACCGCACGGAATGCGCTATCCGTACATCGATTCAAGCTTACGGTCTCGCCCAGCTTCCGAAAGATCGCCGACGAGGGAGGTACTTTCACCTGCCGAACCGCCGCCTCAAAAGCTTTTTTCGGATCGGGTGGCTTCGGCATTTCCTGTGGCCAAAGGCTCTCCTGGTCCAACCACTGGCGGAAATCAGGCGTTCGCCCTCCCCAGCCCAGAGCGACAGCAACGCGTGGTGAGTCGCTCCAGATCCAGTTCTCGACTTCCGGATCCATAACGATGCACTTCGCTCTTGTTCCCCATGCCGAACGAAGTTTTGCTTCGACTTCTGACGCCAGAGCCGCGGGGTCATCGCTGGGCGCGCCGTCCCACGCGCGATCGAAAATGGCCAGAGCATGCCTCCAGGCTCGTGAATAAGGAGCTAGTAGCTGTTCTCCTGTGTGACAGCAGCCTGGATCCCGATCTGGATGCGCCACGACCTCGCAAGTGAGTGGGCGTATGTTGAGCGGCCGGCTCGTGGCCGAGCCGGAGCTGAGGCGCCGGCTGGAGGAGCTTTGCGACGACGAGGCGCTCTTGCTCGAGGTGGTGTCGGAGGCGAAAGCGGCGGAGGGGGATGGGGGCAGCGGGGGGAGGGCACGTCGATCGACCGCGACGGCGGCGCTCGTGGCCCCACCGTCATCCGTTCGTGTCGACGGACAGACTTCGCCCGGAGGGAGGATTCATCTTCACCTGATGTGCTTCATCGAGGTAGAGAGTCCATCGATCCTGTTTGGAGATCACGGGCGAAGAGGGAGCGGAGGCAGGATCGGGCGACCGGCGCGGCGGATCGCCGGAACATCCGAAAGCAAGAAGCGGAAGCAGCGCAACCGATGGAAACCGCATGGTCATAACATATCAACCCCGGGAACTCTTGGCGCTTCTCGGACGAGTCGTTGCAGGCATTCTATGGCACGCCTCAGGCTGTCCGAACGGTTGGCAGCGACCCGCGGCCGCCAATGCCTTTCGACGTACTCAATGAGCCTCGAAGAGTACGCAGGGCCGACCGAGCGATCCGGCTCCCGAACGAGTTGGGGGACGATGTGCAAGTATCGGATGGAGGCGAAGAAGGTCGTCAGATCGCGAAATTCACGGTTCGCGTTCACCTGCTCAAGGTAGGTCTGGGTCAATCGGGCAGGATCCGTTTGGTCTTCGGGCCTAGGTCTGGACAGAATCTCCCTTCCGCCCTCGACCACACGCTCCTTCTTTACCAACGGACGTCGCTGGTTGTCTTGATTGACGGCCAATAGGTATTGCCACTGCGGACCGCCGACCTCCTCGAGCTTGACGTGAATCTCGATATCCGGGTACTGCCGAGCCGCGAGACGTCGTATCGCGGTCACGCCGCCGCGCCTGTTTACGGCTTCCTGAAGGCCCCCGCCGGAGGAGGCCAAGTCGCGCAAGAATCGCAGGGAATCCAGGAGGTTGGACTTGCCGGACGCGTTCGGCCCGACCAGGAAAAGGCGGTCAGGGATGGCGAAATCCACCGTCGCGAAGTTTTTCCAGTTTGACAGGCGGAGTGCGCGGAATCTGAGCTCTTCGGTCATCGCTCCTCCGGCGCGTCTACCCGCTCCATTACCCTGTTTTCCCCTGAATGGTCTCCGGCCTGCGCCCGACGCATTTTATTTCGCCACCCGGAGCGCGACGATACATTATCCCGACGCCCTCCTACCGCATCCGCCGTTCCCGCAGGCGGATGTCGCGCAGCTCCGCGTGCGCCCGGGCGCACAACCGGTGCTCGCGGAAGCTCAGGCCGGCCGCCGCGGACGCGATCCGAAACGCGTCCTTCGCGTCGCCTTGCCGCAAGGCCGCATCGACCGCATCAACGGGATCGCGGCACGTACGCGGCATCCGGATCTTGCCCGCGTCTCCCGGTTCCAGCTTCAGCGCGCCGTCGCCGAGGATCCGCCCTCCCAGCTCGATCGAAAGGAGCGTCGCGGGATTGTAGAACGCCCCCACCGACACGGAGCCGTGGAAAGTCACCCGATGCAGGTTGTTCGTGCAGCGGGCGCGCGCCCGATTCAGCGCCAGCCGCGGAAGGCGGTCGTTCAGGTACGTCAGGAACGCATCCGGCGGCGCGCCCATGCGCGGTCTCCACCAGAAGGCGCGCTCGGCGCATTTGTAGCGGCGGTGGACGCCGCGCCGCCGTCCCTCTTCGAGGTACGCATCTACCGCCGCGTCGCCTCCCGCATAGTCGGGCGGAATGTCCAAAAGGCGCGGTCGATTCCGCAGATCGGCGGCTTTTACGATGGCTCCCTGCACCCATGTCGGGGAAGCCACCACGGGAAGGGAAGGCAGACCCCGCACCAGGAAATACGGTTTGTCGCCCGTGACGATTCCGATCGATACGTCCGCCAATTCTGATAAAGGCGCGAACCGCTCCAGGACCCGGCGCGCCGTCTCCCGGCATTCGCGCGGCACCCGGCTCCACGCGAATGATTCCTCGTCCTGTCCATCATCCTCTAGAAGCTCCGGCGTGAGTTCCTCTGGAAACTCCACTTCGCGAATCCGAAAGCGCGGGCGCCCGGGTCCGCACAGGAGCACAGCCACCTTCACCAGCGCTCCCTCAAAAAGGAACGTCCGAACGCAGATCATGTCGATCCGAGGGAACTTCGCGCGCAAGTGCGCGAGCAACGGGTGGGCGTAATCGACGAAGAGCGTCTCGCGGGGGATGACCATCGCCATCCGGCCGCCCGGCCGCACCCGCTCCGCCGCCGCGACCAGGAACGGCGCCCAGACGCTGGCCCCCGAACCGAAGCGCATTCCCAACCTCGCGGCCGCCTCGCGCGCCTTGCGCTGGGCGTTGGCCTGCGTGAAGTGGACGTACGGCGGGTTCCCGACGACGGCGTCGTACCGCCGATCGAGATGGTCGAAGAAATCGCCGCGGATCGCCCCCGCGGCTTTCGCGGCGGCGGGATCGATCTCGAATCCTCCAGCCCGAGCCCCCAACGCCCGCGCCGCCCGCAGGAACACGCCGTCGCCCGCCGCGGGATCCAGCACCCGATCGCCCGGCCGGACCGCCCAGCGGCACAGCGTCTCCGCCAACCGGGCGGGGGTGTAATAGGCTCCCCGCGCCTTCGCCGAGTGCACGTATCGTGCATCGGCAAAAAGGGCGGATTCCTTTTATGGAGCGTGAAGGAGATGGACGCGCTCCGCGTTCACGGCGACCGCGCCGTAGCGATCCTCGACCCGGCCCGTCACAAGGTACGGTCCCGCCCCGCGCACGACTTCCGCGCACCGGCGGTAGGCGGCGGGAAAGACCGTGACTTCGAAGACGCCCTCCTCGTCCTCCAGCGTGAGGAACTGCATCGGACCGGATCGCGTCGTTTCCATCCGCAGCGCATCCAGCACGCCCGCCACGCGCACCTGCTGACCCGTGCAACGGGGCAACTCGGAGGAATTCGTGACGTGCTCCAGCCCCAGGCCGGGCCAGAGCGCCTTCATCAAATGCTCCGAAGGGCACATCCCCAGGATCTCGAACTCCCACCGCCGTTTCGTGGGCTCGTCGACGTCGGGGATCTTCGGAAGCTTCAATCGACCCGAGGTTCCCGACCGCACCAGTTTGCGCGTCGCGGTCAGATCCAACAGCAACTCCGGCCGCGGCCGCCCCAGGAAGTCGAACGCCCCGCATTTCACGAGCGCCTTGGCTTCGGGGAAATCGATCTCGGCCCGGCGCAGGAAATCCTGAAGCGATTCGAAGGGTCGCGCCGCCAAGATCGAGTCGCTCGCGTTCGCCGAGAGGCCGGCCACAAGGCCCAGCCCGATCCGGATCTCGTTTCCTTCCGCCGCGAACTCGCGTT
Source organism: Planctomycetota bacterium (assembly GCA_016209705.1). Classification (GTDB taxonomy): domain Bacteria; phylum Planctomycetota; class MHYJ01; order MHYJ01; family JACPRB01; genus JACQVR01. The sequence continues at coordinate 27,417 of JACQVR010000079.1, forward strand.
CCGAACGATTCACGCACGGCAAGAGCGTCCGCATGCCGTCGCGCCGGGCCTCCTCCACATAGACACGCTTCTCGTACATTCCTTGATTGTTGTTCAGCGCCGCCACCCAGAACGCCGCCGGATGGTGCGCCTTGAGCCATGTCGCGGCATACGCGAGCTGGGCGTAGCTGGCCGCGTGGCTCTTGCAAAAGGTGTAGCCCGTGAACTTGGCCATCTGCGCCCACAGATTCCGCGCCGTCTCGGCCGGCGTGCCGGCGGCCGCGCACGCTCCCAGGAATTCCTTTCTCAGCGCTTCCCCCTCCGGCTCCTTCCGGAGCCGCTTGCGAAAGCGCTCCCCTTCCGCGAGCGTCCACCCCGCCAGCGCCGCCGCAACCAGCATCGCGTCATCTTCGTACAGCATGACCCCGAAGCTGTCGCCCAGGACGTTTTCGAGGCGCGAATCGACGCTCCATGATTCCAGCCCCTGAACCCGGCGCACGAACGCGTCCTTCATCCCCTCTCCCGCGGCGCCCGGACGGATCAGCGCCAAGGCTTGCATCACGCCCTCGATCCCTCCCGGCCGCGCCTGCCGCAGCAGATGGCGCATGGCGGGCGACTCCATCTGGTTGACGCCGATCGTCCGCCCCTCGCGCAGCAGCCTCACGGTGTCCAGATCGCCGTCGGGAATTGCTTCGACGTCCAGCGGGTATCCATCCAGCCGCGCCACCAGATCGGTCGCCGCCTGGATGGTCGAGACGGCACGGTTCCCGAGGAGGTCGATCTTCACCAGCCCGATCGCTTCCACGCCGTCCTTGTCGAACTGCGAGATCACCACCCCCTTCTCCGCCCGCTGGAGCGGCGTGATGCGTTCGATCGGCCCGCGCGCGATGACGACGCCGCCGCAGTGGACGGAGACGTGGCTGGGCGCGCCCGCGATGCGGCGCGCGTCTTCCAGCACCGTGTTCACGCGGTCGGGATCCACGGGACACCGCCGCCGCCATCGGTCGGGAATGCCGCCCAGCGACTCCTCGAGTTCGACGGGCAGCGCCCGCCGGATCGCTCGAATCTGATCCTCCGAAAAGCCATGCGCCTTCGCCGCCTCGCGGAACGCGCCGCGCTCGCGCAGCGCGATGTGGGTCGACACCATCGCCACGCGCTCCGCGCCGAAGCGATGGAAAACGTGGTCGATAACCTCGTCCCGCGTGCGCCAGCAGAAGTCGAGGTCGAGGTCGGGCCAATCCGTCCGCCCTTCGTGGAGGAACCGCTCGAACTGCAACCCGTACCGCAGCGGGCAGACGTTCGTGATCCCCAGGACGTACGCGACGAGGCTCGACGCGCCCGACCCGCGACCCGCGATCGGCGCCCGTCGCATGCGCGCCGCCCGCACGATGTCGTGCACGACGAGGAAATACTCCGTGAAGCCGAGCTTCCGGATCACGGCCAGCTCGCGCTCCAGCCGTTCCCACGCCTCCGGGGGCGGATCTCCATAGCGGCGGAACATCCCGGCGCCGCACAACGATCGCAGCACATGATGGGGATCGGGAGATCCAGGGAGACGGGGAGATGAGCGCTTCGCGACGCCGTCGTCTCCGGCTCCTATCTCCCGATCCTCACGCATCTCCCTATCTCCTTGGGGATCGGGAGCGTCGTACGACGGGAAAGTGACCGGCGCCGGGAGAAACTCCCAAGCGCAATCGGCGGCGATCCGTTCCGCGTTCGCGAGCGCTTCGGGAACATCCGCGAAGAGCGGCCGCAGATCGCGCAGGTGATTCCCCGGGTCGCAGGTGGGCGCAAGCTGGGGAAGCACGACGTTCTCGCGGATGGCGGACAGCACACGATGGGCGCGAAAATCCTCCGGCCGCGCGAAGTGGACGTCGCTCGAAGCGACGAGCGGAAAGCCGGACTCCAGACGATCGCGCTCACCGGTCGCGGAGCGGCCGGGGCGGACCCACTCGAGCCATAGCTGGTCGATCCGGCCCCGCAAGGCCCGCGCCGTCGCCAGATCGCCCGCGATGACGTGAAGGCCTTCTTGAAGCTCGGCCATGTCGTAGGGTTGTCCCAGGTGCTTGCGCGAAAGGATCGTGCAGAGATTCGACCATCCTTTGCGGCCGCGCGTCAGGAGCGTCACACCGCCGACTTCCGCCCCGATGAGCGGCGTGAGACCCGCGGCCTTCGCGGCCCGCCAGAAACGGACCGCCCCGTACGTGCCGTCCCGGTCGGTCAGCGCCAGCGCCGGTAGACGAAGTTCTTTCGCGCGCGCGACGAGTGCCTCCACCGACGAGGCGCCATCGAGGAACGAGTAATGGCTGCGGACGTGAAGGGGAATCATAAAGCTTGGAGCTGGAAGCTCGGAGCTTGGAGCAAGTACGGATCATTTCGTCAGCGAAGGACACCGTAGAACATACCCGTAACCGTCTTGATGTATCTTGCCCAACAATGCGATAGACGCCCCGGCGGTGACGGCCGAGTGTCCGAATCTGTCGCGGATCGCGTCGACGGCCGCGTGCAGCCGCGAGAGCCGCGCGTCCCGCACCGTCTCGAAGAGCTCCGCTTGCGGATCGGCGACGGCGAACTTCGAGAAGACGACCCCCATGTGCGTGAGGTTCACGCGACGGGTAAAGACGCGGTCGAGACACTTCCAGATGACGGGCAAGACTTCTTCGTCGACATCGGTGGCTCGATCCAACGTTTGTCCGGCTTCCTCCCCGCGCGCGTCTTCGTAGCGGACGCGCACGCGCACGGCCCGCGTCACCAGCCCGAGCTTGCGGATCGTCCGCAACGCGCGCTCGGCAAGGTACTGCAAGAACGCGCGGATCTCGGCCGCGTCGCCGGTCGGGCGATGGACGCTCGTCTCCCGCGAGATCGTCGTGGGAATCTCGCGCTCGTGGACAGGGCGGGTGTCGCGCCCGCGGCAGCGCTCATAAAGGTGAAGGCCGTTCTTGCCGAGCATCGCCTTGAACACCTCTCGCGAAAGCGCCCGCAGATCGCGCACTTTCAGAAGATTCATCTCGCGCAGCATCGCCTCCGTGGCGGGACCGACCCCGGGGAGATCCCCGACGGGCCGGTCCGCGACGAAGGCTTCCTCCTCGCCCCAAGGCACGAAGGCCAAGCCGTCCGGCTTAGCGGACTTGCCGGCCATCTTGGCGACCATGCGGTTCGCGCCGATGCCGACGGTCACGCGCAGGCCGACGCGCTCCAGGATTTCCCGTTTGAGCTCCTCTCCGACGCGCCGCGGATGGCCGAACAGCTTCTCGGTGCCGGCGAGATCGCCGTACGCCTCGTCCAGGTAGGTTTCCATCTCGGGCAGCCACCGGCGGGCGATCTCCCAGATGGCCTCGGTAAAGCAAGCGTAGGTGTGCTGGTTGCCTTCGAGAATGATCGCGTGCGGGCACAGTCGCAGCGCCTGGCGCAGGGACATCCCCGCGCGACACCCGTACCGGCGCGCTTCATAGGAGCAGCTCGCAATGACGCCGGCGCCGACAATGACGGGCTTGCCGCGCAGATAGGGATTCTTCAACTGCTCGATCGACGCGAAAAAGGCGTCGATATCGAGATGGAGGATCGTTCGGCCTACGCCGTCGCTACCGCCGTCACGAACCATACGGGATCGCCTTCCCGATACTCCAGCTCCATGACCTCGCCGGTCCGCGTCGAGACCGAAAACCCATAGCGCATCGGCCGAGTGGAGCGGTCCACCCAGCGCGCGTGCACGGCGCTCACGGCGAATTCTCGCTGCTTCCAGCGGAACGCCTGCGGCGAGATCGCGCCCTTCTCGAAGCGGGCGACGACCCACGCCAGCGGCTCGTCGATCCGAACCTCGGACATATCAAAGACCAAAACTCTCTTTTCACCACCAAGCCACCAAGACACAAAGCAAAATCAGAGGGCAATCCTGGAGATCCCTTCCTTGATCACCGGCACGTCAAAATTGATCAACAGGCCCAGGCGGTGCCCCGTAAGCTTGAGATAGGTCAATACCTGCGCTTTGTGGACCGGTAGAACTTGCTCGACGGCCTTGAGCTCGACGACCACACACTCCTCCACTCGTAGATCGAGCCTCAAACCCGTGTCAATGCGAAGGCCATCGTAGATCACCGGTAGGACGAGCTGGCGTTCTACTTTCAATCTTCGCTTGACGAGTTCGTGCACCAGGCACGTTTCGTAAACGCTCTCCAGCAACCCGGGTCCGAGTCGAGAATGCACCGCAAAGGCGGCATCGACGATTTGGGTCGCTACACGATCCACTTCTACCGGTATTGGTTTTCTTGGTGTCTTGGTGCCTTGGTGGTTCATATAGATCCCAGTTTCCGCACGATCCCGATCACCCGTCCCAGCACCCGCACCTCGGCCTCCCCGTCCCGCACGATGCGCGGCGCGTAGCGCGGATTGGCCGGCGCCAGCGTCACCGCGCCCACTTCCGCGTGGAAGCGCTTCACGGTCGCCTCCCCGTCGATCGCGACCGCCGCGATCGCGCCGTTCTCGACCCGCGGCGCCGCGCGCACGACCGCCAGATCGCCCTCTTGAAGCCCCGCGTCGATCATGCTGTCCCCCACGACGCGGACGGCGAACACCTCCGGGTAGCTTCCGTACATCGAGACGACGTCCACGGCGCCTTCGAAATTCTCGAGCGCCTCGATCGGACGGCCGGCGGCGATGCGGCCCAGGATGGGAATGCCGACGGCGCCGCGAACCTCTTCTGAAAGCTCGATCCCGCGCGCCGTGGCCTTCATCACGAGATATCCCTTCCGCGCCAGCGCCTCCAGATGGCGGCGCACTCCCTGCGTGGAGGCGATTTTCAGCATCCTGCCGAGCTCGCGATAGGTGGGCGCCCGCCCCGTCCGGCGCAGGCACTCCAGAACGGCTTCCAGGCATTTCCGCTGGCGGCGGGTCAAAGCTTCCATGCCGCCATGATAGTGAACGATCGTTCACTAGTCAAGCAAAAAAAATTTGGCTCGAAAAATCAGGCGGAGGCGCTACACTAGACATCATGGCGGGAAAAGAAAAGACCAAAACCGGCCCGCAGGAGCCGCGCAAGCTGAGCCATCAGACCACCAAGGTCTACCTCGACGCGGTGATGCAGAAGCTGTTCAAGGATCGGTGGCCGAAGCAGCTCGAAGCGCTGCTGGCCGGCGATCTCGGAACGCTCGATCTGTGCGCCCAGCACCTGGCCAAGAACCTCGGCTTTTTCGAACTTCTACACATCTTGTGCCTGGTGACCAGCACCCGGTTCGATCTGGAAGAGAAGGATCGCGTGAAGGCGGCCGACATGTGGCTCTGCTGGTACGGCGAGAACAAATCCAAATTGGAATGGGACAAGAAGGACGAAATCTGGAGGCTGCCCAACAACAAAGAAAAGATTGACCGCGCGTGAGCGCCGATGGCGCGAGCGTCATTCCTCCTCTTCGTCGCCGTAGTCCCCACCGCCCCCGATCTCGTCCTGCTTCAGGTCCCGCTGAGCGAGCTTGAGCTCCACTTCCTGCTCGGTGCCGTCGCGATCGACGGTCAGCTTGACGGTCTCGCCGGGCTTGCGCGCTCCCATGTCCCGGCGGAAATCCACCCAGGAGGCGAACGGGCGCCTGTCCACTTTGGTGATCAGATCGCCCGGCTTGAGATCGGACTTTTCCCCCGGCCCTCCCTTGTCGAGGCCGCCCACTTTGAAGCCCTTGCCTTCATAGTGATAGTCGGGAACGAATCCGTAGTAGCGGTTGCCGGCCTGCGCGTAGTACTCCTTCATCTGCTCCGGCTTGCCCAGCAGAAGCTTCGTATCGTGCCCTTCGAAGGCCTTCGCCTCGGCGTTCCAGCGCTTGTACTTCACCCAGACGACGCTGCCGGCGGGAAACGTCCCGACGACGCCGTGCAACCGGTTGGCGTTCTTGATGCGCTGGCCTCCGATGTGGTAGATGATGTCGCCCAACTTGAGCCCCGCGCGCTCCGCGGGACAATCCTCTTCGAGCCCCGCGACGATGATGCCGTCACCGTAGTCACCGCAATTCTCGTACCGGTCGTCTCCGCACTCGGCGATCGTGACGCCGTCCAGATGCCCGCCCCACTGGCGGCCGCCCGCCATGAAATGGGGCAGGAACCGCCCGATCTGGGTGGATGGAATCGCGTATCCGATGCCGGTGTTGACGCGATTCTGGAAGCGCTTGGTATCGATCCGGCCGTTGATGCCGACGACTTCACCCCGCAAGGTGATCAGCGGACCCCCGGAGTTCCCCGGATTGATCTGCGCGTCCGTCATGATGGCATCTTTGTAGCCGGGGTTGTCCAGATAGACGTGCAGCGCCGACACGATGCCGAACGTGACGGTCGGCTCCCAGTTGTCTTCGCCCAACCGGAACGGATTGCCGATGGCGATGACCGGATCCCCCACGCGGAGCTGGTCGGAATCTCCCAGCGGCACGAACGGGAGATTCTTGCCGTCGCGCACCTTGAGCACCGCCACGTCGTCCAGCGGGTGCCAGCCGACCAGATCGGCGGAGTACTGCTTCCCGCCGCTGAAGCGCACGTTCCATTCCTCGCCTCCACCGGCTACGTGATGGTTGGTCAGGATCCACCCGTCCGGGCTGATGCAGACGCCCGATCCGCCGCCGACGAAGACGTAGGCCGGACGGGCCTTTTCGACGACGGCGCGAACCGCCTTCTGGAAGGAGGCGACCGAAGGATCGTCCTGCGCCTGCGCGCCGGAGAGAGCGGCGATCGATGCCCACGCCGCCGCGATGGTCATGCGCCTCATGATCTTGACCTCTCTTAATTGGGATCTTCCCTCAGTTCCACTTTCACCTTCAGATCGTCCCACAGCTCGGACTTCGCGCTCTGGCGGCGAACGCCCAGCTCGACTTCATCCCCGATCTTCTTCTGGCTCAGCGCGGCACGGTACTCCTCGAGCGTCTTCACCCGTTTGCCGTCGACCAGCCGGATCACGTCGCCGTACTCGAGTCCCGCCTCTTCCGCCGGGGAATTGGGCACGATCCGCTCGATCACCACCCCTTTCACGCCTTCCTTGGGCTCCGCCGGAACGATGCCCGTCCAGGGAAGGTTCGCCTTCTCTCTCGCCACCGCTTTGCTTTTCTTCAGATCGGTCAGCGCCTTCTCGATGGGCTTCAGCTTCGTGGCGAATCCTACCCCGCCCGACTGGCCCCATTGGGTGCCCGGCCGCACCTGAGACACGATGCCGAGGAGCTCGCCGTTCAACGTCACCAGCGGCGCTCCCGCGTTGCCGTAATTGATCTCGGCATCCGTCTGAAGCGCCGTGTCGTCCATTCGCTTCAACGCGCTCAGAATGCCTTGATTGACGGTCGGCGCGTACCGGTCGGGGCTTCGGCCGATGATCGCGACGAAATCTCCCACCTTGGCCTCTTCCACCTTGGCCCGCGGAAGGACGGGAAGGTCCTTGGCTTCGATTTTCAGTAACGCGACGTCCAGCTCGCCGTTGGACCCCAGCCGCTTTCCTTCATACTGACGGCCGTCGTACGTCGTGACGGTGATCCGCTGGATTTCGCCTTCCAGATTGAACGCCGTGGTCACGATGTATCCGTCCGGGCTGAAGACGGTCCCCGAAACCGGCTCCATCGGCCTACTGTTATAGTCCCCTTTCGTGCCTCCCCCCCGCCGGCCGCCGGCGTCCTTTCGCTCCACATCGATCGAGACCACGGAGCGGCCTACCGTGTCCCGCAGCGCCTGCAACGTTCGGGCCATCGCGAGGCGCGGATCGTCCTGCGGCGCCGCGGCGATCCAGCCCAGGGCTCCCAGAATGACGAATGCGCGCATGGCGGGTCCTTTCTCTTATTTTTTCCGATCGAGCTGGACCGTCAGTTCGCTGACCAACCCCTCGTCGTCGATTTTCAGGAAGATGGTGCTTCCGGCCCTGAGGGCCTTCAGGGCGTCGTTCAGCTCCTGGGCGGACTTCACCGGAGTCGAGCCGATCGCCAAGATGCGGATTCCCCGAATCAAGCCCATCCGCTCGGCCGGCGAGCCTTTCTCCACCTTGTCTACGATGACGCGCCCGGCCCGGTCGAGGAACGTCGCGCCCAAATACCCTTCTCCCGCCTCCCCGCCCGCCACGACGTCCACGGCGCGCTCGCCGGATTTGAGCCGCTCGACGGCGGGCTTGAGAACGTCGACCGGGATCGCCGCCCCGAGGAACCGGCTGGGCGAATAGTTCAGCGTCACGAACCCCACCATTCGGCCCTTGACGTCCAGGAGGGGAGCGCCTTCCATGCCGACGTTGACCGCGGCCGTGGTTTCGATGACCGTGCCGGTGTACGTGGCGTTGGCGCGATCTTCCGTCAACCGGTACCGGCCGCTGATGAGGCCCGCGTTCAGGGCCGCCGCGTCATTGTTGATGATGGCGTTGGCCGCGTTGCCGATCGTGTACGCGACGTCGCCGACCTTCACGGCGCTCGAATCGCCCCACGCGATCGGCTTGAGCGGGCCGCGCGGCTTCACGCGCAAGAGCGAAATCTCGTGGCTCCGGTCCGTGGCCACGAGCTCCGCGGGCAGAAACCGAGGCCCGTGAAACCAGACCCGGATGTTGGAGGCCCCTTCGGGCGCGATCGAGTAGGATGTCAAGATGAGCCCTTCCGGGTCCAGCACCACGCCGGTGCCGGAACGCTCGCCCAGCGGCGCCATGGTGCGGATGCCGACGACGGAGTCGACGGTGGCGTCGTAGACGTCCGCCTGGGACTCCGCCGCGGCCTGGGCGAAGGCCGGCGCGGGAGCCAGGAGGAGCGACAGCGCGATCCAAGGTTGTTTCATCATGGGGGTAAGCCAAAAAAATCTTATCACCTTATTATACGCAGGATCGGCGGGAGTCGGCAGGCGTTTCCGGAAATTGGCGGCGGCGGGAAGCCGGAGGTGGCCTTGCCGCGCGGCGTTTGCTATAAACGCCGGGCTTATGATGCGCTGGAGCCGGTCCTTTCTTCCGACGCTGCGCGAGGCGCCCTCCGACGCCGAGAGCGCCAGCCACAAGCTCATGGTCCGCGCCGGTCTGGTGCGGCAGCTTTCCGCGGGCGTCTATTCCTGGCTTCCCCTGGGGGTCCGGGTGCTCGACCGCATCCGCGCCATCGTTCGGGAGGAGATGAATCGCGCGGGCGCGATCGAGGTCTATCTGCCCGTCCTGCACCCCGCCGAGCTGTGGAAAGAAACCGGCCGGCTGGACGCCTACGGCGATGCCCTGTGCAAGTTCACGGACCGGAAGGGCCACCTCAACGTGCTGGGTCCCACGCACGAGGAAGTGATCACGGATCTCGTCCGCAACGCGAACTTCTCGTACCGCGACCTGCCGGTCAATCTGTACCAGATCCAGACCAAGATTCGCGACGAGCCGCGCCCCCGCTTCGGCGTCATCCGGACCCGCGAGTTCATCATGAAGGACGCCTATTCTTTCGATGCCGACCCGGCGGGTCTGGATCGCTCCTACGAAGCCATGTACGCCGCCTACGTGCGCATTTTCACGCGTTGCGGCCTCCGGTTCCGCCCCGTCGAGGCGGATACGGGCCTCATCGGCGGCGACGTTTCCCATGAATTCATGGCGATGGCCGACGCCGGCGAGGATCTGGTCGTCCATTGCGCCGCCTGCGGATACGCGGCCAACCGCGAAAAAGCCGAAAGCCGCGCTCCCGAGGGCGAGCCGGACGCCGCCGACCTGACGCCCATTCTCCCCCCGATGAAGCAGGTCACGACCCCCGGCCAGAGGACCGTCGAGCAGGTCGCCGCCTTTCTGGGCGTGACCCCGAGCGGAATCGTCAAGACGATTCTCTTCCGCACCGAACAGGGATTTCTCGCCGCGCTCGTCCGCGGGGACCACGACGTGAACCCGCTGAAACTCCAGCGCGCGGCGCGCGTCTCGGCGCTCGACATGGCCACCGCCGACGAGATCCAGAAAGAAACGGGCGGGCCGATCGGCTTCAGCGGCCCGGTCAACCTCAAAATGCGGATCCTGGCCGATTCCGCGCTGAAGAGCATGAAAAATTTCGTCACCGGGGGGAATCGCCCCGACCTTCATCTCATCAACGTCAATCTGCATCGGGACTTCGAGTCCGAAGCGTTCGCGGATCTCCGGTACGTCCAGGAAGGCGAGGCCTGCCCTCGATGCGCGGCGCCGCTGGCCTTCGCCACCGGCATCGAAGTCGGCCATGTCTTCAAGCTGGGAACGAAATATTCGACCGCGATGCGCTGCGAATTTCTCGACGGGACGGGAACGCGGCGGCCCATGATCATGGGATGCTACGGGATCGGCATCACGCGCATCGCCGCCGCCGCGATCGAAAACCATCACGACGACGCTGGGATCGCCTGGCCCAAGGAGCTGGCGCCGTTCCAGATCGAGGTCCTCAGCCTCAAAGGGAAAGACGACCGGATCCCGCCCCTGGCCGAATCCGCCGTCCAAGCGTTGGAGCAGGCCGGATTCGACGTCCTGTGGGACGATCGAGACGAGTCGCCCGGCGCCAAGTTCGCCGATTCCGACCTGATCGGGATTCCCCTGCGCGTCGTGGTGGGCAAACGCACGGTCGAGGGGGGTACGGTGGACGTGAAATCGCGCCGGAAGCCCGAGCAACGATCCGTCCCGGTGAAGGAGTTTGTAAACGCCGTACAGGAGGAGTGGAATGCGTATCGGCCGTAGGAGTCCAGTGGTTCGCTTTTTCTCCGTGCTCTCCGTCTTCTCCGCGATCTCGTCTCTGTTGGCGGGGTGCGGGGGAAGCCATGCGCAACTTTCCGACGCGGAGCTCTTCGGCCCGGACGAGGGCCGCGGGCTGGCGATCAAAGTGAGTTATCTGCGGTACGATTACCGGCCCGACCCCAAAACGCGCACCAACCGACTCGGCCATTCCTACTTCTTGATGATGTCCGAAGGGTGGAAAAACAAGCGCGGCAGCGACGCGAACGAGCCGTTCCAGAAGATCTTCCGCGATCCGTTCTATTCGGACTCGATTCAGGACGAAATCCTGATAGCGCTCGTCCGCCGCATGGAGGCGGCCGGCTTTCACGAGCTCCGCGAAACACCCCTCGAGAGCATCGATCTGGATCTGCTGCGCCGCGTCGAGCAAACCCAGGATGCCCGAACCGCCGGCCGCATCCGCGTCATCACGGTGGAAACCGATAAATTCAGGAAGACCGTAACCTACAACGACAACGACGATGCGCGGGGAACCGAGCCGGGACCCCTGAACACGATTTTTTGGCATGTGCAGCGCGAAATCCTGTTGCTGGCGCCGCAATACACCGTGCAGGTCTCGGCGGGGGCGCTGGAAAAGCTAAAATAAATAGGCGACGGCAGCTTTTCCCGCCGCTTGTCCATGCCAAAATAGCAGTCCGCGGAGATCCTCCAGAACGAAATGCAATCCATTTCCCTTGAAATGGTTGCAGTTGAATCTCCACGGCTTCCTGGCACGCGTCTTGCGTAAGCACGCCTGTGAAAGCGGATAGGTTTACCCACAAAGCACAGGAAGCGCTCCAGGCGGCGGCTTCTTCCGCGCGCCGCCATCGCCATCAGGAGATCGTCCCGGAACATATCGTCACGGTGCTTCTGGACCAGGAAGATAGCGTGGCCCGCGCCATCCTGGAAAGGGCGGGTGCCGACGTCCCCGCGCTCAAGGAACGGATGGAACAGTTCCTCGAGCGCCTGCCTCAGGTGAGCGGCGGATCGGAGGAGGTCTATTTCTCTGGCAAGGCGGCGCGGATCTTGTCGGACGCGGAGCAGGAAGCGCGCGCGCTCAAGGATGACTACGTTTCCGTCGAGCACCTGGTCCTCGCCTTGGCCGGCATGCTCGGCATTGAGCGCGGCAAGGCGCTCGAGGCGATCCGAGCCTTCCGCGGCGCTCAGCGCGTGGACAGCCCCGACGCGGAATCGAAGTACAAGGTGCTCGAGAAATTCACGCACGACCTGACCGCGATGGCGGAGAAGGGCAAGCTCGATCCGGTCATCGGGCGGGACGAGGAGATCCGCCGCGTGATGCAGATCCTCACGCGCCGCACCAAGAACAACCCGGTCCTCATCGGCGAGCCCGGCGTGGGCAAGACCGCCATCGTGGAAGGCCTGGCCCGCCGGATCGTCTCCGGCGACGTGCCCGAAGGGATCAAGGGCAAGCGCATCCTCGCGCTCGACATCGGATCGCTCATCGCGGGCACGAAATTCCGCGGCGAGTTCGAGGAGCGGTTCAAGGCGCTGCTCAAGGAGATCGCCGCGGCGGAAGGAAAGATCGTCCTCTTCATCGACGAGCTGCACATGATCGCCGGCGCGGGCGGCGCAGAGGGGGCGGCCGACGCGGCCAACATGATGAAGCCGATGCTCGCGCGCGGCGAGCTGCGCGTCATCGGCGCCACGACGCTCGACGAGTACCGCAAGCATATCG
>JACQVR010000084.1 GCA_016209705.1 Planctomycetota bacterium
ACCTCGCCGCCCGGTCGGGCCTGCGCATCGATGCTTCCGCGGTCAAGCTGGAGGGCGAGACGGCGTCGCTGAAGCTGGAATCCGGCACGGCGATGCAGGCGCTCGACCTCCTGTGCGCGGGACGTTCGAACCTGTCGTGGGTATGGAAGGAGGGGGGCGCGGTCAAGCTGACGTCCACCCCGCACGTGACCTATCCCAGCGCCTATTCGGGCCCCTTCAAGGTCTACGTCTCCTCCATGGACGCCGTCCGCCGGACGGACTTCAAGGAAACCACGATCGCCCTGAGCCTCGGCATTTCCACGCTGCACGAGTCGCACCTGAAGCCGATGAAGGGCGTCAAATTCGAGTTCGGAAAGGGCGTCGATGACACGGGAAGCGAGCTGAGCGTCGAGACGTTCGGCGCGGGCCAGGCCGGACAGGCCGCGATGCTGGCGCGGATGGCGGCCGGAATGTTCGGCGGAGGGGTGGTTCCCAACCAAGGGGCCCAAGTATTCAGCGTGAAAGGGCTAGCTTCCGGCGCGAAATCGATCACGAGCCTGTCCGGAACGGTGACGTTCTATTTCCCGCTCGACTATAAGGAGATCTCGTTCGAGTCTCCCAGCCGCGGCGATACGCGGGATTCCGGCGAGTTCACGTTCCGGATCGAGAAAGTGGAAAAGGACGGAATCACGTTCAGCGTTTCCACGAAAAAAAAGAACGCGGCCCCCATGGACATGGAACGGCTGTTGGACTCCGATTCGGCGACGGCAATGGACGATGAGGGCACGACGCACAAGGCCGACATGCTCTCCCCCGCCGGCGCGAACCAGGCGGGACAGATCATCGCGCGCTTCGGAGGCGGCGGAGGCGGATTCGGTGTCAGGCCCTCCCCCGGCATGATTTACCGAGCCACCTTTTCTTCCGTGAAGGGCAAGGACATTCAGACGTTCGCGTTCCGGTTCATCGATCGCACGTTCGACAAGGCGGTCCCCTTCGAGCTGCGCGACGTGAAGTTGCCGTGAAGCGGCGTCCCCCAGGGGGACGCTTCGTGGATTCGAAGAAGACGGAACTGGCTTGAAAACTCCTGGTGCCCGCAGCCAATTCATAGCCGCCAACAAGCGAGAGTCAGCAAAGGCGGCCCCCAGGGCGGACCGGTATATGACGCCGCGTGAATGAACTGAGGTACCGGGGATTTTTACTGGCCCGACAGAATTCCTCCGATCCCGCAGGGTTCGGCTATTAGAAATTGCGACACCCCGCGACCGAGCAATTTCTAAAGCGCCATGGACGGTTCGCCCCGCCGGAGCTAATATAACGGACTCGATGAAGCGCATCGCCATCCTGGGATCGACAGGCTCCATCGGCCTGAACGCCTTGGACGTCGCCCGCCACCTTCCCGACCGATGCCGGGTCGTCGGCTTGGCGACCCGTTCGAAGGACTCGCTTCTCGGAGATCAAATCGCGGAATTCCGGCCCACGCGCGCCGCCGTCGCCGACGACGCGGCTTTCGAGCGGCTCCGGAAATCACTCAATGGTTCCCCGACGGTTCTCCACCGGGGATCGCAAGGGCTGGTGGACGTTTCAACCGCGGAGGACGCGGACGTGGTCCTGAATGCCGTAACCGGTTCGGTCGGCCTGGAGCCGGGCCTGGCGGCTCTTCGGGCGGGGAAAACGCTGGCGCTGGCCAACAAGGAGTCCCTGGTCATGGCCGGTCCGCTCCTTTTGGAAGCGGCGCGCGCCGGACACGCATCCATCCTGCCGATCGACAGCGAACCCAGCGCGATTTTCCAGGCCATGGCTTCCGGGCGGAACGAGGAAGTGCGGCGCGTGATCCTCACCGCTTCGGGAGGGCCGTTCCGCACGACGCCCCGCGACCACCTCCCCGGCGTCACGCCGGAGGAGGCGCTGAAGCATCCCACGTGGACGATGGGAAGCAAGATCACGATCGATTCCGCCACCCTCATGAACAAGGCCCTGGAAATCATCGAGGCGCGCTGGCTGTTCGGTCTGGCGCCAGATCGGATCGAGGTCGTCGTGCATCCGCAATCCATCGTCCATTCTCTGGTCGAATTTCGCGACGGCTCCGTGATCGCGCAACTGGGAGTTCCGGACATGCGCGTGCCGATCCAGTACGCGCTCACGTATCCGGACCGGCTGGAGGGACGCGCGGCCCGGCTCAACTTGCTCGATGTCCGCTCCCTGACGTTCGAGGCCGTGGATCTCGAAGCCTTCCCGGCGATCCAACTGGGATATCGCGCGGCGAGCATGGGCGGCACGATGGGCGCCGTTCTCAACGCCGCGAACGAGGTGGCGGTCGAACTCTTCCTGGCTCGCCGGATCCCCTTCCCCCGCATCGCCACGCTGGTGCGGGAGACCATGGACCGGCACGCGATCGTCGCGACGCCCACGCTCGAGGAGATTCGGGCGGCGGACGCGTGGGCGCGGGCCGAGGCGCGGGGCGCGGCGGAATCACGGCCCGCATGACGCGGGCGCCTCCCGGGGGCGGAATTCAATTTTTGCGGAAGAGACTTTTTACAGGCGGCTCATGCTCGACGTGCTCCGATCGATCCTGACGGCGGCCGAAATCATTCTCGGCCTGGGCATCCTCATCTTCATCCATGAACTGGGCCACTTCATCATGGCCAAGCGGCACGGAGTCCGTGTCGAGGCCTTCTCCCTGGGCATGGGATGGATCCTGTGGAGGCGCCGCTGGGGAGAGACGGAATATCGGATCTCCGCCATACCGCTCGGCGGCTACGTGAAGATGTCCGGAGAGAACATCGGGGAGATCCGAACCGGCGCGGAGTACGAATTGACGAGCAAGCCCGCCTGGGCGCGCTTCCAGATCTTCGCCGCGGGCGCGATCATGAACCTGCTGATCGCGTTTCCGATCGCGACGGCCGCGTTCTTGTGCGGCATGTACGTGTTCTCCCCGATCGTGGCGCAGCCTTCCGGACCCGACGCCACGGCGGGCATGAGACCGGGAGACGTCGTCGTCGAAGTCAACGGGAAGCCGATCACGAGCCTCGATCAATACCGGAAAGAGCTCGTACGGGAGACCAAAGGATCCGTCGTGCCGGTCACGGTTCGCCGGAACGGAACGTTGATCGACGTGAACGTCGTCGCCAGCGGCTCCGAACGGCACGCCTCGACGCGGCCGCCGATCACCACCTTGGGGAAAATACGTTCGGGCAGCCCCGCGGCGAAGGCGGGTCTCCGGAATCACGATGAAATTCTGGAAGTCAACGGCCAACGCGTCCTGTTTTACCGGGTCCTACAGGAGACGCTCCGCGGGTTGGGCGGCCAGACCGTTCACCTGAAGGTCCATAACCGAGCCGATCCGCCCGATGCCGTCCGCGAGATCACCATCGAGCTGCCCGGAAATACCGAGCGCGTGATTCCGGAGGATCATCGGCTCGAGGAATTCGCCATCCGGGAGGTCCTTCCCTTTTCGCCCGCCGCCGATGCCGGCCTCCGCAAGGGAGACGACCTCAGGAAGATCGGAGACGTCACGATTCGCTCGTACCAGGACGTGCGCGACGCGATCGAGGACAAGGGCGGCGTTCCCCTGCGGGTGGAATTCGAGCGGGAAGGGAAAACGGAAGTCACCACGCTCACTCCCGGATTCGGCGATCACGGCAAAGGTCATCTGGGCATCCTGCCCCAGAAGACAAAACGGATCGTCCATGTGGCCGAAGACAGTTATTACTATGAAGCGGGCCTCCGCAGCGGCGACCTGCTCGTCCAGGTGGACGGAACGCACGGCGATGTCGGCGTGATGGACTTCGAAAGGGGCCGCACGGGGACCGTGAAGATCGAAGTCCAGCGGGGAAAAGAACTCATTCCCATCACCCTCGTCGGCGAAGAGCGGACCGTCGCCGATTTCGAAGCGGCGGGTTTCCAGACCCTGAACGGCATTCTGGGTTTCGGCCCGAACATGGTCGAACAGCGCTGGGGCCTGGGCGAGGCGGTGAAGGACGGCCTCCGCGAGCCGGTCGACATCGGACTGCTCACTTTCCAGCTCCTGGCCAAGCTGTTCACGCGGGAGGAGAAGGCCACGGGATTGGCGGGACCCGTGGGCATCTTCCAGGTTTCCTGGGACAAGGCTTCGACGGGATTCGGCAACTTCCTGTGGCTGCTCATGCTGATCACGGTGAACCTGGGTATCTTCAATCTCCTGCCGATCCCGGTGCTCGACGGGGGACACATCCTCCTCTTGGGCATCGAGCGGCTCCGGGGCACGCCTCCGAGCCCGCGGTTCGTCGAGCGCTTCCAGCTCATGGGCTTGCTCTTCCTTCTGTGCCTGATCGTCTTCGTGACCTACAACGATCTCGGCCGTCTTTTTCGGTGGTGACGTGGATACCGCGGCGTGGGGGGAATGGATCGAGCAGGAAGTCGTGGTGGACACCGATTCCGCCTACGTCTATCTGGGGACTCTGGCCGAAGTGAAGGACCATTTCGTGCGCCTCACCAACGTCGACGTCCACGATCGCGGCGAAGGCGCTTCGACGAAGGAAAAATACATCATGGACGCGAAGCGATTCGGCATCAAGCCCAACCGCAAGGAAGTCTCCATCCGCAAGTCCACCATCGTGAGCCTGTCGAGGCTGGAAGACATTTTGGTTTACTGAAAGCCGTCAGCCATCAGCGATCAGCGATCAGCCAGAAACAGCCGTGCAAGACTTCAAGCGACTCAAAGTGAGGTTTCTTCAAATGTCCATGGGGTCCGCCAGCGAGTTGGAATATTACTTTCTTCTCGCTCACGAATTGGGCTATTTGAAGAATTTGGATTTCACCTCGCTGTCCGACGACGTGGCAGAAATGAAACGCATGCTCGCATCTCTGATCGTTCGGCTGAAAGCTGACAGCTTATAGCTGATAGCTCTCAATGAATAAAGCTCTTGGTCTTCTCAAACTCACTCGCTTCCCCCTCGTCTTCACCGCCGTCGCCGACAGCGCCGCGGGATTCTTCCTGACCCGAGGTGTCGAGGCGCCGTACCGCTGGGGCCCGCTCAGCCTGCTGGCCGTCGTCTCCGCGTGCCTTTACGCCGCCGGAATGGTCTACAACGATTTGGCCGACCGGGTGCAGGACAAGGTGCTGCATCCCGAACGACCTCTGCCTTCGAAGCAGGTGACGCCCCAAGCGGCCCAACGATTCGGACGCATCCTCCTCCTGATCGCCATCAGCGGAGCCTGCGTGCTGGGCCTGTGGGCGGCGCTGTGGACGCTGTGCCTCATCGTCCTCATCCTCGGATATACCTACCTGGCCAAGCACGTGCGCGGGGCGGGACCTTCGACGATGGCGTCGGTGCGCGGACTCAACCTGGGGCTGGGAGCGTTCGGGGCCCTGTTCATAGCTCCGGGAGCGACCGTCCCGCCGGATTTCCGGATGTTCCCCTGGCCGGCCATGGCGACGCTTGGCATCTACGTGTTCTTGCTCACGCTCCTGTCGACCCACGAGGAAGGAAATCCGCGCCCCCAGCGCGTCGCATGGCTGGGGGCCGGCATGGCGGCGACCCCGGCGGTCGGGCTGGTCCTCTTCCGGCCCTGGTGGAACCTCGCCTCCCTGGCGCCGGCGCTTTTCGTCGCCCCCTGGCTCGCCGCCGCCGCCATGCGTCCCGATCGGGAACACATCATGAGGGCGGTGCGCTGGGGCGTGCTGGCAATCATTCTGATCGATGCGTCGCTGGTCGCGGGGTCGGGACGATGGAAAGAAAGCGTGGCCATCGCGGTGCTTCTGGCGCCGGCACTGGCGCTCCTGCCCCTGTTTCGGAGACTGTAAAGCTCGTTGACCGTAAACCGTTGACCGTCAACCCGTGCATCGGTCAACGGTCGGCGATCGACGGTCAACGAATCAGGGGATCACCTCGTACGCCCGCACCACTTTCTCGCGGCCTCGGATGGTCGTCTCGCCCATTTCCTTCACGCGCAAGTGACCCTTGATCTTGGAATACGTGGTCTCCCCGATGATGATGCGGTTCGTGAGGGGCGTCAACTTGCACAGGCGCGACGCGACGTTGACCGTGTCGCCGAGCACCGTGTACTCCATGCGGGTGGGCGTTCCGACGTTGCCGGCGACGGCGGGCCCCGAGTTGATGCCGATGCGAACGCTGAACGTGCGGTCGGGATGCTCGCGGTTATGGCGCTCCAGCTCTTTCAGGAGCTTGATGGCCGACTTGACCGCGTTCAGCGCGTGGTCGGGCTGATCCAGAGGCGCGTTGTAGATCGCCATCACCTCATCGCCGATGAACTTGTTGACGCTTCCCTTGTGTTCGAAGATCGCATCCGTGGCCATGAGGAAGAATTCGTTGAGGATCTCCGCCACCTTCTTCGGGCCGACCGCCTCCGCGAGCTTCGTGGACCCTTCCACATCCGCGAACACGACGCTGACTTCGCGCTCGATCACTTCCAATCCGATGTCGCCGCCGCGCGACAAATATACCTCGACGACGTCGGGCGACAGGTATTTGGCCAGGTTGGCCCGCCGAACCTCCTCGCGACGCAACCGTTCGTTGAGCTCCTCCTGACGGATGCGGGCCGCGATCAGGTTGGCGATCCCCGTCAGCAGGTCCAGGTCGTCCTTCGTGAACGCGTACGTGAGGGCGAGGTTGTCCAGATAGATCGCCCCGTAGACGTTCTTCTCTTCCCACAACGGAACGCAGAGCGCGGAGCGAATGTTGAACTGCACGATGGACTGCCCCTGCATGAACCGGGGATCCTGCCGGGCGTCGCTCGTGATGATGGAGACCTTCTCGCTGACGACCTGGTGGATGATGGTGCCGGAGAGCGCCAGATGATCGGCCGAGATGATTCCCTGCCCCTGCTGGTACGCGAGGCGCGGAACCAGGTTCCGGTGCGCGTCGAACAGCAACATGGCGCCGCGATCGGCGTTGATGACGTCGAAGATGAGCTTCATCGACGTGGCCAGCATTTCGTCGATCTTCTCCACCTTCTTGATTTCCTCGCCGACCGTGAACAGGATGAAGAACATCTTGCTGTCCTTGGCGGCCTTGTCCTTGTCCGCCACATCCCGCCGGACGTCGCGCAGGGAAAGCCCCTGAGAGAGCTTGCTGGAAAGATTGATGGAATAGCTCTCGGCGATGTCGTCCACGTGCTGGACGATATACCGGCCGCCGGCCAGCGGATCTGCGGCGGGCGCGCCGGGCTCGGGCCGCGACGGCGGCGTCAGGCCGCCCAACGCGTCGTCCGCGAAGGTGATCTCGGTATTCCCGATGCGGATAACGTCTCCGTCTTCGAGCATCTTCATCTCGACCTTCGCGCGGTTGACGAACGTGCCGTTCGAGGAGCCCAGATCGTACAGCACGTACCGTTCGCCTTTGCGGACGATCGAGCTGTGGCGGCGGGAGATCAGCGAATCCTTCACTTCAAGATCGTTTTCCGGAGTGCGGCCGATGCTGAAGGTCTCCTTGGCGAGCGGCCATTCACGCCCGGTACCGCCGGATTTGACGATGAGCTTGGGCACGTCGGCCTCTCCGCGTCCGCGAGCCTCCGGTGAATCGAGGGGAGGCAAAAGCGGGTGGACCTTCGCATGATACTGCGGTCCGTTCCGCAGGGTCAAGGAGGCCGAAAGCGGTTGACGGGCGCCCGCCGCCCCTTAAGATGATCCACGTCACGCGTTCCGGCCCTTTCGACCGGAAGAACGTCTATGCGATCCTCCCCGTTTCGCCCCCTCCTTCTCGGCTTCCTCACGGTCGCGCTTCCGTCCGCCGCAGGCTGCGACCGGGAACCGATCCGCGCGGCTTCCGGAAACGCCGATCTCGCCTACGACAAGCTGAACCGCCCCCACGACGTCCTGGTCCGATACTTCGGCGCGAATCCCGACAACCTCAACCCCATCCTCGGACGGGACGCGTACTCTTATTATGTGAGCCATTACCTCTTCGATCCGCTCTACCGTCATGACCCGAACCCTCCCTTCGCGCTCCGACCGGCGTTGGCCGAATCCCTTCCGAAGATCTCGGACGACCGAAAAACATTCACCATCCGGCTCCGAACCAACGCCTCCTGGCACGACGGGACTCCCGTCACCGCGCACGACGTGGTCTTCGGCTACTCGATGGCGATCCATCCCGACGTGGATTCCGCCCAGAAGAAAGCCTACACCGCGGACGTCGAGACGTTCGAAGCCGTTGAAGACCACACGCTGCGGATCCGCATGCGGAGGCCGTACGCGTTCTTCGGCAACTTGCTGACCCAGATCTGCATCGTTCCCAAGCATGTCTTCGAAAGCATGCGCGAGGCCAAGGAGTTCAACACGTTCAAGTACCCGGCGGGCCACCCGTGGGCGGGAGTGCCCTATTCGCTCAAGCCGCTCGGCAACGGCGCCTATCGAATCGAGCGGTTCGAGCCGCACCGCGAGATCCGTCTGGTCCGCTACGACGGCTACTGGGGAGGCCGGCCGAACATTCGCGAAATTCACGGCCTCATTCTCACGGACACGGTGGCCTCGCGCCAGCACGTCAAGCGAGGGGACCTGGACCAATACACGTACAACGTGGTCCGGCAGTGGGTGAAGGAAGACCGGGACAACGAGTACCTCCGGCGCAACTTCAACGCCGCGCGTCATTACCGGGCGCTCTACTACTACCTCGGATGGAACCTGCGGCGTCCTCTTTTCCGGGACCGGCGCGTCCGGCACGCCCTCGCCCGGCTGATGAACGTCGACGCCGTCATCTCCCACGTCGAGCTCGGCCACGCGAAACGGTGCCGGGGTCCTTACTTGCCCGAGTCCTCTCAAGCCGATCCGGGACTCGCTCCTCTCCCTTTCGATCCCCTCAAGGCGCGGGCGCTTCTGGACGAGGCCGGCTGGAAGGACACCGACGGAGACGGCATCCGAGATCGGGCGGCCGAGCGATTCGAGTTCGAGCTGCTGATCCCGGCGAACGTTCCTCGAGCCGAGACGGTCGCGACGGTGCTCCAGGAAGAGGCCAAAAAGGCGGGGCTGCGCGTCACGATTCGGGCCTTGGAATGGAACGCCTTCAGCGAAGCGATGCGCGGTCAGACGTTCGACGCCCTGTTCAGCGGATGGGCCTCGCCGGATCCCGAGATCGACGCCTATCAGATCTTCCATTCCAGCCAAGCGGCCGACCGCGGGTCCAATTACGTTTCCTACCACAACGAGCGGGTGGACGCACTGATCGAGAAAGCCCGCCAGGAGTTCGACCCCGAAAAGCGCGGCGCGCTCTGCCGCGAGATCAACCGTCTGATTTACGACGATCAACCCTATTGCTTTCTCTATCATCCCGAGATCATCACCGTCGTTCACAAGCGGTTCCGGACCGGGAGCCCCTCTCCCTTGATGGGGTTCGATCCGCGCATGGGGTTCGACTGGAAGATCGTGGGGCCGGAACGACCTTGACGGCTGATGAAGAAATAGGCGATGCGCTCCCTCGTGAAAAGCTCGAACCGCAACCCTGCACGAACTTATGAATTCGAGCACTTAGCGTTTTGGCGGTTCATCCGGGAATAGGGTGCGAGATTGCGCATCTACTTTATCAAGCGGCTCCTCCTGGCGGTCCCGACACTCTTCGGGATCACGCTGATCACCTTCGTGCTCATTCGAGCGGCGCCGGGCGATCCGGCGGCGCCGCGCCCGGACGACGCGGCCGGCGGCCCGGATCGAACCGCCTTCGCCCGCGACATCCATGAGATGAGGCGGCGGCTTCTCGGCCTGGACCAGCCGCTGCCCACCCAGTACATCCGTTGGGTCCGGCGGCTGGCCACGCTGGACCTGGGCGATTCGTACTCCAAGAAGCGGCCGGTCGGTCCCTTGATCGCGAACGCGATGATCCATACGCTGCGGCTCGACATTCTCGCCGTCGCGCTGGCTTATTTGATCGCCGTTCCCCTGGGCGTCTTCTCGGCCACGCATCGATTCTCCTGGTGGGATCGGTTATCGACCGTCGCCCTTTTCGTCCTCTACTCGCTTCCGACGTTCTGGGTCGCCTCCCTGGCGATCATATTCCTTGGAGGCGGTGATTTCCTGGATGTGTTTCCCATCGCGTGGCTGGAGTGCGACGCGCCCCATCGGCACCCCTTCGGGGGGGCCGCGCTGGACTGGGCGTGGCATCTTGTCCTTCCCGTGGCATGCCTGACGTATCCGGCGCTGGCCGTGCTATCCCGATACGCCCGCGCGGGGATGCTGGACGTCGTGGGCCAGGATTTCATCCGCACCGCGCGCGCCAAAGGGCTGTCGGAAAACGTCGTCATCTTCAAGCACGCCCTGCGGAACGGAGCGATTCCGATCCTGACGCTTCTGGGAACCCTCCTGCCGGCCGTCGTCAGCGGCTCGGTGATCATCGAAACGATCTTCTCCATCCACGGAATGGGGAAGCTCATGTTTGACGCGGTAATGGAACGGGATTATCCGGTCGTCATGGCCGTCACGACGCTGACCGCGGTGATGACGCTGGCCGGCTTCCTCCTGTGTGATGTCTTGTACGCGCTGGCGGACCCGAGAATCTCGTTCGAGAGACACCCCGAATGATTTCTTCCTCGCCCGAGGTTCAAGAAGCGGAACGGAGCCGACGGAACGCTCCAGGCTCTCCCTTGGTGCGGCGCCTCCGACAAAACAAGCTGGGGTGGGTCGGCCTGGCCGCCGTCATCTTCTTATCCTGCATCGCCGTCTTCGCGCCTTTCCTGGCGGATCACCGGCCGATCTTGATGAAGCAGGAGGACGTGCTTTCGTCTCCGCTCATGTCCGGCTTGACCGCGTCGGATTGGTTTCTGTTCGGAGGATTCTGGATCGCGGCGGGCTTCTGGATCGCGTTCCGCCTGCTGATGCGGAAGGGTTGGACCGCGGACCGGGCGGGCCGGTGCCTCTGGCGGATCACGCTTCCCTTATGGATCGGCTTGGCCGTCTTCTGTCTCACCCGGAAGGAATTCGTCGACTCGAAGGATTACGGGAGCATGAAACCGGGGTTCGCCCCCGGCGAGTGGGCCCTGTTTCCGCCGATCCCTTACGCCTTCGATCAGCAGAACCTGTACGAAATCTATGAGAATCCGGGCGCCGGCGGGCCAAGGGGCGTCCACTGGCTGGGCACCGACGCGACGGGCCGCGACGTGCTGGCGCGATTGATTCATGGATCACGGATCTCGCTGTCCATCGGGTTTGTGGCGGTAGGCCTGTACGTTCTCATCGGCACCGGCATCGGGGCGCTCGCCGGCTACTATGGAGGCCGCGTGGACGCGGCTCTATCGCGCCTCATCGAAATCGTGCTTTGCTTCCCCACCCTGTTCCTGATCCTCGCCGTCCTGGCGGTGCTGCCCCAAAGCATCTTCACGATCATGGTCGTGATCGGCTTCACCCGATGGCCCGACGTGGCCCGGCTGGTGCGCGGGGAATTCCTCAAGCACAAGGCGATGGAATACGTCGACGCCGCGCGAGCGCTGGGAACTCCGGCGCATCGCATCATCTTCCGTCACGTCCTTCCGAACGCGTGGTCTCCGATATCCGTCAGCGCCACCTTCGGCATCTCGGGAGCCATTCTCATCGAATCCGCGCTCTCCTTTCTGGGGCTCGGGGCTCCGCCGCCCGCGCCGTCGTGGGGCCAAGCCCTGTCCGCCGGCCGCGAGGGGATCGCGCACTGGTGGATGGTGGTCTTTCCGGGAGGAGCGATCTTCGCGACGATGACGGCGTTCAACCTGCTGGGAGAGGCGCTGAGAGACGCGATGGATCCACGACTCAAAACCTAGGAGATGGGGAGATGCGGGAGATCAGGAGATCGGGAGATGTTTTGGTTCATCCTCATCTCCTCGCATCGCCAGATCTCCTTGAGCGCCGGCAGCGCCGTGCTACACTGGACTTTCAAGCTCATGAACAACGGGAAAGGCCCGCTCCTCGAGATCAAGAACCTCCGAACCCATTTCTTCACGAGCGACGGCGTCGTGAAGGCGGTGGACGGGGTATCGTTCCTTCTCGGGCGCGGCGAAGTTCTGGGCATCGTGGGAGAAAGCGGATGCGGAAAGTCCGTCACGGCGCTCTCCATGATGCGCCTCGTGTCGCTCCCCGGCCGGATCGTCGAAGGGGAGATCCTCTTCGAAGGACGGGACCTGGCGCGCCTTCCCGAGCGGGACATGCGCGACATCCGCGGCAACAACATCTCCATGATCTTTCAGGAGCCCATGACCTCCCTGAATCCGGTCTTCACCGTCGGCAATCAGATCATCGAAGCCATCGTCCTGCACCAGAAGAAAAGCAAGCGGGAAGCGCGGGACCGCGCGGTGGACATGCTCCGGCTGGTCAAAGTTCCCGCCCCGGAACAGCGCGTCGACGAGTATCCGCATCAACTCTCCGGAGGCATGCGCCAGCGGGTCATGATCGCGATGGCGCTGGCGTGCAATCCCAAGCTCCTGATCGCGGACGAGCCGACCACCGCGCTCGACGTGACGATCCAAGCCCAGATTCTGGATCTCCTGCGCGAACTCCAGCAGAAATTGCACATGTCCGTCATCATCATCACCCACGATCTCGGCGTCGTGGCGGAGTTCGCCGACAAGGTCGCGGTCATGTACGCCTCCAAGGTCGCCGAGTACGCCACCGCGCAGGAGCTGTTCGCCGATCCCCTGCACCCGTACACGAAAGGCTTGTTCCGCTCGCGTCCGTCCGTGACGTCGGATCGGCGGGAGCCTCTGAAGGTGATTCCCGGAACGGTGCCCAACCCGCTGCGGTTCCCATCCGGCTGCAAGTTCCATCCCCGCTGCGATCTGGCCGTTTCGTCGGGGAAACTGGAACGGTGCGCCGTGAAGGAGCCCGAGTTGAGGGAGCTGAAGCCCGGGCATTGGGCGGCGTGTGATGTGGTATGAAGCCGGTAGCTGATAGCTCGTAGCTTGGTGCTGTACTACCTCGCACCAAGCCACCAGCTATAAGCTATAAGCTATCCGCATGAACCCGAACGGCAATCTCCTTATCGTCCGCAACTTGAAGAAGCACTTCCCCGTTCGCAAAGGGGTCTTCTCCCGGATCCACGGTTGGGTGCAAGCGGTGGACGGCATCTCGTTCCACCTCCGGCCCGGCGAGACGCTGGGACTCGTCGGGGAGAGCGGCTGCGGGAAAACCACGGCGGGTCGGACGATCCTGCGGCTCCTGGAGCCGACCTCCGGGACCGTCGAGTTCGAAGGGAAGAACGTCGCGACGCTTTCGGGGAGCGAACTCCGGGCGATCCGCAAGCACATGCAGATCATCTTCCAGGATCCCTACAGTTCTCTCAATCCGCGGATGACGGTGGGCGCCATCGTGGGCGAGGGATTGCTGGTGCACAAGATCGGGTCGAAGCCGGAGCGGCTCGACATCGTCAAGCAGACCCTGGAACGGGTGGGATTGTCTCCCACCTACATCAATCGATATCCGCATGAATTCAGCGGAGGCCAGCGGCAGCGGATCGGCGTCGCGCGGGCGCTGGCGCTCAATCCCAAGTTCATCGTCTGCGACGAGCCGGTCAGCGCCCTCGACGTGTCGGTCCAGTCCCAGGTCGTGAACTTGCTGGTGGAGCTGAAGGAAAAGTACGGGATCGCGTATCTCTTCATCTCGCACGACCTTTCCGTGGTGAAATTCATCAGCGATCGGGTGGCGGTGATGTACCTGGGAGAGATCGTCGAGCTGACGGAGAGCCAGGAGCTGTACCGTCGGCCGCTGCACCCCTATACCCAAGCCTTGCTGTCCGCCGTGCCGGTTCCGGACCCGACGCGGAAGCGGACCCGCATCATCCTTCAAGGGGACGTCCCGTCGCCCTTGAATCCTCCGCCGGGATGCCGGTTTCATCCCCGCTGTCCCGTCGCCATCAAAGGCGTCTGCGAGGTGGAAGCGCCGAAGATGATCGACTATTCGGGTCATCAGGTCGCCTGCCACGCCGTCGAGCGGGAGATGAAGGGCCGGCTCTGAGTGCCGCGCCCCAGAAGTAGTTGTCTGGTCATTTTTGCGGTTGCTGGGGTGCGGCCGGAGGGGCGGGTTTGACGGCCTCCTGTTTGACCAGCGCAACGATGGTCGCGTATGTCCGCTCCACCGTCCCTTCCTTCGCCGATGCGTCCGGAACGCGCATCTTGAGTTCCACTTTCACGGCGTCCGGCAGCGTGTGCTCCGCCTGCGACGAGATCCACGTGGTGACCCATTCGGTTTTCTTGCGATATTCGATGTTGAATGAGAGGACGCGATCGGCCAGAACGGCGAGCCGTCCCGCTTGCAGAGCCTCCGCGTCCACGAACAGATCGAGGCGTCGGTACAGGATGAGTTCGCCGGGATGGTCGGGCGATTCGGCGACCTGATAACCCACTTCGTTCACGCTGTGAAACATTGGACGGCTCATGGACGTCTCCGTCCCGTACGCCATCACCGAGGAGATGAAATCCACGCGATCGCCGTCGCCGTATCCCTGCTTTCGGTCCTGCCCCACGAAATAATCCTGTAGTGAATCGGGCAGGAAGGCGCCCGTCAGGTCCTGCCGAATCTGATTGAGGATCGCCGGCCCGATCTCGCTTCCGTGCGTGATCGCGTCGATGCGCTGCTGCGCCTGCACCGTGGAAACCACGACGCCGTAGATCAACGCCATGAGGATGGCGAGCAGCGTCACCGCGAGCAGCACTTCCAGAAGCGTGAACCCCCGGCCTGAGCGGATCATGGGACTCCCGGCGGTGCCGGCTCTACGGGCGGCACCATCGCCTCCACCACCTGAAGCGAGGCCCCCTCGGCGTTCAGGATCTCCACCTTGACGTGAAGGAGCGCCTTGGGCTTTTCCGTGTACTGAGGCGATTCGTCGAATCCGATTTCTTCGAGATTCGCCTCGGCCGTCCACTGAAAGCCGGCATATTCGGGCGCCAGATCGTCGAAGGTCCCCGACTGCGACATCCCTTGGCCCAGGGAGGGGTCAAGGAGCACCTCGCCCATCTTCCAGCCGGCCAGAAGCCACGTGGTGCGCAGGTCGCGCGTGGCGGCGGCATCGCGCACGATCTCCACGCGGCGCGCCAGCAGGACGAGCGACACGACGGCGATGATGGCCACCGCCACCATCACCTCGATCAGCGTGAACCCCGCCTTATGTCCCCTGATCTTCGAGGATTTCATCGACGCCCTTTTCCTCTTCGTAGAACGAGACCGAGCCCGTCAGACCGTTGAACCTCAACGCCATGCGTCGCTTTTCCAAGCGGAAGTTGATGATGAAATAATCACTCAATCCGTAGGAAGACATGCGCAGGAGCACCGTGCCGGTATCTTTGATCTCGCCCTCTTCGGCGCCCAGGATGACGTTCACGAATTCCGTCTTGTCCGGAAGCGACTTCTTGAAGACTTCCTGGAACTCGTACTCTTTCAACGGAGGATCCTCGTACGGATCGGTGGAGGAGGAGCTGCGCTCCGGCTCCCGCTCAAAGGGAACCAGCATTTCATAGCGCCCATCCGATAGACGGATGCGGACGTAGACATCGCGCCCGATGGAAACGGCCCGCGATCGAGCCTGCCGCAAGATGGCCGCGGTCTCGCGCACGGCCGCCCGAAGGCGATATTTTGGAACCAGGAAGTCCAGTCTGGTCGCGGCCAACCCCGTGATCAGCGTGATGATGAATACCACGACGATGAGTTCCAGGAGGGTAAATCCGGCCTGGCGACGTTCGCTCGCGGTCATCGGTCCATTTCCAGGTTCGAGATGTCGGTGGCGTCGCCGGTGCCTCCCTCCCGGCCGTCCGCCCCGTAGCTGATGATGGCATAGGGCGTGGTACCCGACCCTTCCAGCCGGTAGAGGAATTCATTCCCCCATCCGTCCAGAGGCCGCCGTTTCAGATAACCGCGCTCCGGGTATTTCTCGGGCTTCACGTAGCTGGGCGCGTACAGGAGATCCTCGAGTGACTCCGGATACCGCCCGTGATCGAGCTTGAACATGTCGGCGGCCTGCCCCACCTCGGAAATCATGGCTTTGGTGGCCTCAATCCGGGCCCGCTCGGCGTGCCCCATCACCTCGCGCACCAGCAGGGCGGCCAGGACCCCGATGATCACGATCACCACCATCAGTTCGACGAGCGTGAATCCCGCACGCTCCTTCTTGCGTTGTCTCATGGCATCCATCCTCGTTTGGTTCAGATTCTGCTCATCTGCAAGATCGGCAACAGCACCGACAGCACGATGAACCCGACGACCAGCGCCATCGAAACGATCATGAGCGGCTCCAAGAGCGAGGTCAGGCGCTGAGCCGCGATTTCCACTTCTTCATCGTACGCGCTCGCCAGGCGCTTGAGCAACTCCTCGAGCTGTCCGCTCTCCTCGCCCACCGCCACCATGTAGCCCACGACGGGCGGAAAGACCTTGCTGGCCTTCAGGGGGGTGGCGATGTCGGCTCCTTCGGCGATCTTCTTCTGCATGTCGTCCAGCGTATCCGCGAGGAGCTGGTTGTTGACCACTTTCTTGACCACTTCCAGCGCGCCGAGGACCGGCAGGCCGCTCTCCAGGAGCGTCGCGAACGTCAGGGAGAAGCGGGAGATGGCGCTCTTGCGCAGCAGATTGCCGAGCACGGGGACGGTCAGCAACTTGGAATCGATCCACAACCGCCCCTTGTAGGTCTTGCGCACGCGGCGGATCACGAACACGGCCGCGATCGCGGCCAGGAGGAAGATCCACCAAGTGCGGCCGAGGAAGTCCGAGGTGGCGATCAGAAGCTCCGTGGGCAGCGGCAGCGCCGCCTTGCTGTGCTTCTGGATGACGGACGTGATTTCCGGAACCACCTTGACCATGAGGACGGAGACGACCCCGACGCCCACGATCATCATGACGATCGGGTACGACAGCGCGGCGACGATCTTGGCTCTCATCCGGCGCTGCGCGTGCAGGTAATCCGCCAGCCGGAACAGAATCTTGTCCAAGGCGCCGCTCGCCTCGCCGGACCGCACCATGTTGAGATACAGCTCGGGGAACAGGCGCGGATGGCCGGCCAGGGCGTCGGAGAACGCGGCTCCCTGCGACACGCGCTCCCGCACGTCCATGAGAATGGTCTTGAGCGCGCGCTCTTCGGCCTGTTCGATGATCGCGTTCAGCGCCCCCATGAGCGGGATGCCCGACGCCAGCAGCGTGGCGAGCTGTCGGGTGATGACGGGAAGTTCCTGCTTGGCGCGATTCCGAAGCCGGGGCAAGCGCAGGGCCCGTTTCGGAGCCGCCTCGGCGCCCGCGAGATCCGTGACGTGAAGCTTGCGGAGCTTCAGCTTCAGGCGCGCTTCGCGCGGCGTGTCTGCATCGATGACGCCGTTCTCGGGGGCGCCTCCCTCGTTGAGGGCTTTGTAGGCGTAGACAGGCATTCTCAAGCTCGGAGCTTGAAGCTTGAAGCTCGGAGCGGGAAGTCGCTGCTCCCAGCTCCAAGCTCCAAGCTCCTAGCTTCTTTTAGAACGTATCCATCTGCGTCACGCGCAACACTTCCTCGGTCGTGGTCATCCCCATGAGCACCTTGCTCGCCCCGTCCATGCGCAGCGTCCGCATGCCGCGCTTGATCGCATCCGCTTTGATCTGGGTCGCGCCCACCCGTTGCATCACTTGGTCGCGCACGTGGTCGTTGACGGTGAACATTTCGTAAATTGCGGTCCGGTCCAAGTAACCTGAATTCAGGCACCGGGGACAGCCGCGACCGCACCAGAGCTTGCCGTTGGGGACATCCGCGGGCTCGAGTCCGATCTGCGCCAGCGACTCCGCGGAAACCTCCATCTCTTCCTTGCAATACTTGCAGATCAGTCGAACGAGGCGCTGCGCGACCACGCCGATCACGGACGACGCGACCAGGTAAGGCTCGACGCCCAGGTCGAGCAGTCGGGTCACCGCCCCGGGTGCGTCGTTCGTGTGCAGGGTCGAAAAGACGAGGTGGCCGGTCAACGACGCCTGGATCGCGATTCCGGCGGTGTCCATGTCCCGGATTTCCCCGACGAAGATGATGTCCGGGTCCTGGCGGACGAGCGACCGGAGACCGGTCGCGAACGTGAGCCCCTTCTTGTAGTTCACCTCGATCTGGCTGACCCCGGGCAGGTGGTACTCGATCGGGTCCTCGATCGTCATGATGTTGTATTCGACCGCATTGATGCGCTTGAGCGCCGCGTAGAGGGTCGTCGTCTTCCCGCTGCCGGTCGGCCCCGTCACCAGCACGATGCCGTGTGACGCGTCGATGAGCTTCTTGATGATCTCCATATCCTCGGACTCCAGGCCCAGTTCCTCGAGATCGTAGAGCCGGGCGGACTTGTCGAGAAGCCGCATGACGATGCGTTCGCCGTGATTCGTCGGCACGCTGGAAATGCGGATGTCCACTTCGCCGTCGCCCAGCTTGACCGTGGCGCGGCCGTCCTGGGGAAGCCGGCGTTCGGCGATGTCCATCTTCCCCATGATCTTCACGCGGGAGATGATCGCCTCCTGGACCTTCTTGGGCGGGGCCATCATGTCGTACAGAATGCCGTCGATGCGGAACCGGACCTGGAGGCGCTCCTCGTAGGGCTGGATGTGAACGTCGGAGGCGCGCATCTTCAGCGCCTGGAACAGGATCATGTTCACCAGCTTGATGATGGGCGCCTTGTTGGCGATGTCGAGCAGGTCCTGCGATTTCTCGATTTCCTTGGAGATGCCGGCCAGCTCTTCCTCGTCCAGGTCCTCCAGCATCTCGTCCACCACGTCCACCTTCTGCTGATAGGCGCGATTGATCAGCGCGGTGATCTCCGCGCGCGGCGCCAGGACCGGCTCGACGACCTTGTCGAGCATCGCGGACACGTCGTCGATGGGATGGGTATCCAGCGGGGTGCATCCCGCGACGCGAATCGTGCCGTTGCGCTCCTCGATTCCCACCAGATTGTGGTGGCGCGCAAAATGGACGGGTACTTTCTCCATGAAGACGGCCGGGACCTGCACGTCGCTCAGCCGTTCGAGAACCGGCAAGCGCAGGACCTTGCCGAAGAGCTCGAGCATCTGCTTCTCGGTGAGATAGCCCGACGCGGTCAGGATGCGGTCGAGGGTCTGATGGGTGCTCTTGGCCACCACCACCCACTCTTCGAACTTGTCCTCGACGTACAGCCCTTCGCGCTTGAGGGCTTCTTTGAGCTGATCGATGGATGCCATGTTACAAAATATTCTCAAAACTTATTGTAACAAACGGAAGCGGCCGCCTTCTCGGGCGGCAGGGTTCCGCTTCCCGACGGGCGGGTGCAAAGCCCCGCCCGTCCCCTGGAATTCCTGCTCGGCGGCCGGAAGTCGCCGAGCAGGAATTCCACAAGCGAGCCCCGACCGTTCTTCAGAGAACGGGCGGGGTGAGCGTCACTCCGGCACGAAGCGGAAACGGGTCCGCGGCACCGGATCCGGCTCCGTTTCCGTCTCCAGGCGGACGCCCGGCATCCGCTCGCCCCGTTCGCGTTTCAAATGATGCTCCCGCATCTGCGTCAGATTCTTCAGATCGCCGAACGCTTCGTCGTAAAGTATGTACGGGGTGATGAAGATGTACAGCGTCCGCTTTTCCTCGACGTTCCGGTTGCGCCGGAAGAAAGCCCCCAGGAGGGGGATGTCCTGAAGGACCGGGATCCCCGTCACCTGATCCGTCCGCTCCGCCGTCACGATGCCGCCGATGACGACCGTCCGGCCGTTGGGAACCAGGATCGGCGTCATGATCTCCCTCCCGCTGATCGTCGGAGGAACCGTGGGATCGGCCGATGTGAAGATGAATTTCTCGATATTGATTCTCGTCTGAAGCCGAAGATACCCGCCCTCGCTGATCTGGGGGGTGATCTGCAACAAGGTCTCCGCGTCTTGATATTGAAACGAGGTTTGGGCGATCCCGGTAGCGGTGACCACGGTTGTAGCGATGGGAACTCTGGACCTCAGCGTAATGGTCGCCTCGCTGTTGTCCAGCGTGGCCACTTCGGGCTCGTCCAGAATATTCACGATCGCTTTGTCTCGCAATGCCTTGATCAGGGCGCCGATATGGCCGATCCGATCCTTGATGACGGCCAGCGTCAACCCCGGGGTGTCGATCGGAATGATGTCGATCCGGTTGCTCCCCGGCGTCGGCGGAGCAATGGTGGAAAAGCGCATGTTGGTCCGGTAGAAGCTCGTGAGACGACCTTCGGGATCGACGGCCCGCGCCAGTTCCACGCCGAAATCTAACGTGTCGCTCGCGCGCACCTCCACGACCGTGGCCTTGATGAGCACCTGAGGGCGCCTCTGATCGAGCCGCTCCGCGAACCTCTTGATCATCTGATACGTGTTCCGATCCGTGATGACGATGAGGGAGTTGGTGCTTTCGTCCTGGGAAATGGTCGGAATCGCTCCGGGAGGCGGGGCGGTGGCTCCTCCCTGGCTGCCGGGGCCGCCAGGCCCCCCTGGTCCCTGCTGGGGCGGCTGTTGGGGAGCTTGTGGAAATTGCGGCTGTTGCCCACCTGGGGGCCCTATCGGTCCCCCAGGCCCTCCCGGCGTGGTGGGAGAACTCGATCTTCCCGGCGCCGACGGAGATCGCCCCCTCGTGTCCACCGGCTGCCCGTAGAGCAGCTTCAGCGTATTGGCCACCAGCTCGGCCGGCTGGTGTTTCAGCGGAATAAAATAGATGCCGCTCGCTTCGAACTCGGGCTCGGCGTCGAGATCCTTCACCAACTTCTCAATTTCCTCCATGCGGTCCGGTTCCGCCAGGACCAGGATCGAATTCGTCCGTTGATCCGCCACGACCTGAACCTGCTCCCGCCCGAACGCTCCAGGCTGTTGTTGGGGAAATCCAGGGCGCTGACGCTGCTGAAGGAGTACCGCCAGAAGCTTGGTCAGAACCTGCTCCACGTCGGTGGCCAGGGCCTTCTTCAGCGGAATCATCTTCCACACCACATCCGCCTTCTTCACGTCGATCGCCTTGATCACATCCTCATACCGCTTCATGTTGTAATCATAGTCCGTGATGATGACCGTCCCGGAGCTCGCGATTTGCACGATCGACTGGGGCACTGACATCATCTGGTTCAACGCCGCGAACACTTCCTGCGCGGGCACATACTGAAGGTTGAAAACGCGGGTCACGTAGCTGTCGTTGGGCGTCGCGTCCGCCTCCCCGATCGGCACGGGCCCCTTGATCGCATCCGCGCCCATCAGGATCTTGTAGATCTCTTTTCCCGCCACGCCGACCGGAACCAGCGCGAGGCGCTCCTTTTGCACCTGGAGCAGGGACTGGAAAATGGCGAACAGCTCTTCCGGGCTCCCGTAGTCCGCCGAAGAGTAGACCCGACCGCGGCGCTGGGCCAGGATCTGAGCCACGCTCTCGTCGTAGAGAAACGTCTTCTTGGTGCGACGCTGAACGCTTTCGAGCAGTTGCTGAAGCGTGACGTTGTTGAGTTGAACCCGCGGTTCCTGTCCTCCGCCGGCCCGATCATCCTGTCCGAAGAGGAGCCCTCCGGTCAGCGCGGCGATCCCTGCCCCAAGGATGATGTGCTTCACCTTTTCATTCCCCCTGATTTCTTACTTTCTCAACGAGCCCCCGAGGTCCTGGAGGGTGACGTCCCCCTGCGTTTTCACTTCGGCCTGCTGGCCCCGGCGGATGCGGGCGTGCATGGAGGCCGGACGCACGCCGGGCCGAAACAGCGCCCGGTAGGCGCCCTTCTCCTCCTCCTCCACGACGTCGATTCCCTGCTCCGCCATCGCTTGGATGAACTCCTTCAGATCGCCTTCACCGAACGCGACTTTGCGATGTTCCACGCCTTCCGCCGGCGTGATGCGCACGCCCTCCCGCCGTCCCACCTCTTCGCAATGCTCCGCCACCGTCTTCTTGGCTCCCGAACGGCGGAGGTACGGCCCGACCACGGCGAGCTTCACATTGAGGTCGCAATCGCGCACCGTGATGGAGGCGTTGGACCGGTCCCGGATCGTCAACGGGACGCCGCGGGCCCAAGCCTCCAGCGATCCCTGAAGCAGGACGATCAACGGCGATTTCCCGTCGACTTCGAACTTGGCCGTCGAACCGCCTTTCAACAATAATCTCAAGTTTCCAGGCCCTTCGAAGATCGTGTCTCCGTCCACGGAAACGGTGTCTCCCCGGCGTACGGCATCCCCGTGCGACAACGCCGAACCTTCTCCCAGGCCCGGGCGGAAGACCACCGCCCCGCCCCCCAAGTCGCGCACGCGCAGGACATCCGGAGCCGACCGGAACGTCAGCAGCGCGGTGGTCGCGCCGAGGGCGAGCAGTCCGGCGGCCGCGAGGCCCGCCAGCCAACGGCGGCGACCTCTTCGCGGCGAGAGCAGAGCCCGTTCGAGAAGCTCTTGATGAGCCGCTTTCATGGCCGCCGCCGCCTGGTCCCGGCGAGCGGCGGAGGTGTCCACGCTTCCGGCCGCGCGCATGCGCTCCACCGCGGCCCGTTCGCGTTCGACCGCCCGGCGACATTCCCCGCAGCTCGCGAGATGCGCTTCGACGTCCCGTCGGACCTCGACGTCCAGATCGTCGAGCGCCAACCCCACCGTCAATTTCATCGCCTGGATGCATCTCATGTCTCTGCCCGCCTTTCTCGTCCGCTTCCTTCCTACCCCGCGGCTTCCTCGGCGGATCCTTCGGACAACCATCGAGCCAGCTCCCGAACGGCGTCATGCACCCGAAACTTCACCGTCCCGACGGGAGCGTGCGTGATTCGCGCGATATCCTCATAGGGAAGGCCCGAGAAAACGCGCAGAATCAGCGCTTCCCGCTTGGGCCCCGCCAAACGACCGATCGCCTCCCGCAGCCGGCGTTCCTGTTCACGGTCCGAGGCCTCGCCCTCCGGCCGGTGCCCGGGCGACGACAACGCGTCCCGGAAATCGATGACATTGCCGTGGTCATCTTCCGAACGCGCGTCCAGCGACACCTCGCGATGGCGTTTCTTGGCTTTCAAATGATCCAGACACAGGTTGCGCGCGATGGTGAAAATCCAGGTGGTCAGCGACGCCTCGGGGCGAAAATCCCCCAGAGTTCGGATGACCCGCACGAAGGTTTCCTGGAAAATATCTTCCGCCAGGCTCCGGTCGCCCACGTAGCGATGGACGAAATTGATCAGAGGCTTTTCGAGGCGCTCGACCAGTTCTCGATACGCCGCCTCGTCGCCGCGCGCACACCTCAGGATCAAGTCCGATTCCGCCTGGATCATGCGTTGGCTATCCTGTTTCAGCCCTTTTCTTGAACGACCCGCGCGGGCGCACGTTGGATGCGCCGCGGAAATTGCACAAGGTATTCCACCACAACCTACGTCATGGTAATATAATGAAAACCATGTCCGAACCCCGCTCCAAACGCGCGGCGCCCGCGCCGGCGCCGGAAGACGCCGCTCCGCGCGGGGCCGCCACCAAGGCGCCGTCGGGCAAGGACGACGCCGCGCTGATCGCCCGCAGCCAAAGCGGGGACACCGCGGCCTTCGAAGCGCTCGTCACCAAGTACTCCAATCTCGTCGGCAGCATCGCCTACAACATCATCGGCGACGTCCACATGGCGGCCGACGTCACGCAGGAAACGTTCCTGAAGGTGTACCGCCATCTGCCCGACCTGGAAGACGCGCGAAAATTCAAAGGATGGCTGTGCTCCATTGTTCGGACCACCTGCGTGGACCATCTGCGAAAAGAGCGCATCAAGCCGTGCTCGTTGGAGAAAATCACCGAAGACGGCCTGGAACCGGAAGGGCAGATCCTGGGCGGCGTCTACCGCCAATCGTCCACGGAACTGGAAGAGCTGCGGGAGAAGATCCTGGGAATCATCAATTCGCTCCCGCGCATCTACCAGCAGATCATCCTTCTGCGGCATCTCCGCAGGATGACCTACCGGGAGATGGGAGATTTCCTGGGACTGCCGATCGCGACGATCGAGTCGCGTCTCTATCGCGCGCGATTGATGCTCAAGGATCGCTTGGCCGATCTTTACCTGTGAAGCGGGAACGCGGGACCCTCAAGAGATCATGAACCGATGTCATGCAAGGATGAAGTAGAGCTGCAACTGTCCCGGTACATCGACCACGAGCTCGACGCCGAGGAACGGAGCCGGATCGAGGAGCATCTTCGCCTCTGCGTTCCCTGCCGCGATCTTCTGAGGCTCTTCCAGAGAAACGAGAGCGTGCTGGGAAACGCGCTCTCGGGCGAGGCGTTCGGCGCGCAGATGGTGGACGGGGTCATGGCCGAGATCCGCCGTCTCGAACAGCCCACGATCGTCGCGCCTCTGATCGACGAGAGCGGCGGATCGGTGAAGGAGCGTCTCCGGCGCACTTGGCCGGCCGTCGCCGCGGCCGCCTTGATGCTGCTGACCGCGGGAATGATCATCTCCTGGCCGCCCCGACGCGCGGGGTCCGCGGAACTGGAATCCGTGAAGGCCGAGTTGGAAAGACAGTATCGGCAGGCCTTGCTGGAAAGCCATGCCGTCCAGCAGCAGACGTTCAAGATCATGGAAGACCGCTTGCGGGAGATGTCCCAGGAACTGCGCGACGTGGCCGCCCGCGCGGAACTTCAATCCGAACCCAACCATCAGGGGCTGGCGTACTACAACCGGCGGGCGGCCATATTGCACTTCGGATTCTCCAAGGACAAGTTTTCCGCGTTCGACGTATACCGCCGCCGCCAGGGCCAGGAATCGTGGGATCTGCTGAAGCAAGGACTGCCGACGCCGTCCTACGAAGATTCCCACGTGGAACCCGGCGTGACGTATGTGTACAAATGTCGCGCCCATTACCAGGGCAGCGAGGAGTTCATCGAAAGCGCTCCCCCCGTGGAATTCCGCCTCCCGTTGCCGCGCGGCGTGGATCCGCAATTCTGCCTGCGCATTGTTTTTCAGCGGAGCACCGATCCCTCCCAGGCCGTGTTCCGCGTCGAGCGGTACGTGGACCAGCGCTGGATCGGCCAAGAATACACGGTGACTCGAGGCGAGCGGCTGGGACGGAATGAAACGCTCCTCGGCGAAGGAGTGGACCTGACGACCAACTACGAGCTGGAAAGCGTCAGCGCGGGAGAAGAGATCCTCGTGGGGAAAGTCGGCACGGAGGACCGCGCCATCGGGATGCGGCCCAACCTCCAGGCCCGACTCAGAGCGCGCGTTCCCGTTCCCGAAGGCGAGGACGTCGTCTCCATCTGGCGGGATGGCGAGGTGTTCATTCCGTTGCCCCGGTAACCTGCCTCTTATCGACACCCGGCGCGAGGCATGATCTAATTCCTTACGGATGCGCCGCCTGCTCGGCATCGACCTCGGTGGCACCGCCGCGAAATTGGGCGTGTGCGATGAACGCGGGCGCGCGATCGATTCGGTCACGATTCCCACCCCGGCGCGCCCGGATCCGGAAGCGACGGCGGCGGACATAGCGGCGGCGGCGCGGCGCTTGCGCGGCTTCTCCCGCTGCGTCGCCTGCGGCCTCGGAGCTCCCGGTCCCCTGGATTCGGCGCGCCGCATGGTTCTCGTGACGCCCAATCTTGGCTGGAGCCGCGTGCCGCTGCCGCTTCTGATGCGCCGCGCGCTCGGCATGCCGGTCTCGCTGGAAAACGACGCCAACTGTGCGGCGGTCGCGGAATGGGCGGCCGGCGCGGGGCGGCGCGCCCGCAGCGTCGCGCTGTACACGCTGGGAACGGGGGTCGGCGGCGGATTGGTGCTGGACGGAAAGCTCTGGATCGGGTCGCGGGGCGGGGCCGCCGAATTCGGCCACATCCGGATCGAGCCGCGCGGCCGCCGGTGCGGATGCGGGCAGCGGGGATGCCTGGAAACCCTCGCCTCGGCTTCGGCCGTCGCCCGCGGCGCGCGCGCGCCCGACGCGGAAGCGGCGTTCGCGCGGGCGAGGAACGGAGACGCGCGCGCCGCGCGGGCGATCGCCCGCGCAGCGGCGGCGCTGGGAATCGCGATCGCAGGCCTGTATAACACGCTCCAACCGGAACGGATCGTGCTCGCGGGCGGCATGGCCGCCGGACCCGGCTTCGTGGAAACCGTCCGACACGCGGCGCGGAAATCCGTTTTCCGAATATACGCGAAGCACGTGAAGGTCGTTCGCGGAACGCTGGGACTTCACGCGGGCTGGATCGGAGCGGCCTTCGTCGCCGCGAGCCGGATGAGGACCGTTGACCGCCGATCGTGAACGGTTGGCGGTCCGCGGTTTCCGGTCAACGGTTAGCGGTCTACGGTCAACGGAAATGACGGACATCCACAAAATCCGCAACTTCTGCATCGTGGCGCACATCGACCACGGGAAGTCGACGCTCGCGGACCGCATCCTGGAGCTCACCGGCACGGTCTCCAAGCGGGACCTGCGCGAGCAGTACCTGGATTCCAATGCCCTGGAACGCGAACGAGGCATCACGATCAAAGCCAAGGCGGTGGCGATGCGATACCAAGGCTACGAGTTGAACCTCATCGACACGCCCGGACACGTGGATTTCAATTACGAAGTCTCGCGCTCGCTCGCCGCGTGCGAAGGCGCGATCCTGCTCGTCGACGCCACCCAAGGCGTCCAGGCGCAGACGGTCGCCAACTACCTCTTGGCGCTGGATGGCGGCCTCACGCTGCTGTCCTCGCTCAACAAGATCGACATGCAGACCGCTCAGATCGAAGAATCCCTCTTGGAGATGGAGAATTCCCTGGGGATTCCGAAGGACGAAGTCTTTCGCGTGAGCGGAAAGCTCGGACAGGGGGTCGAGGAACTGCT
Organism: Planctomycetota bacterium; assembly: GCA_016209705.1. GTDB lineage: Bacteria > Planctomycetota > MHYJ01 > MHYJ01 > JACPRB01 > JACQVR01. The sequence goes on from JACQVR010000084.1 coordinate 26,590, forward strand.
CCAGGCCGTGATCGACAAGGTGCCGCCGCCGACGGGGGCCGCCGACGCGCCGCTCCAGGCGCTCGTCTTCGACAGCCAATTCAACGAGTATCGCGGCGTGGTCGCCTACGTCCGCATCTTCAACGGACGCGTGCGCCGCGGCGACCGGATCCGATTCGTGGGGTCGGGCACCCAGCACGAAGTCGAATACGTCGGCATTTTCACCCCGCACATGAAAGAGGTGGGCGAACTGACGGCCGGGCAGGTGGGCTACCTCATGGCCAACATCAAGTCCATCCGCGACGTCCGGGTCGGCGACACGGTGGCGCCCGCCGGCGGCGTCTCGGTTCCCGCCCTTCCGGGCTACAAGGAGCCGCTGCCCGTCGTGTTCTGCGGTTTCTTCCCCACCGGGGATACGGATTTCGAGGAACTGAAGAAGGCGCTCGAACGGCTCAGCCTGAACGACTCGAGCTTCAAATTCCAGGCCGAAACGAGCGAAGCTCTGGGGTTCGGATACCGGTGTGGATTCCTCGGCCTGCTGCACATGGAAATCATCCAGGAGCGCCTGGAACGTGAGGAGGGCGTGGAGCTCATCCAGACCGCCCCCAGCGTCACGTACGAGATCGTCGCCCGCACGGAGCACGGCCGCGCGGTGCTGCGCGTGGACAACCCCGCCAAGCTTCCCGACGACTCGCTGCTCGAGGAGTGGCGAGAACCCGTGGTCCGAGCCAGCCTGATCGTTCCCACCGAAAGCATCGGGGCGATCATGTCGCTGTGCGAAGGCCGGCGGGGAACCTATGAGAAAACGGAATATATCTCGCCGACCCGGGTGATCTTGACGTACAAGCTTCCATTTGCGGAAATCGTGTACGATTTCTACGACCGGCTCAAATCGCTGACCCGCGGGTACGGCACCCTCGACTACCGGTTCATCGGATACGAGACGTCGGACCTGACGCGGCTGCGGATCCTGGTCGGCGGACAGGAGGTCGACGCGCTGTCCGTGATCTTTCACCGCGAAACGGCGGAGCAGAAAGGACGGAGGATCCTGCGCGTCCTGCGCAAGGAAATCCCGCGCCAGATGTTCGAGGTGGCCTTGCAGGCGGCGATCGGGAAAAAGGTGATCGCCCGGGAGGACATTTCCGCGCTCGCCAAGAACGTGACGGCCAAGTGCTACGGCGGCGACATATCTCGAAAGAGAAAACTGTGGGAGAAGCAGAAGGAAGGCAAGAAACGCATGAAGGCGGTGGGACGGGTGGAAATCCCCCAGGAAGCCTTCATGGCGGTGCTGCGGGGGGCGGAGGAGGACTAGCGACGCGGCGGGACCGCGCGCTGTCCGCGCTCTACCTCTACGCCCCGATGTCCCTCTGGCCCGTTGTCGGCGGCTTCCTGGCGTGGCGCGATGGCGACCTGAGATTCTCCGTCCTGGCCATGGCGGCGCTGGTCCTGGCCGGGATCCCGGCGCTCGGCGTGTGGCTGGGAAAGTCCTGGGGAAGGACGCTGGCCGAGTACTTCTGCCTCGCCGGCATGGCGAGCGCCCTGATTCACGTCCTCAAGAACAATTTCACGCTCCAGATCGCGCCGGCCGCCGGCTACTTCGTGGTGTACGCGTTCCTCTCCCACGAGCGCCTCAAGCAGACGCGGTCGGCGAGCGCGCCGGCGCCGAGGGCGGCCGAACATCCGTTGGAGTGGCTGCGGGAAAACATCGAGGCGATCGCCGTCGCCTTCATCATGGCCCTCATCATCCGCTGTTTTTGCATCGAAGTGTTCATGATCCCCTCCAGCTCCATGGAGCCGACGCTGCGGGGCGCCCAGAACGGAGCCGGGGACCGCATCATGGTGACGAAGTATTACTACGCCCTGGAACCGGTCTCGCGCTGGGACGTCGTCGTCTTCAAATTCCCGCTCAATCCGCTGCGCAACTTCATCAAACGCGTGGTGGGCCTCCCCGAGGAGCAGTTTTTCATCTATGAAGGGAACATCTACGCGAGGCCGCTCGGCTCCGCGACGGCGCCGTTTCAGATTCAGCGCAAGCCCCGGCGCCTCCAGCAGTCCATCTGGCAGGATCCGTGGCCGATCTCCGACCTCTTGAGGGACATGGATACGTTCCAGAAGGCGTTCACCGCGTCGTCCGCCCGCGACACGCGTGTCTATGGCGGAAGCATGGAAGCGCAGGGAACCACGCGGTTCGAGGCGCAAGCCATCACCGACAGCTCCCACACGCCCGTCAATGAAGTCATTATCGAAGGGGAATTGACCATCCTGGACGGTCAGGGCTCTTTTTTCGCGGACATCCGGCATGACGCCGGCATGTTTCGAATGGTCCTTCGTTCGGACGGCGAGTGCGCGCTGCTGCACAACGGCGCCCGGAAAACTCCGGGATTCGGTCCTCTGACTCCCGGCCGGCGGGTGCGCTTCGAGTTCATGGTGTACGACGGGGCGGCCCACGTGGTCCTGGACAACGAAGTACAGGCGGAGCACCGATTCTTGGACAGCTTTGACCAAGCCAAATCCCTGAGGTCGGACCACGGCTTGTCGTTCGGTTCGGAGGGGATCCGTTTCGAGCTGCGCCGATTGCGAGTCGGCCGAGATCTCTATCACCGGGAACGCCCAGCATTGAGCGATGACCCGCCGCGTCACATGAGCCCCCACGACCCCCTGGAGATTCCGAAAGGCATGTATGTGATGATGGGCGACAACGTGGGCAATAGCCACGACAGCCGGGCTTGGATCAAGCACACCTTTGTGCTTCGGGACGGCCGTACGGTAATCTGCGAAGGCCAGGACCTCAAGGACATGACGAAGGCCAAGCAACGTTACGAAGAGCGCACCGGACGGCCCGCTCCGGACTACGTGATCAGCGCCGACATTCACGGCTGGGAGCAGGCCTTCAACGAGGACGACATCGCGCCGAACATTCCGAAAGAGGGGAAAAAAGAAGCTTTTCAATTCGTGGACGGAAAATATCTCGTCGGAAAGGCCCTGTGGGTATGGTGGCCGCCGGGCCGATGGTTTCGGCTCATCCGGTGAAAACGCACGCCGCAGAAAGGCCCTCCGCCGCAGGAGCCCGCACCACTCCCGGTTCCCCGCTCAAGAGGCCCAGGCGCGGCAAGCCTCCCTGGATGCTTGATTCCGGATGCCGGATGCTTAAAAGTACTTGTTCACGAAGTAGATCGCGGTCATTCCCGCGGCCAGGACGCCGGTCAACACGGCGACGTTCGTGAACGCCCGCTTGAGGATCGTCTTGGGATCGTCGTATTTGCAGATCTCCAGGACCAACATCACGATGACGATGATGGGAATGTAATACGGCATGTAGGACGCGCTCATGGGGCGGCCCTCCCCGCCTCCGGCGCCGGCGCCTCGACCGCCTTGCGCCCGCGCGCGGCGTCGAATACGCTCATCATGATCACCACGTTGAGCAACCCCGCCACGCACATGTAGAGCATTCCGTTGTCGAACCACGAAGGCGGCATGTCCTCCCTCGGATAGGCCTTCGGATCCCCGAGGAGCTGTCCGAGGAACATGGTCACGCCGGATCCGAATTGTCCGATGTAATAGAACGGATTGTCTTCAAAGGAGACGTGCCTCCAGCCGCACAGCCACAAGCCGGTGCCGTACGTCGCCGCCAGCAGGCCGAACAACGCCAGCGCCTTCACCCACCGGCCCAGGATCAAATGGCCGGCGCCGGGAACGAACCAGGCGGCGAAAAACGCCACGCCCGCCCGCCGCGAGCCCCCCCCGCCGAAAAGCAGTGAGGCCAGCGCGCCCAGAGCCATGAGCCCGCCGACGGCCCAGACGGCGTTCAAGTCGGTCACGTTCGCTCCCTTCGGTCGCTCACTTCGGAATGAGGGCTCGTGACAAAATAAGTGCTCTATTTCCGAATAAACCGCAAAAACGCGCCTCCGCCGCCGTAGCGACGGCGGCTTCGGCGTCGCGGAGGCGCCAAAGCGCCAAATGTACTCATGAAGCCGCGCTGCCTCCGATGCGCCGGCCGGTCAGATGGAAATGCTCTCCCAGGTAATTCTTCCGCACCAGCGGGTCCGCGACAATCTCTTCCGGCGTGCCGCTTCGCAGCACCGAACCGTCGCTGATGATGTACGCGCGGTCGCAAATCGCCAGCGTTTCCCGGACGTTGTGATCCGTCAAGAGCACGCCGATGCCGCGCTCGCGGAGGTTCACGATGAACTGCTGCAACTCCGACAACGCGATGGGATCCACTCCGGAAAACGGCTCGTCCAGAAGGATGATTTCGGGCGACGTGATCATGGCGCGGCAGATCTCCAGCCTTCGGGCCTCGCCGCCCGAGAGCGTGAACGCCGGCTGCCTCGACAGCTTCAGCAGGCCGTACTCCTCGAGCATGGCGTGCGCCCGCGGTCGCCGCTCGTGCTTGCCGACCGACGTGGTCTCGAGGATCGCCACCAGATTCTCTTCCACCGTCAGGCGCGTGAATACCGAGGGTTCCTGAGGCAGAAATCCCATCCCCATGCGCGAGCGGCGATAGATCGGCGTCCACGTGACATCTCGCGACTTGAAGACGATCCGCCCCGCGTTGGCCCGCACCAATCCGATCACCATTCGAAACGTCGTCGTCTTGCCCGCGCCGTTTCGACCCAGCAAGCCCACCACCTCTCCGCGATCCACCTGAACGGAGACCCCGTTCACGACGCGCCGTCCGCCGTAGATTTTCGTGACGTTTTCGACGGTTAGCAGGGGCATATCCCGATCGGTCACCCGTGATGGCTCAAGGCTCGTCGCGTTCGCGCCGGTTGCGGACGCTCCGGCGCCGGCGCACGTACATATATACCCTCCTCGCGCCGATCCCGCGAGAGACACTTTTTTGAAATCGCGGGAACGCGACGCGGGCCGTTCCCGCGATTTCAAAAACTCGATCCCTCATCCCACCGTGGCCAGCGGAGCCCGGGCCCGGCTCCTTCTTCCCAGCATCGCCCGAAGGAGCGGCCCGCTTCCGAGCCGAAGCTGAGGATCTTCCTCCACCCGAGCGAACGCGTCCTCCCGAGCCCACGCCAGAAGCGCCGCGTCGCCGATCAAGTTGGCCACTCGGAATTCCGGCAGCCCGCTCTGCCGCGTGCCGAAGAAATCGCCCGGCCCCCTCAGCTTCAAATCGACTTCCGCGATCTTGAAGCCGTCCGCCGTCTCCGTGAACGCCTTGATCCGCTCCCGCGCCGGTTCGGACGCCGGATCCCCGAAGAGGATGCAATATCCTTCCTGCGCGCCCCGGCCGATCCGGCCCCGAAGCTGGTGGAGCTGTGAAAGCCCGAACCGTTCCGAGTTCTCGATCACCAGAACGGTGGCGTTCGGGACGTCGATCCCCACTTCGATGACCAGGGTGGACACCAGCGCGCGTGCATCGCCCGTGCGGAAGCGGTTCATGACCGCCTCCTTTTCCGCCGAGGTCATCCGGCCGTGCAGCATCGAGACCGGGTGCGGCGCCAGTTCGGCGGCGAGCTTTTCGTGAAGCCTCGTCGCCGATTCCAGATCCAGTGTTTCGGACGCTTCCACGAGGGGAGAGACGAAATAGGCCTGGCGTCCCTCCCGCAGGAGCTTGCGGACGAACGCCATCACTTCCCCTCGCTGCGATTCAGGTCGGAAAAGGGTGGTCACCGGCTTGCGGCCCGGCGGCATTTCGTCCAGCACGGACAGATCGAGGTCCCCGTACAGCGTCATGGCCAACGTCCGCGGAATGGGCGTGGCCGTCATGACCAGGACATGCGGCCGCTCCCCTTTGAGCCGCAGCGCCGCCCGCTGGAGCACGCCAAACTTCTGCTGCTCGTCGATCACGACGACGGCCAGATGCTTGAAACGGATGTCCTCTTCGAGCAGGGCATGCGTCCCGATCACCAGATCCACCTCTCCCGCCGCGACCGCGTCGCGGATCTCCCGGCCGCGCCGACTTTGCCGCGCGCCGCCGGTCAGCGCGCGAATGCGGACCCGCGAACCTTGAAGCATCCCCCCGAACGTGCGGGCGTGTTGCTCGGCCAGGATCTCCGTCGGCGCCATGATCGCCGCCTGCATGTCGTTTCCGACGGCCGCCAGCAGCGCGTAGGCGGCGACGACCGTCTTTCCCGATCCGACATCCCCCTGGAGCAACCGGTTCATCGGGCGATCCGCGGTCAGATCGCCGCGAAGCTCTCCGATCACACGTTCCTGGGCGCGGGTCAACAGGAATGGAAACCTGGCCCGAATGCGCGCGTCGAGCGCGTCGCCGATGACCAGCTTCCGCCCCGCGCGGGCGTGGCGGATTCCCCGGCGGCGCATCGCGAGCGTCAATTCGCACACGTAGAACTCGTCGTAAGCCAGCCGCCGGCGAGCCTCTTCCTTTTCTTCTTCGCTGTGCGGGAAGTGCATGGCCTTGAGCGCGGCGCCGGCGGGCATCAGGCCTCGCTTCTGCCGCAGCTCGGGATCGAGCGCGTCGGGCACGAGCGGCGCGTACCCCGCCACCGCGTCGTGGATCAATCTCCTCAGCGCTTTGCGGCCGAAGCCCTCCACCGGAGGGTACGCGGGCACCAGGCCCGCGGCGTGAATCGGTTCGTAGCCCTCGCCCCCCACGATTTCAAATTCGTCGGGCTTGATCTGAAGCCCCTCATGAAAGGTGTCCACCCGACCCGACACGATCACCTCGTCGCCGATCCGGAAGACTTTTTCCAGGTAAGCCTGCCGGAACCACACCGCGTCGATCGCGCCCGATTCGTCGCCCAGCCGCAGGTGAAACAGCGTCATGCCGCGCCGCCGCGTCCGCTGGACCCCCATCGACAGGACGACGCCCTGGAGCGTCTCCACGTCCCCCGGGCGCGCGTCCGCGATACGCCGCATGCGCCTCCGGTCATAATGGGTGCGCGGGATCCAATGGAGCAGGTCGTAAACGGTGTGCAACCCCGCGGCCGACAGCAGTTCCGCCCTCTTGGGTCCCACGCCCTTGAGGAAGCGAAGCGGCAAGAACAGCTTTTCGACCTGGGAATCGGCGTTCATCGGCTTCGGAACGAGGTATGCCGTCAGCGTCTTTTCGGAATCTTCAACGCGTTCAACGCGGCCAGGATGCGATCGAGACCGATTTCGTGATAAAGCGCGGCGTGGGCGAGCGTTTCCTGCTCGACCGCGACGCACCATTCCCCCCGGCCCTCCTTGCCGGGACATTTCAAACGCAGGGCGCGGAAAGCCGCTTCGACTCGCGGATCCGCCTCCAGGGCTTCCGCGATGTTCGTCTCGGCGGAGAATATCATGATGTCTTCATTCATGGGGATCCCTCTCGGACTTCGAAGCGTGAAGCGCGCGCCGGCGGAGCGCCTGGGGCACGTGTTCCGAAGCGGCCAGGATGCGCAGGAACGCCTTGGCTTCCCGCAGTCGATCGGAATGTTCCAGAAGCAGCTCGACGATTCGCTGCCGCTTCGCCTCCCCGCGGCGCCGAGCTCCGTCCAACCGTCTGTGGGCGGCCGTCTTGGCCAGAGCCTCCAGAAGAACCTTCCGATCCTCCCATTCCTGATACTCGGGACGATCCAGCATGGCGAACACCTGATCGAGGTATCGCCCCAGAAGCGCGACGTATTCCTCGTCGTCCTCGTCATACCGCGTGAACACTCCGCCCAAGAGACGCACGGTCGACAGGTGTCGCAGATCGGCCAGCAGCGTCTCCAGCAGTCGCGTGCGCTCCGGCGCGCCGACGTGGGGACTGGCCGCGAGGGCGCCCAGCGTCGCTCCCAACTCCACCACGTTGCCCGGCGCCCAGATCTCGCGGTATTCGACGAGCGCCCGGTAGCGCTCCATCAATCGATCCAGGATCCGGATCCGCGCGCCGGGGGCGACCCGCCCTCCCAGGAGAATCCGCCGGACGGCCGCGATCAGCTCCGGCAACAGGTCCGTATAGACGCTCGACTGAGCGCCGACGAACAGGTGCGTTCCTTCGTCCGTTTTCATCTCGTCGACATCGAGCTCGGGCAGCGGCCGGTCCAGCAACTCCAACATTTTCAAGGCCGTGTCCGTGGCGGAACCCGGATCGCACACCGGGGATGAAGCCAGCCAACCGAGGGCCGCGACCACGTCGGCGCCGTTCGCGCCGCGGCCCAGACGCTCCTGACATCCGCGCAGAATGTCCGCGTGGAGTTCGGCCGGAACGACCGGTCCGTGGGCCGCGCGCGCGATGCTTCGCACGGAAATCCCCGGCGGAACGCGGGCGGCCGCTTCCTGGGCCTGAAGGAAGCGCACGACCTGAAGGACCCTTTCGGGATCGGACGCTTCCGACGCGATCTCTCCCAGGAGCTGCGCCGCCGCCTCCCGCTCGACCGGATAAGGACTCTTTTGCACGCACGCCCTGAGCGATTCCGCGGCTTCCCATCCCAGCCGGCGGAGGGCGTCCATGGTCAGATCGTGGATCCGTGAAAGCTGGTACGCGTGAAGATTGAAGATGAAATCGGCCGCCAGCTTTCGCTTGATCTCGGGCGCCAGGCCGGGATGCCGGCCCACCTGCGCTTCCATGATCATCGTCCTCAGCGAGCGGTTTCCCTCGCGCAACACCGAGAGGAAATAATCCCCCACCTTGTTGCGAAGCGAGGCGCGGACCGCGTCCGAGGCCGCGATCGAATCCAGAACCGGAAACAAGAGGGCGCGTCCCTCGTCTTTCAGTTCCGGCATCAGGGCCAGGAGGGTTTCCAACGCGGCGTCGCCCCGGCGCCGCAAGGCGTCCGCCAGCCGGCGGGTCTCCAGGTCCTCCAAAGTCGCTCGCGAAATGACGTCCACGGCCGCGCGGCAGAGCGTCCGCTCCAGGTCCTCGGGCAGGTCCATTCCCAGCAGCGCCTCCAGAAAAACGGAGCGGATGCGCCGGTCGGCCACTCCGTCAACTTCCCTCCACAGGATCTTCGCAAGTTCCGCAGATTTCAGGGCGGACACCGCCTCCAGCAGCGCCCGCGCCGGGGCCGCGACGTCCACGAAACGATCGGCCAGGACATTCGTCAGATTGCGCGCGAGCGGCGTCAGCGCCGCGGGATGACCAGCCAACAGATCGCCGTAGGGAACCATCGCGCCCAGAACGGCACGGAGAACGTCCGTTTCGCGTTCATGCGCCAGCGCGCCGGTCAGAAACGCCAGCGCGACCATGCGTTCCACGGAGGAGGAGCGCCGGCCGAGCGTCGAGAGCTTTTGCAGCGCGATCTCTTTCTGGCGCGGGGTCCCGCCGGCGGCGGTCTTCAAGGCGTCGGCCAGCTCGGAAGTCAGTCCGATCGATTCGAGCATGGCGGCCGCCTCCCGGCGGACCTCGGAGGCGGGATCCGATAATCCTCGCAACGCCAAGACGCCCTTTTCTTCCGCCGGCGCGGGAGCCAGCGCCAGCTTGCGGAGCGCCTCGATTTTCGCCGGAGGGTCCACGCCCGTCAGCAAAACCAGCTTGAGGCGCGCCACATCTTCGGCGGACAGGACCCGGCGCAATTCGGCCAGCGACACCTCGGCCGGACCGGGACTCCACGCGGGCGGACGAGCCGGATCCACGGCGGGAAGCTTCGGTTTTCGGGACTCCTCAGACCACGCGCGTTCCGCTTGAAGCTCCTCTTCAAGCGCCAGGACCCCTTTGAAAACCGCCAGGCCTCGAGCGGCCGGACCCAGCTTCTGAAGCCTTGAGGTATCCAAACGATCCGCCGCCTTCAAAAGTTCCGGAGAAAGGAACAGGCGCTGAAGATCCTCTCTGGCCAAAACCTCTTCGAGCGCGGCCGAACTGATCTCCACGCCCCGAGCCCGCAAGGCCCCGACGCGCACGGCGAAGCGCTCGCCGCATCCGTAACGCGCTTTCAACTCCTCTTTCCCGAGTCGAACCGGTTCGATCATGCAAAATCAGTTTACCAACCGATCCGACGTGAGGCCACGGCCCCCTATTCTACGTCCCACGTCCCACGTCCCGCGTCCCACGTCCAGCGTCTTGTTTCACGCCGACCCTGGATTGTGACATAGGACATAGGACGTGGGACATAGGACATGAGACGCGGCGCGACAACGCCGAAATCGTGCAGTTGCAGCGGCCTCCGGGGGCGTCTATAGTAAGGGTTGCGCCCATGTTAGAATAACCCCGCTCCAAGAGTCGGGGCTCGCTCTTCTGGGTCGACCAGTCGGGAGGACGGACATGCAGCGGTTTTTCGGGGCCGCCTTTCTGGCGGCGTTCTGCGCTTCGGCGTTCGCTGAGGAGCCCTTCTTCTCTCAAGACAAGAAGGAGGACGGCCTGGCCGACCAGGTAGATCAACTCCGGAAGCGGGTCGCCGAACTCGAGGCGGAGCGCGAGAAGATCCTCTCTGAAAATCGCGAACTTCGAAAGGAAATGGAGCAGCTCCGTCAGTTCAGCATGGAAGCGGCCGAGAACCTTCGCCGGTTGCGCCAGATCCTGGCCGATTTCGATGGGAAGGGCCGGGACGCCGTCCCTCCGCCGCCCCCGCCCCCTCAGGAGCCGATGCCGCCGGAGCCCAAGAACTCGGGAGTCCAGGCGGGCCCCACCGCTCCCCTGCGCGCCAGAATCCTGTCCGTCAGCCCGGAGTTCGGATTCATCGTCATCGACAAGGGAGAGCCGGACGGCATCAAGGAGGGTTGGACCTTCGACATCTTGCGTAAGGTCCGCGATGCAGACGGGAACGATCGATTCGAAACCCTCGGGGAGGCGGTCTTCGAAAAATACGTCGGCTCCATCCCCAACCAGAGCCAGAGCAAGCTCAAGATCGTCCGCGGCCAGCCTGAAAAGATGAACTGGGGAGACATCGCCGCCGCGCGCCAAGTAATGGACACGACCGTCCAGAAGCCTGCGCCACCGTCCCCTCCTCCTCCCGCCCCGGAAAGCGACACCGAGAGGAAATTCAAGATCACCGGACAAGCCAGCGAGAACACCTACATCCTGAATTACGGCTCGGCGCACGGCGCCCGACAAGCCGACCGGGTCTTCGTGTATCGCGACCACCGCCTCGTGGCTCAGCTCCGCCTGGATTCGGTCGAACGGAACTGGTCCGCGGCCACCGTCATCGACCGCACCCAGGTGATGCAGCCTGCCATCGATGACATGATCCAGCTTCAGGAGACCAAGTCCACGATCGTCGGTCGGGTCAGCCGGAACGATGAACGGCGGGGGATCTGGCTCGACGTCACCACGATGGACGGAGCTAAACCGGGGATGGTCTTTGAGGTGCGCCGGCAGGGACAGCCGGTCGGCCGGGTCGTCGTGAAGACCGCCACGAAGCTGTATTGCATCGCGGAGCCCCACGGCACCACGAAGCGCGAGGATATTCGCGATGGAGACTTTGTCGAATCAGTAGCCGATTAGGATTTGTGAATAAACAAAGAATCGATTTCTGGTGGTAGACGTGAACCGCTAAAGCGGCCAAACCGCCAAATGTCACGCCAAAGGAGACCCCGATGGCGATTTGGCGTTTTGGCGATTGACCAGGAAAAAAGAGCACCTATTTTTTCACGAACCCTTAGGATCGCTTTCCGGGGAACTTCTTCCGCAGCCACCGTTCGACTTCTTTCGGAACGAAGGCGCCCACGTCGCCCCCCAAGGCGGCCGCTTCTTTGATCAACCGCGAGCTGATGAAGGAATATTCTTCGTGGGTCATCACGAAGACGGTCTCGATGTCCTGGGCGAAGGTCCGGTTGGTCATGGCCATCTGGTACTCATACTCGAAATCGGATACGGTCCGGATCCCGCGCAGGATGACGCCCGCCTTCTTGCGCCGCGCGTAATCGACCAGCAGCCCGTCGAACCAGTCCGCCGTGACGTTCTTGAACGGCCGGCTCACGTCGCGGATCATCTCGACCCGCTCATCCTTCGTGAAGAGTCCCTTCTTCGCGGGATTGTCGGCCACGGCGACGAGGAGATGATCGAACACGCGCGCACCTCGACGAATCACGTCGACATGCCCGTTCGTGACGGGGTCGAACGACCCCGGATAGATCGCCGTCGTCATCGATCACCTCGAAAGAGCTTGGGAAACCCGCGAAGATGCATAGATACGCCCCACTCCTGCTCTTGAATGAACCGCAAAAGCGCCAAACCGCTAAAAGAACATCCCGTGGCGTTTTGGCGTTTTGGCGGTTCTGAAGATTATGGCCTCCCGACGCTGCGGTATTTGAATCCCGCTTCCCGCAACTTCGCGGGATCGAACAGGTTGCGACCGTCGACCACCGTCGGATGCGCCATCACGCTCTTGAGCCGCCGGAAATCAAGGTCCAGGAACTCCTTCCACTCCGTCAGCAGCAGAAGGCAATCCGCCCCCTTGGCCGCCTCGTAAGGAGTGCGAAAACCCTTCAGCTTGGGCACGACCTTGCGCGCCTGATCCAGGGCTTGGGGATCATACGCCCGCACGATCGCTCCCCGCGCGAGAAGTTCTTGAACGACCTTGAGCGCCACCGATTCGCGCACGTCATCCGTTCCGGGCTTGAAACTCAACCCGAAGGCGGCGATCGTCTTTCCCTTGAGGATCCAAAGCTCCTGCTCCACTTTCTTGAGAAATCCTTCCCGCGCGTCCTCGTTGATGCGCTGCACCTCGCGCAGGAGCCTGAAATCGTAGCCCAGGTCCTTGGAGATGGCCTCGAAGGCGGCCACGTCCTTGGGAAAGCACGATCCGCCGTAGCCGATGCCGGGGTTCAGAAAGGCCGCGCCGATCCGCTGATCCATCCCCATCCCCCGCGTCACCTCCAGCACGTTGGCGCCGGCGCGCTCGCAGATCGCGGCCAAGGCGTTGGCGAACGAGATCTTCAACGCCAGGAAGGAATTGGACGCGTGCTTGATCAGCTCTGCGCTCTTGATGTCCGTGGCCAAAACAGACGCTTTGAACGGAGCGTACAACTCGCGAAGCACGCGCTCCGCCCGCTCGGATTCGACGCCGAACACGACCCGGTCCGGGTTCAGGGCGTCCTCGATCGCCGCCCCTTCGCGCAGGAACTCAGGATTGGAGGCGACATCGAAGTCCGCCCCCGCCGGGGAATGCCGCGTGATCACCTCATGAACCCGCTCCCCGGTGTGCACGGGAACCGTGCTCTTGTCCACCACCAGTCGATAGCCGTCCAGATGTCGGGCGATGTCCCTCGATACGGCCTCGAGATACGACAGATCGGCCTTGCCGTCCGGCAGCGGAGGAGTGGGCACGCAGATGAAGACGACGTCCCCGAAGGCCACGGCCTCCCGGTTGGTCGTCCCGAAGCGGAGGCGGCCCGCTTTCACGTTGCGCGCCACGAGCGGTTCCAGCCCCGGCTCGAAGATCGGGACCTTGCCGCCGCGAAGCGCCGCGATCTTGGCCCGGTCCACATCGACGCAAAGCACCTGGTGCCCGCGTTCCGCGAAGCATGCGCCCGTGACCAGGCCCACGTGGCCCGTGCCGATGATCGAGGTCTTCATGCGAAGAATCGTTAAGTAGAATAACCGGACACCTATCTCTGGGGCGCCCCCTACGGCGCGTCGGCCGCCTGCTTCCCCAGGCGCAGGAACGTCGGCACGAACGTGAAATAATACTTCCGCTCCTCGCGGCCCACGTCCTCTTCAAAGATCAGCTCGAAGAGGAAATCGTGGAAGTCCCGCCCGACGGTCGCCTTCCGGCTGATGTAATCGCCGGTCTTGAAATCGAACTGAAGTTCCGCCGTCACTTTCCACTTTTCGGTGACGGCCCAGCGCGAGTTCACCGCGAAGGCATTCGTGACGTCCGCCACGAACACCTGTCCCGCGGACAGAAGCAGCGCGGGCGAAGGCGCGAATCGAAACGCGATTTCGCGCACCTCTTCCCGATCGAGGACGGGATTGTATTCACCGCTCGCCAGCGCGGCAAAGTATTTGCTCGGCTGGAACAAGGCGTCCCAATGGATGTTCGACCAGCGGCGCTCTTCGTCGAAGGGAGGCGCCAGGGAAATCCAGTGGAACGGATACGTGAAATTGTTCGGATTGAGCGCCAGCGTGTCGCGCTCCGCCCGAGGATAATACTCCGCCTGAACGCCGAGCTCGAGAAATTCCACGGTGTCCATCCGGTCTCCCACCGGAACCTTGGTCTGGAAGCGGTGGCGCATCTTGACCGTTATTTCCTCGAACTCGTCCAGTCCGTCGACGGCGTCGTACGGAAACAGGGCGGAATCCAGCGTATTGACGAGCGCGGCTCCGTAACGGCCTTCGAGCTGGATGATGTGTCTCAACCGGTGAAGTCCGATGAACTCCCACCAGCAGTCATAAATTCCCGTCCACTCCGACGTGATTCTTCCCCCCACGGTGCCGATCAAGCGGCCTTCCGAATTTCCGTCCAGGGTCGTCTCGTAACCGGTCATGCGTCCCTCCGCGAACGGCAGCAGCGTCGCCACTCCCAACCGCAGCGGAAGGAGCACGGTGCTGAGCGAATCGACCCGCCACGTGTGAGGCTCCTCCAACATCAGTTGCTCATCGCGCTTCTGCCTCAGTTGAACCGCTTCCACTTCTTGGCTGACCGTCAATCCGGGCACGAGGGAGGGCGCCAGCGGTTCGTCGAAAAGGAAGAACCTCGTCAGAGGCAGATACTCGAGCTGCGTCTGGAAGTCGTTGATCCGGTTGCGCTGGAGCACGAACGCTCCGCTGTTGCCGTCCCGCCAGCGCACGTAGCCCACCGTTTCCTGCTCTTTGCCGGTCTTGAACTCTTCCTCGAAGAACTCCTCTAGCATGTTGCGATCGCTCAACCAGGAAACTTCCAATTCGAGGCGCACGTCTTCGAAGATCTCGTGTCGATGAAACAGGCGCGCCCGCGCCCGATCGGGATCGACCAGCGGCAGGAACTTCTGATCGAACACGTTGGTCGCGCGGGGGCCCCGGTCTCGGAGATAGTAGGTATCGACATAGCCATGGTACAGGCCGTTCCGTTTCCAACTCGGGTCGAAGCCGAACGCCCATCCGCGGAACCGGCGCCAGTCGATTTCCCAGGCCAGATCGCCCCACTCCTCCCGATCGTCATCCGGTCCAGATCCGTCCCACGGATTCAACGCATCCCCGACCCCCTTGCTGAGGCGCACGCCCCAATCCGTCTCCACATGGTAGCCGAAGCGGCTCGTCTGGCCGCTTTGCACCTGCCGGATCGGAAGCGCCGAAACGGCGGCCGGAGCGAGCACCACCGGGAAGAAGGGCATGGAGACGCCCCAGACATTGATCGCCGTGCCCGTGCCCGTGAACTTCCATCCGTCCTGATCGTACGACCACAGGTCCAGAGGCCCGGCTTTGCGGGGCGATGCTTCGCCGAGGTCCACTTCCGCGTCCGCGAACCTCACCGAGTAATGAGCCTCCCCGTACGTGCAGGTGGACACGGTCACGTCGATCGCGATGATCCGGTCCCGGCTGCTATCCCCGGAAGGTTGCGAGATCAAGCGCGCCTCCCGCGCGTTGAGGTGAATCGGAGTCCGATGCTTTCCGGAATAGAGGCGCGCCGTGAAATTGTGAAAGACGCCTTTCCGCTCCACGAAATCGTAGAACAGGCGATCCGCCGAATAGGACTGCCATCGCTGGGTCTTTTCGTCCCACCGCCGGCAGAAAAAATTGCCTTCGACGTACATTTTCCGAAACGGCTGTTTTTCGCCCAAGCGCATCCAGGTCATGACCCGATCCGCCTGAACGACGATGCCCTCGCCCACGAATCGGACATTGCCCGAGAGGAGGATCACCGTGTCGTCCCCGATCGCTCTTCCGACGGCCCGTTTCGCGCTCAAATCGTAACCGCCGAGCTGCATCCTCTGAGGCGGCTCTTGCGGATCCTGAGCGAAGCTCCGCCCGTGGACCGCCAGCAGGACGGCGCCGGTCAAGAAAGGGATCGAGCGCGTCATAAAGTTCGGAGTACGAAGCACGAAGTCCGATGTCTCCTCATTTTTCTCCCTCTCCCCATCCCCTTCCATGTTCCGGCTCTTGGCTTTCTGGCTTCTGGCTCCTGGGCTTCTAATCCAGCTCGGCCCACGTCCCGCCGCGCGCGAGATGGACCTTGAGAGGTACCTTCAGGCGATAAACCCCCTCCATCTCCTCGCGAAGCAGCTCGGCGACGATCGTGGCTTCCCGCTCCAGCGCTTCAAGCACCAGCTCGTCGTGGACTTGCAGAATGATGCGGGCTTTCCGCCGTTCCGCCTTCAGTCGCCGGTGCACGGCGATCATCGCCATCTTCATCAGGTCCGCGGCCGTGCCCTGAATCGGCGCGTTGACGGCGACGCGTTCCGCGGGAGCGCGGATCGCCCGATTCTTGCTGGTCAGGCCCGGCACATAGCGCCGCCGGCCCAGGAGCGTCGCCACGTAGCCGCGCTCCCGGGCTTCATGAAGCGTTTGATCCAGGTACGAGCGAACGCGCCCGTACCTGTGGAAATATCGATCAATGTACTCTTGCGCGGTTCGATGGTCGATCCCCAATCGCTGGGCCAGACCCATCGCGCTCATTCCGTAGAGGATTCCGAAGTTGATCGCCTTCGCCTTGCGCCGCTGATCCTCCGTCACGCGGTCGGGCGGAACGTCGAACACCTCGGCGGCGGTCGCCTGGTGGATGTCACGATCCTCCCGGAACGCGGCGGCCAGCCGTGGATCTTCGGACAGGTGGGCCAGGACCCTCAGCTCGATTTGAGAATAGTCCGCGGCCACGTACAGGTGGCCGGAATCCGGGACGAACGCCGTGCGGATCAGCTTGCCTTCCGCCGTCCGGATCGGAATGTTCTGTAGATTCGGATCGCTGGAGGAAAGTCGGCCCGTGGCGGCGATGGCTTGATTGTAAGAGGTATGGACGCGTCCGGTCTCGGGATGGACCAGATGCGGAAGCGCCTCGACATAGGTGCTTTTGAGCTTCGCGAGCTGGCGGTACTCGAGGATCTTCGCCGGAAGCGCGTGAACGGCGGCCAGCTTCTCCAGCACCCCGATGTCCGTCGAGAATCCGGTCTTGGTCTGCCGTCCCCGTTTCAATCCCAGCTTGTCGAACAAGATCCGCTGGAGCTGCTTCGGAGAGTCGATATTGAATTCCTCCCCCGCGGCGGCATGAATTTCGGCCATGACGGCGCGCATGCGCGCCGAGAACTCGGCGGACAGCCTTGCGAGGATGCTCGTCTCGATGCGCACGCCGGCGCGCTCCATGTCGAGCAGGACGCGGATGAGCGGGAGCTCGAGATCTTGAAGCAAAGGGAGCATGCCGGCCTCGCGCAGGCGGCGCTCCAGAAGGGGCGTCAGCCGCAGGACCGCGTCCACGTCCTCCCCGCTGTAGTCGCGCGCCCGCTCCACCGGCACCTGATCGAACCCGTCGCGGCCGGCCACGTCCGCATACAGCATCTTGTCCATTCCCAGGACCTCGCGGCAGAGCGTCTCGAGGTTATGCGGACCGCGATCCGGATTCAGAAGATACGCCGCCACCATGGTGTCGAAGCCGATCCGGCCGACGTCGACGCCGTGCCGAGCCAGGACCAGCGCGTCGTATTTGATGTTCTGCCCGATCACTGGTCGCTCCGGATCTTGCAGGATCGGCCGCAGCGATTCGAGGACGTCCTTCCAGGAGAGCATTCGAGGCGCGCCGAGATAGGCGTGAGCGATCGGGATGTATCGCGACTGCCCTTCGGAAGCGGCCAGACACAGGCCGACGATGCGCGCGCGCATCGGATCGGGCGAGGTCGTCTCCAGATCCAGCGAGATGCGCGGCGCGCCGCGCATCTCGTCCGCCACGCGCGCCAGGTCCCGCGCCTCCAGGATGATCCGATACCCCTCGTGGGCAAACGCGCGGCCCGACGGCGCGGGAACCGCGTCAAGCTGCTTCGGAAGCGACGTGAACTCCAGTTCCGTGAAAAGCGCGATCAACGCCTCGCGGTCGATCTCGCCGGGCCGCAGATCGGCCACTCGGACCGAAAGCGGCACGTCGCGGCGAACGGTGGCGAGCCGGCGCGACAGCTCCGCGGCTTCCCGCTCCTGCTCCAGGAGTTTTCTCCACCGCGGCTCGACCCGATCGAGATGGCGATATACCTCCTCCAGGGAGCCGTGGGAAGCGATCAGGCGAGACGCCGTCTTCTCGCCGATCCCTCGGACCCCCGGAATGTTGTCGCTGACATCGCCCATCAGGGCCAGGACATCCACCACGCGCTCGGGAGCCACGCCGAACTTTTCGACGACTTCGTCGATTCCGACCCATTTCCCCTTCATGTCGTCGTAGAGCACAATCCCGGGATTCGATTCTTCCTTGCGCTTGGACACGAGCTGCATGAGATCCTTGTCGCCGGTAAGGATGACGACGTCGAGGCCCGCCGCGACCCCCCGCCCGGCGAGCGTCCCGATGACGTCGTCCGCTTCGACCCCTTCCCATTCGATCACCGGGATGGCGAACATTCCTGGCAGGAGCTTGATGGTCGGAATCTGCCGGGAGAGATCCTCGGGCATCGGCTGGCGCGTCGCCTTGTACCGCGCGTAGATCTCGTCGCGAAACGTGGGGCCCGGCGCGTCGAAGACCATGCCCAGATACTCCGGACGAAACTGGCGCCGGATCCGGGTCAGCATGTTCGCGAACACGAAGATCGCGTTGGTCGGAAACCCGGCGGACGTGGACAGTCTGCTCAATCCGAAGAAGGCGCGGTAGAAATACGATGAACCGTCGACCAGAAACAAGCGTTCCATCGTGGCCGCTCCGAGCGCCGCGCCCCGGAGATACGTGTCCGGTTATTCTGGGGCGCGGAGTCCCTTGGGATGGGAAATTCCTATTCGTTTCGGCACCCCGGCGCAAGTCAATTCATGACTTGAATTTGATATCGACAGCGGTTAGACTTCGCCGGTCGATTGATGTTCGTCGTCGAAATTTCCGATGGGAGGTGTCTTTCCAGGAATCGCCGCGGCCGATGCGTTCGGCGGTTCCCCGTTCTTTGATCAAGCCGTAGAAATGGCGGCGGCCCGGCGCTCCGCGGAGTCCTGTGGGAAGCGGCCGGCCCTCCGCGTGTCGGACTGAACAGGTCGGGACGCTGAAAGGGTCGTGCGCTGGAGAGGACGATGGACCCGAAGGTCATCCTGGAAACGGCACTTCACCGAGAAGAAATTTCCGCGATCGAAGCGCTCTTGTTGATGCAGGCGGGAGATTCGCTGCGGCCGGATTTGTTCGAAACGGCGGACGTCCTCACCCAGCGGTTCCACGCGCGCAACGTCACCTACGTCCGATCCAAGCTCATCCATTACACGAACATCTGCCGGGCGGAGTGCGCCTTCTGCCCGTTCTGGCGCAAAAAAGGCCAGCGGGGAGCCTTCCTGTTGTCCGCGGACGAGGTCCTCCGCCAGATCCGCGACGCCGGCGCGGTCCGCCAGATCGATCTTCAAGGCGGACTGAACCCCGACGTGACGCTGGACTATCTCACGGGTCTCCTTCGGACGATCAAGGAAGAGCATCCGAACCTGCACCTTCATGGGTTGTCTCCGAGCGAAATCTATTACGTGGCCAAGCGATCGCGCGCCGGCGTCTTCGAGGTGGTCAAGAAACTCCGGGCCGCCGGTCTGGATTCCCTGTCCGGCGATTCCGCGGACATTCTCAACGACAAGTTGCGCAAGAAGTTCGCGACGGAAAAACTGCGCTCCGGTGACTGGGTGGACGTCATGCGCGCCGCGCATCGGGCGGGCCTTCCCACGACCGCCACGCTCCTCTTCGGTCATATCGAAGACGAGATCCAGATCGGCGAGCATCTGGACATCATCAAGAACCTCCAGCGCGAGACGGGAGGAATCGTCGCGTTCGAGCCGATCCCTTTCGTGCCGGCGAACACCGCCGTGGTGAAGGACCGCAAGTTCAAGCCGCGGGAGGGCATCGAACCCGTCCTGAAAATGGTGGCGATCTGCCGCATCTTCTTCGCGCGCACCATCCGCCATATCCAGATCGACTGGACCAAGCTCGGCTGGCCGGATACCCTGCGCACCTTGGGCGCCGGCGCGAACGATCTGGGACCTCTTTCGGTCGATGCGGCGGAGATCCGCGCCCCGGAATCCAACGGAAAACTGACCACTCCGGTCACGACCCTGAAGAGCATGGTTCAGAAGGCCGGCCGAATCGCCGTCGAGCGCGATCCCTTCTCCAGACGGCCGCTTCCCCGCTTGGGCGTCCGCCAGGAAGAGCCGGCGCTGGTTTGATCCGCCCAGCGTCTCGATGGGTGAAGCCCCGCTCCCCCCGCCTTCGTTCCGCAACACCGTAACATCCTCGTTTTTCGAGAAGATCTTTGGTGCGTGTGAAGCCACAAATAGTCGCGGCGCGAAGCGCCGCCTTGAAATCGCGGGAACCCCATCAAGTGATTCCCGCGATTTCAGAAGCGAGCGCCGAAGGCGCGAGCGTCACAGCCAGACGATCGCGTGCCCCTCTGCTCGCGGATCCAGCGATGCGAGCAGCCGTCCGGCCGCCGATGGACCCGCGATCGCCAAGTAGTACCAGATCGGGAACATCCGTTCCTGCAACCTCCCTTCCGGCGTCACGTGGCCCGACACGCGACGGATCCGCCCCGCCGCGACGCCGTCGATGGCGCGCAGGGATTCTTCCAACCGGCGCCGAAATGCCTCCAGGACGCTTCCGATCTTGGCTTCGGTCTTCCGCGCCAGCGATCGCGGCGTCCCGCCCATCGCGTCCAGCCGCGCCGCCAGCCGGGCGAACCGATCGGCTGTCTCCCGGCTCATGTCCTCCGCGGCCGCCAGGATCTGTCCGTGGGAATGGGCCGCCCGCCGACGCAGAAGCTCGGCTTCTCCCAGGAGCAAGTCCCGCGGATCCAGCCCCGCGTCAGACGCCGCGCGGGCGACGCGCGGCTCCAGGAGCGTCGCGCTGATCCTCGGCGCCACGGCGGGCGCCGTCACGCCGAAGGCCTCGTACAACTCGGCGAGTTGCGCGATGTACGCCACCTCATTGGGACCTCCCACATAGAGAGCCACCGGAAAGACGGAATCTTGAAGCACGCAGCGCAGGGCCGCTCCCGCGGACAGCCGCTCCGCCAGGAGCGCTCGCGCGGAGAACGTCTCGCCGGCCGCCACAAGCGCATTCCCCGCCGCCTCCACCCGCACGCGCCGGCCTTCCCGAATCAGATAGACTCCCGGACCCCGTGGCGCGGCCATGGCCGGTTGAAAACCGATCCCGCGCAAGCGCTCCGCGCCCGCTTCGACCGCGCGGCGGACTTTCCCCGGGTCGGCAAGAGCTCTTTCAAATACGGAGGCCGCGCGGCCGCCCGTGATCTGCGCCGGCTCGAAGACCAGCAACTCGGCGCCGAACAACGCCTTGAGAAACCGAGTAAAGTCGGCCGCCACCGGACCCCGATGGAGAGATAGGAACAGGTCCAGGATCTCCGCCCGATATGGCGTTTGCGGAAGCAGATCGAGGAGATCCTCCGCGTCCAGCCGCGCCTCTCGATTCGCCAGCACGCCGTCGCCGGAAAGGCGAACGCGCGCCCGGCGCATGCCCCCCTCGCGATCGGGCATGGCGAGCCGATCGAAATCCTGCGCGCGGTCGTCGTCGGAATGGTTCCAGAAGATCGGCACGGCGGGAACGCCGCCCGCTTCAAGCCATCGCGCCCACCGCACCGCCGAGACTGCCTTATAGAAGTTGTACAGCGGTCCCAAGCCCACGGACGGCTGCTGTCCGGTGAGCACGGCGGCGGCGCCGCGCTTCAGCTTGTCGGAGGCCGGGCCGGGCTCCAAGCGGTCTGCCATCTCGGGCTCCAGCCCGCGCACCGTCTGGGCGCGAGCGCGGGAAAGAACGGCGTCTGCGTTTCGCGGATCCAGGGCGAATCGGTCCAACACGCGGCGATCTCCTCCGCAGAACGCCGCGAACGGCGGAGGGACCTGTCCTTGCAGGTCGGACCAGGCAAGGCGTTCGATGCGAGGGAACGGGGAGGAGGGTGTCAGCGAGTCCAAGGCGGTCGGTCTTCCGGTTTCAAAGATTGTTCAAGGAATCCGTGTGTGCTAGATTGTAATCGGATCCCTGATGAAATTCCCAGCGCTTCACGCCTCGAATCTCCCTGCCGCGACCGAAAACGAAACGAGAGCGGCGAGCGCTTCCTCACCGCCCGCCGCGCATCTTCCATGAGAATCCTGCTGGTCGGTTCCGGAGGGCGCGAACACGCCCTCGCCTGGAAGATGGCCCAATCGCCGCGGGTGACGAAAATCTACGCGGCGCCGGGCAACGCCGGCATCGCCCGGCAGGCCGAATGCGTGGACATCACTCCGGAAAACATCGAGGGGCTGGCGGACTTCGCCGCCCGCGAAAAGATCGATCTGACGGTCGTCGGACCTGAAGCGCCGCTCTGCAAAGGCATCGTCAACCTCTTCTCGGAGCGGAAGCTGCGGGCGTTTGGTCCGACCCGCGAGGCGGCGCAGATCGAGGGCAGCAAGATCACCTGCAAGGAGCTGCTGCGACGGCACGGCATCCCCACCGCCGGGTTTCGCGCCTTTGCCGATGTCCGCGCGGCGACGGCGTTCGCGCGTTTGGGCCAGTATCCGCTGGTCGTGAAGGCGGACGGATTGGCGGCGGGCAAAGGCGTCGTCTTGTGCTCGGAGCCCGCCGAGGCGGAAGCCGCCATCGAGCAGATGATGGTCAAGCGCGCGTTCGGCGCCGCCGGGGAGCGGATCCTTATCGAGGAATACCTGGGCGGGGTGGAGGCCTCGGTCATCGCGTTCACGGACAGCCGCAGCATCGCCATTCTGGAGACGGTGCAGGATCACAAGCGCGTCTACGACGGCGATCGGGGCCCGAACACCGGCGGCATGGGTGCGTATTCGCCGGCGCCGATCGTTTCGGACCGCGAGTACGAGCGCGTCGAGCGGGAGATCCTGGTGCCCATGGTGCACGCGCTGAACAAGGAACAGCGCCGGTTCCACGGGATCCTGTACGCCGGAATCATGTTCACCAAGAGCGGGCCCAAAGTGCTCGAATTCAACGTGCGCTTCGGGGATCCCGAATGCCAGGTCCTGATGATGCGGATGAAAAGCGACGTGGTACCGCTCATGCTGGCGACCATCGAGGAGCGCCTCGGCGACGGCGTGATCGAGTGGGACCCGCGCCCGGCGGTGTGCGTGGTGATCGCGTCCGGCGGATATCCGGGGCACGCGGAGGTGGGCTACGAGATCAAGGGGCTTGACGAAGCATCGGCGATGCCAAACACCATGGTCTTCCACGCCGGAACCCAGATGAAGCGGGACGCGCCGATCACGTCGGGAGGCCGCGTGATCGGCGTGACGGCGCGGGGGAAGGATCATCGCGCGGCGCAGGCGGCGGCCTACGCGGCGGTCAAGCTGATCCGGTTCACGGGAATGCATTACCGCACCGACATCGGCAGCCGCCTGCTGAAATGACGCTCGCTTATGGAATTCCGGCTCGGCGACCTGCGGCCGCCTTCGCACGGAATTCCAGGGCGCGGGCGGGGCTTCCACAGTTGTGACCGGCCCATCTTTACGGACCGCCCCGCCGCCGGTACAATTCGCCCGTCCCAAGATGTGTGCCCGTAGCTCAACTGGATAGAGCGTTGGCCTCCGGAGCCAAAGGTTGCAGGTTCAACTCCTGCCGGGCATACTACTCTCGCCACTGGTTCCTCTCCTACTCGACGGCCGGCGCGTCCGCGAATCCACGGGAACCCGAAACGTGAAGCTCGCCGAGCAAATCCACCAGGCGAAAGAAAAAGAACTTCTTCTGGCGCGCATCGAAGCGCGCACCCGCGCTCGGGTCGTTCTCATCCCATCCACCTTTTCCGACTCCAGCGCCGCGCCGCCGGTCACGCCGGAGGCGCCGCCCATCGGTCCCCTCAAGGCGCTGGACGAGTACATCGAGCACTCCAAGGTGATCAAAAAACGGATGACCGTCGCGGCCGACAAGAGCCACCTCAAGGAATTCTTCGTGTAGGGAGACTTCAAGCGGCTCGACGAGATCACCGCCAAGCGCATCGGTGACTTCCTTGCGCGCAAACACGAGCGGGACAAGGCCTCGCCCGCCACGCTTCGGAAGATCGTCCAAACCGTCTCCGCTTTCTTTCGCTGGGCGATCGACCTCGCCCACTACGCAACCGGAAACCCGGCGAAGTCCGTCAAGCGTCCCAAGGTCGGAGAGTACGACATCGAGTACTTGGAGCTTTCCGAAGTCGATCAGGTACTCGGAATCGTCGAAAAAAAGGACCCGCTCCTCTTCCCCGTCGTCGCCACGGCGATCTATGGCGGCTTTCGGCGCGAAGAACTCGTATGGCTCACCAAGGACGATCTGGATCTCGACGCCAAGACCATCCGCATCCGGAGCAAAACGGTTGGCGGCGAGTTCTGGGAACCGAAGACCAAAAAGAATCGCACCGTCCCGCTCAGCAACGACCTTCACCGTATTCTTGCCGGGCAAGCGCTTCGTGCTGGATCGTCGGTATGGCTCTTCGCATCGCCCCGGCGGCGGCGCTGGGATGCGAACAACATCAGCAAGCGGCTCGCCGCCTTAATGGCCGAGGCGATGCACCCGACATGGACGTTTCAGGTTTTTCGCCACACGTTCGGGTCGCTCCTCGCGCAGCGTGGCGTGAGCGACTTCGAGATCGCGGAACTGATGGGCAACTCGCCGGAAATCGTTCGCAAGCATTATGCGCGGCTGCGGCCTGAGCGTATGCATGATCGGGCGGATTTTCGTCGCCAACACGCGTGAAGTTTGCCTTGCGACCAACCGAGTTGCAACTTATACTTCTACGAGTCGCGCGGAGTCATAAGAGCACTGCTTTAGACCTACCTACCGAGACCTCCGGGGAGGAGCCCGCGGGCCTCAAGCTACGCCGCGCTGAACGCTTGAGGACTCTATGGGCGATTCCCGTACCCGTCGGCCCCATCTCCAAAAACCAAATCTTGAGGACTGGGTAAGCCTCGCCGACCTGGAAAGATCACGTCAGATGTCTCGGGCTACCTTGCGTCGCTTCCTTGAACGCGAAGGAGTGCCCGCCGTCAAGATCGGCAACTCACGCAACGCAACCGTCCGATACCGCCTCAGTGACGTAGAGCGCGCGTTCAGCCGCTGGATGACAAAACCGGCGTCGCCGGGGGGAGTGCTGCACCGGCCCCCCGGCGCGCCGGACCTACCCCACGGAAGGAATCCCCAATGACTGCACGGGAAAGAACGCTGGGGAAAACCCGAGCCAAGAATTCGCCCCAGCTTCGTCCAAGAGAACCATGGTGTGCGGAAGTTATCCATTATATAAGTCACTGTCCCCTATGTGGGAGTCTCGTCGCAGCGAGGTTGCCGAAAAAGGGGATGCCGTATCTTTCGTGTGCTCGGTGCATGTCGCGGCTCTTCGCCAATTCCGACCGAGCGGCCTCGTTCTGGATTATTTCTGATTTCGGTTTGAATTTGGCCGCTCAATACTCAGGTAAAGTCCTGGTCAAGTATCGAGAGCTCGTCAGGTACCCTGCCGTGATCGCGGCCAAAGGGCCACCACAATTAGATCCCCGTAAGAATAGGCCCGACACATATGAGCAAAGATACGCGTGGAGGGAAGAGGTCGCGAAGTTTGATCTCCTTCGGGAGCTTTTTGAAGCCGGAGGCCAGTGTGCGTTGTGCGGTCAAATCGCCGAATGGCATCGCGGGAAAAAGGGCCGCTATCAATTATGCCGACTCTGCATGACGATGCTCTTCGTGAATTCACCGCTCGGACTGGCGGGGCTGATGGTTCGCGCACGTTACTTATCCCGGCTGTGCGAAGCGGGTCGTCGTAAGCTGGAATCGCCCCCGCGCTCTTGGGCTCTCAGATATCGGCGCTCGCGGGGACGATAGGTTTTCTGTCCTCCTCCCCTTTTGTCAAGGTTCACACTCCAGGGAACCACGCTTCGAAGATGCAGAAGCTTGGTACCGGTATGATTGCGTTCTTGGTGCACCTCGATATGAAAACAAATCCTCTTAAGTAAGTTGTCTCTGTTTAGCGGGTAGATACTAAAACCAAGCGTGCCTGCTGGGAGGCGCAGAACCGTATGCCCAGAACTGTTTTTCTGTCGCCTTTGCCCCCAAGGGGCTATGTAGGTGCGGGGAGTTGCAAGAGATGACAGGCCA
>JACQVR010000085.1 GCA_016209705.1 Planctomycetota bacterium
CGACCGTCGCGTTCCACACGAAGCCGATCTTGGGATTCCTCTTGGCCTTGACCTGCATGATCTTCGAGGCGCGCAGCGTATCGCGCCGGTGAATGACGCTCACCTTCGACGCGAACCGCGTGAGGAACGTCGCCTCCTCCATCGCGGTATCCCCTCCGCCGACGACCGCCACGTGCTTGTTGCGAAAAATCGGCAGCGCGCCGTCGCATGTGGCGCACGCAGAAACTCCCTTGTTCATCAACTGTTTTTCGGATTCGATCCCCAGCCATTTCGCCCCGGCGCCCGTGGAGAGAATGACCGCTTTTGCCCGCCACTCGCGGTCACCGGCCCACATCGCGAAGGGCCGCTTCGAAAAATCCACGCGATCGATCCATGCCGTCTCCACGCGCGTACCGAACCGTTCCGCCTGCTTGCGGAACAGCTCCATTAACTCCGGTCCTTGGACTCCCTTCGGGAACCCGGGATAGTTCTCGACATCGGTGGTGATCATGAGCTGGCCGCCGGGAAGATCGGTCCGTTTAGACGCGTCCGCTTCGCCTTCGATGACGAGCGGTTTCAAGTTGGCGCGGCTGGCGTAAAGCGCCGCCGTGTACGCCGCGGGACCGGAACCGATGATGACGACGTTTTCGATATCAGGCATGAGGTCCTCGGGAAGTCATGAGTCACGAGTCATGAGTCGCGAGTCGTGAGTCACGAATCAGGAGTCTCGAACCCACCGCTCCCCGACGCGCTTCCGACGCATGACTCGCGACTCGGGACTCACCTCACCATCGGCGGTCCGTCCGTGTCGAAAAAGTCATCTTGCCACTCCGCCGTCGCGTAGCGACTCACCTGCCGCGCGTACCAGATGTCCCCGTGCCGCGCGATCTTGACGCGATAGCGAAACGCGCGCCGGCTTCGATCCGTATACCCGCGGACGATGTAGCTGCCCCAATCCGGATGCTTCGGATTGCGCTCGATGAACTCATACTTGGAGGGGTCGTACGGCTCGCCTTTCCAAGGAACTTCCACGCGCAACCGGATTTCCTCGTGCGCCACCCGGCGAGGATCTCCGCGCCACGTCTGCCCCTGCTCGAACTCCGCCTGCCAGACCTCAAGCTGCGCGGCGCCCGGCTCCGGAATGTTCACGTCCGGGAAATCGATTTCCCGGCGCTCCTGGCATGCTCCCGCGCCGAGCATCGCCGCGCTCGCCCAAAGCCCGCCGGCCATCCAGATCCGCATGTCCTAGCTCTCTTCTTCCTCGCGTTCCCCGCCCCCCTGCTCCCCTTCCGACAGGCGGAACGCCACGATCTTGTTCGACACGATCATGGTCTCGATCCGGTCTATATCCAGGACGACGAACTCGGGGGTGACCTCCTTCAGGATTCCCATCCACGGTTCGGTGTTTTCCTGCGTCCAGATTTCGACCTCACGATCAACATATTCGGCGAGTTTGCGCAGCATGGGGAAACATAGTATGGGGCAACCCCGGATCGCGCAAGGAAGCGTATGAGCTCGGAGCTCGGAGCTTGGAACTCGAAGCCGGGAGCTCGGAGCCAAAGCGCTTGCTCCAAGCTCCCAGCTCCGAGCTTCCGGCTTTTAATAGTCCTCGGACTCCAGCGGATGGCGCTCGCGCAAGCGGTGCGAAGCCGGGGTCGAATCCGGCGCGGGCGAGGCTCCGGACTCCGGCTTCCGGCCGGCGCGTTCCGAAATCGCATCGAGGCAATACTGATATTCGCGCCAGAGATAGTCGCGCGAGGTTCCTGTGTCGAGATGGTCCCACGGCAGCACCTCGGCCCGCGGGATCTCCCGGCGCGCGATGAAATTCGGATCGATCCCCACGGACTCGAACACCCGCATCCATCGTTCGAAACTGAAGAACTCGCGCCACTCGTCGAACTTGGACCCGGCGCGAACGGCCGCCAGAATCGCCTTCGACAAGCTCCTCGATCCTCGAGCGAAGACCGCCTCGATATAGCTGGACCTCGGGTCGTGCATCCGAAGGTGGACCCGCGTGCCGCGCGCCAGGTACGCCAGCCGGCGTTCGACGGCCAGCACGTATTCGAAATCGCGCTGGGCGGCGAACTGGAACGGCGTATGGGGCTTGGGGATGAACGGCGAGATGGTCACGTTCACGTCCGCCCACCGGCCGCGCAGTTCCTTGCCGATGGCCGAGACGCGCCGGGCCGTGTCGATGATCCCTTGCAAGTCTTCGTCCGTTTCCCCCGGAAGCCCGATCATGAAGTAGAGCTTCAGATGGTTCCACCCCTCCTGGAACGCCGCCCGCGCGGTGGCGAAGAGATCCTCGTCCTTGATGGGCTTGCGGATGATCTTCCGCAACGCCTCCGTCCCGCCTTCCGGCGCCACGGTGAAGCCGCTCTTCCGGACGGATTTCAGAAGCGCCGGCAGCTCCGCCAGCTTTTCGTCGATCCGAAGCGACGGTAGCGTCACGCTCACCCGCCGGGCCTTGAATCTAGCGTTCAGGCGCGCCATCAATTCCTGGATGTGAGGGTAGTCGCCGCTGGAGAGCGATGTCAGCGCGATCTCGTCGTAGCCCGTATGGGCGTAGACGGATTCCGCCTGCTGGAGCAACTGGTCCACGGGTCGGAACCGCAGCTTGTTCTTGAACGTGACCGCGTGGCAGAACCGGCAGCGATGCGGGCACCCGCGCATGATCTCGAGGTTGATCCGATCATGCACGACTTCCCCATATGGAACGATCGGCTTCTCCGGATAGTACGTCTCCGGCAGCGACGCCACGACGGCTTTCTTCACAGTCGTGGGCGCCCCGTCGCGCGCCGTGATGGAAGCGATCGTGCCGTCGGGATGATAGGCGACGTCGTACAGCGACGGCACGTACGCGCCAGCCACCTTCTGCGCTGCGGCGCGCAGGATGTCCCGCCGCGAGGCTCCTCCGGCGCGCAGGTCCCGAACCAGTTCCAGGAGCTGGAGCGTCGCTTCCTCGCCGTCGCCCAGGATGATGACGTCGAAGAACTCCGCGATCGGCTCCGGATAGGATCCGTTGGGCCCGCCGCCGGCCACGATAGGGTCGCGATCCGAACGCTCGGCCGCCCACACCGGAATGCCGGCCAGGTCGAGCATGTTGACGATGTTCGTGTAGGCCAACTCCGCCTGGAGCGAAAAGCCCACCACGTCGAAGTCGCGTACGGGCCGGTGGGAATCCACGCTCAACAGCGGGATTCCTTGCGCCCGCATGCGCTCCTCCAAGTCCGGCCAGGGGGCGAAGACCCGCTCGCACAGGGCGTCGGGGCGCGCGTTGATGAGGCCGTACAGAATCTGAAGCCCGAGGTGGGACATCCCGATCTTGTAGACGTCCGGAAAGCAGAACGCGGCGCGGATGGAGACGGAATCCCACTCCTTGCGGATGGAGTTCCATTCGCCCCCGATGTACTGGCTGGGGGACTGAACCTCCAACAGCAGCGGTTCGATCCGATCCCAAAGGCTGGCGGACATGGGAAGAAAATTATAGTGAAACACGGGACCCATCGCGACGGTCAGTTCGCCGAAGGTTCGGGAGGCCACGACGGAGCGCGGCGTCGCACGTTCCCCCACGAGGACCGCCGCAGGAGGCCCAGAACCGTTTCGGCCCGCGCCCGGACGTCGATTTGCTCCAGAACCGCCTGCTTGGCGTAGGCATCGACATCCAGGAAGGACGTCAGCACGTCGCACAGCGTTCCCAACGGGAGATCGGGCTCGATCTTCACCGACGTCGTCTTGTCGAGCGACTGGACCAACGAGGAAAACACCGCCAGGAACGTCCGCCGCACGCGTTCCAGATCCGGCGACGCGGGAGCGGGAGGCTCGGGAAGCAGTTTGACCAAAGCGCGGCGGTACGGCTCGGCGCCCAGGTGATGTTCGATCCGCCCCCGAATCAGCCCGTGCAGAAGCAGATTGTATTTTCCTTCCTCGAGGAGTTGTTCCTGAAAGATCCGCCCGATGCCCACGACGTCGAAGACCGGCGGGTTCCCATGGTAGTCGGACTTCCAGCCCGGCTTCAGGAGGGCCATGGCGATGAGGCGATCGCTCTCCAGCGCGTCGGCGACCATGGCACGGTAGCGCGGTTCGAAGATGTGCAGCGGCAGCACAGTCTTCGGGAAAAGAACCGTTCCGGGCAGCGGAAAGAGCCGTACCAAGCCGGCGGGAGTTTCGGGTTTCAATTCCATGCCACTTTAATGATAGCAGAAGAGGGACGGGAGAGAACGCCCAAATGAAAAACACGCGAAGCTGGACCGCAAAAGCGCCGAACCGCCAAATGGGTTCCCCCAAACGTCCTATGGCGCTTCCGCGTTTTGGCGGCTACCACCCGCGCCAGAAGAAATGATCCATGAGCAGGCCCGCCGCCGCGCCGATGATCGCGCCCTGCGTGCGATGCCCGGATTGATGCCCGATGATCGCTCCCACGCCGGCGCCGATCAGGACCGTGTCGCGCACGTATGGCAGGAGCGACAGCTCCGGACCGTGGAAGCTCCGCACCGGCATGGAAGGCCGGTAGCCGTACACGCTCGGCCGCCGCCGCTCGCTCACCGGTATTTTTCCTTGAACGTGAAGCAGCACCACGCGCTGCCCCTCGGCGTCCTCGGCCACGACCGTCTGAAGATCGATATACGACGTATCGGCGCCCTTCACCGTCAGAGTGCAGGAGCCTTCGGCGGGCACCCTCACTCCTTCCGTCGTCGGCCGGCCTTCGATCGCGATCCGATACGCCCCCGCCGGCGCCGACAGATCCACCGTCCCCCCCGGCGGGACGTCCGTCCCGTGGGTCATGCTGAAGCTGACGAACCGTTCCTTCTCGTCGATGGATATTTTCACGGCCCGGTGGGACGCGTTCTTGAAGACGACGTTCATGCCGGACTTGGAGAGCAGCCGCCGGATGACCGTCTCGCTCACGCCGGCGTTCTTGAGCGCGAGCACGTCCTCGTCCGAGAGCTTCGCCGCCCCGACGTCGTCGATCTTCGCCAGAATAACGTCGTCGCCGATGCCGGCTTTCGCCATGCGGATCACCTCGCCGGCGCCGATCGGCTTGTCCGCGTCCTGCGCGGCGGCCCAGAGGGCGCCCGCCAGAAACCACGCCACCATCGCTCCCCCTATGGGTTCATCTCGATTTCGTCGATGAGATCGTCGACCATCTGAAGAATCGCGGCGTTGAGGCTGTCTCCCGCCAGCGTTTCGTCGTACGACGTGCGGCCGCCCAGGCCCATCATGCCGCTCGCGGAGCGCTCGGCGACCCCGTCGCCTTCGCCGGCGAAGACGATCGCGCTGGTCTCCACGTTGATCACTTTGACCAGCACCTTGGATTCGGCGATCTGTTTCTTGTTTTGCGTGATGATCGCATCGACCGCCTCGGTGCGCATGCCGAAGTTGGAGATCGTCCCGATGACGACGTATTCGACGGCGATGATTTTTCCGACGCGCGCCGCCGTGGCGGGATCCACGATGCCGCTCTGGCCCAGCTTCTGCTCGTCCAGGACCTTGGCCAGATCTTTCCGGTCATAGACGTTGAACTGGCGGCTCTTGACGAGATACGTGGTCAACTGGTCCGCCGCCGACGTCCCGAGCCGGCCGGCGCCGTATTGGGACTTGTCCTCGAAATCCACTACCGCGATGCGCCGGCGGTCTTCCGGCCGTTTCGCGGCGCGTTCGCGCAGGCTCGCCTTGGGGTTCCGTTTTTCCACCGATCCGCTGACGCAGCCGGCCGCCGCCATCGCCAAAGCCGCCAGAACGAGGGTCGTCACTTTCGCCATCCGTGCTCTCCTCGGGATCTTCATCCTTGATCCCTACGATAAAATTTCCGTTTCGACGCCGAAATTCCGTTCACGGGTTCGAAGCCTCTCCCGCCTCCTCTCGTTGCTTCTTGACTTCCGGATCCCACCCGGCCCACGGCAGGGAGGCGAAACACTGGGACGCCGCGCCGGGCGCGAACTTCTCGGTATCCGTCAAGGCCGCCGACGCCGTATCCCGTAGCGCCGAGTTGAGCAGCCCTTTCCAACCGCCGCCGGCGTCGGCCGTCTTGGAATGCTCCTCTTCGCCTTCGGCCGGGCCCCAGGCCAGCTCGCCCGTTCGGTCCCTCAGTTCGGCCTGGATCGTCACGCCGATCTCGGTGTAGATGCCCACCGTCTTCTTGCCCCAGCGCGAGAGGTTTGTGTAGACGACGCCGTCCACGTTGAATTTTTCCGCCAGGTCCTTGGCGCTGAACGCCTTGATCTCGGCGGGATCGCCCGTGAACTTGTGATCGACGTAGAATTTCTCGACCTGATCCCGCGGAACGAGGCGATATCCCCGTTCGGCCATTTCCCGCTCCACGTATTTCCACATCTTGATCGGCGCTTCGATGTCCAGGCTCTCGTTGAACGGAATCAGCACGACCACGGTCTCGATATCTCGGTTGATATAGTTCTTTCCGGCTCCGCAGCCGATCGCGGCCATCGCGACGGCCGCCGCGCACCCCGCCGCCCATGCGTAGTTCATGATCCACTCCTGGGGAAAGCGCCTATCTTACAGCTTGAGGCGGCCGGACTGGGAAAAAAACGCCACCGGGTTGTCCCAGACGAGTTTCGAAATGCGCTTCTCAGGTACGCCGCGCTCGCGCAGTTCGTCCACCGTGTAGGGAACCATCAGCGGATCAGACGGTCCCCAATCGGCGGCGCTGTTGATCATCATCCGCTCGAAGCCGTGTTCCTGGAGAATGTCGGCCGCGCGCTCCGGCGAGAGCTTGGTGATGGGATACACGGTATGGCCCGCCCATGCTCCCTCCGCGAGCGCCATGCCGGTCGTGTTCTCCACGTTGTGGTCGATCAGCACCCGCTCCATGGGGAATGACACATTCCGGACCACATCGAGGATCCGCCGGATCCCTTCCGCCTTGTTCAGATGCGGCGAATGAACGAGCAACGGCAGACCCGCCCGGCGGGCCATCTCGATCTGGCGGACCATGGAGTCCTCTTCCGCCGGCGTGATCGCGTCGAAGCCGATCTCCCCCACCGCCACCACGCGCTCGTGCTCCAGGAACCGGGGCAGAGCGTCGAGCACCTGCCGGGTCACGTCCGGATCGTTGGATTCTTTCGGGTTCATCGCCAGCGTCACGAACTGCCGGATCCCGTACTTGGCGGCGCGCGCGTGCTCGTAGTTCAGCAGGTGGGAGAAATAATCCAGGAACGATCCCGCGTGTCGGCGGGTCTCGCCCAGCCAGAAAGCGGGCTCCACGACGACTTCGATGCCGTGGCGCGCCATGGCTTCGTAGTCGTTGGTCGTGCGCGCGACCATATGCGCGTGCGGTTCGAAGATCCGGGTCCGCGCCGCCACCGCTTTCATCGAGGGCCCTTATCTAAAAGCTCAGGGACACGCCGAGGGTGACGCCGGTCATGTTCAGGTGGACGCGCTTCTCTTCGGCGCGGTTCTCGTCCTGGAGAAATTCGGCGAGAAACACCTGAATGCCGCCTTCGAGCGCCAGCGAGCCCAATCTGAGCCGCAGCGCGCCGCGGGCTTCGAACGGATAGCGGATCTCCACCCCCTGGCGCGTGAACGACGGAATCCCTCCAGAGCTTTCCAGGAGCGCGCCGAGCCACTCGGTGATCTCCAGTTCCGCGACAAGCTCAACTGCCGGATACACGGGTCGAAGGCGCAGCGTCTCCTCCGCCATGCCGTCCGGCGTCAGGTCCAGCTCGAACGAGAGCGCCTTCACGCCGGCGCCGAGTCCGATGCGAAAGACGTCGGGCTCGGACAGCACATGATACACCACGCCGGCCGAATAATAGCGCAGGTTGATATCGGTCTCCACCGCGGTACCGGCGGGCAGCAGGAGCCCGCCGAACATTTTGGTTTGGCTCAGGACCGCGGAGCCGTCGGAGGAGGTTTGCCAGCCCGTGACGTTGAATCGGAAATCCTCTTCCAGGTAGATGTTCAGGCTTGCGCCGCCCCCCAGCGTTTCTTCTCCGGCGTCCAGATCGTCCTCGATATTGAATCTGGAGGAGATGCCGGGCGAGCGGCCGTGGTTCAAACGCCCCCGCGTCGCTCCGAAGAATCCGCGGGCGCCCAGCTCCCCGCCGATCACTTCCTGAGCGGAGGTCTCCGGGACCCGAGTCACCAGCATGAGCAGCACGACCGGCACGGCGATCTTCATGTTCCCTCCCATGGAGCCTTTCCTTGAAGGATCCGTTTCCCCTGGTCAGCACGCCGGAACGGCCGGATCGAGGGCGCGGTACAGTGAATCGCGTTTCACCGGGATCCGGCCCGCTTCCCGGATGAGCGCGCGCAATTCCGCTTCGCCGATACCCGGCGGCGAATCCGCTCCGGCCATGTGCACGATGCGTTCCTCCACGACGGTGCCGTCGATGTCGTCCACCCCGAACGAGAGCAGCACCTGGGCCGTCTTCAGGCCCGTCATGATCCAATAGGCCTTCACGTGGTCGAAGTTGTCCAAGAGCAGCCGCGCCGCGGCGTGCACGCGCAGGTCGGTTTGAATCGTCGCCTTGGGCAAGCGCGCCAGACGCGTGTGCTCCGGATGAAACGCCAGGGGAATGAACGCGGTGAAGCCTCCCGTTTCATCCTGCACGGCTCTCAACCGAAGCATGTGGTCGACGCGCTCTTCGTCGGTTTCGATGTGCCCGTAGAGCATGGTGGCGGTGGATCGGATGCCGAGGCGGTGCGCGGTGCGATGGATCTCCAGCCAGCGGTCGGGCTTCGCCTTTCCCGAACAGATCTGATTCCACACGCGCGCGGCGAAGATTTCGGCCCCGCCGCCGGGCAGCGAGTCGAGCCCCGCGTCGCGCAGCTCCTGCAGCGTCTCCACGAGCGGTTTCTTCGACAGCTTGACGAGATGGTCGATTTCCGTCGCGGTGAACGCCTTGAGATGGACGCGGGGATAGCGCTCCTTCAAGCCGCGCAACATTTCGAGGTAATAGCGGTACGGCAGCTTGGGATGGACGCCGCCGACGATGTGAATCTCGTCCAGATGTTCGAACCGCGTCTTGGCCGCGTAGGCGAAGAGGGCGTCCAGGTCCATCTCCCACGCCCCTTCCTGGCCTTCCTTGCGATAGAAGGCGCAGAAATGGCAGTCGAACACGCACACGTTGGAGTAGTTCACGTGCATGTTCTTGACGTAGGTGGCGTAATGGCCGTTCTTGCGCTCTCGAACCAGGTTGGCCAAACGGCCCAGGTGAAACAGATCCTGGGTCCGAAACAGCCGTACGCCCTCGTCGAAGGAGAGTCGCTCGCCCGCCTGGACTTTCGCCTCGATGTCCTGGAGGTCGTTCATGGAAGGCGAGTGGAGTCTAGGGGGGGATCGGGAAATTGTCAATTCAATGGAGCGCGGGGGCTCCGGCGGGCCGGAGCCCCCGTGGATCGTCCGTCGGGTTACTTGGCGTGTTTCGTGAACCACGCCTTGGCTTCTTTCGGGTTGATGGCTTCCTTCCCCTTGGCGTAGTTCATCGGGCAGACCATGCCTTTCTTGGATTCCTGCGCCGCGTCCAGGAGGCGCAGCGTTTCGTCGGATGAGCGCCCGATGGCCAGGTTGGTGACCATCTCCGCCTGCACGACGCCGTCCGGATCGATGATGAAGAGCCCGCGATAGGCGATTCCCAGCCCTTCCGCCAAGACGCCGTAATCGCGGGAGACGCCCTTGGTCATGTCCGCGAGCAGCGGAATGTCGGTGCCCTGGATCCCTCCTTGGCTGCGGGGCTGGGACAGCCACGCCAGATGGGAGTACTTGCTGTCCACGGAAACGCCCACGATTTCCGCGCCGCGCTGCTGGAACTCCGACAACCTGTCGGAGAAACCGGTGATCTCCGTGGGTCAGACAAAGGTGAAATCGAGCGGATAGAAGAAGAGGGCCAGCCACTTCCCCTTGAAATCATCCAGGGAAAACGTCTTGAATTCCCCCTTCACGACGCCGTCCAGCTTGAACGGCGGCGCTTTCTGACCGACGAGCGTTGGCATATGGGCCTCCTTGATAGCTCGGAGCTCGAAGCTGGCCGCTTGAAGCTGGAAGGGAGGCTCCAAGCGGCCGGCCTCTAGCTCTTTCGCTTGATCAGTTCGAGGAACTCTTCGCGCGTCTTGTTGTCGCTGCGGAAGCGGCCCAGCATCGAGCTGGTGACCATGTGCGCGTTCTGCTTTTCGACGCCGCGCATCATCACGCACAGATGCGCCGCTTCCATGACCACGCCGACGCCTTTGGGCTTGAGCTTGTCCTCGATGACGCGCGCGATTTCCATCGTCAGGCGCTCCTGCACCTGGAGCCGGCGGCTGAACAGGTCCACCAGGCGCGGCAGCTTGGACAGCCCGATGATCTTCCTGTTCGGCAGGTACGCGATGTGGCACTTTCCGTAGAACGGGAGCAGATGGTGTTCGCACAGGGAGAAGAAATCGATGTCCTTGACGATCACCATCTCGTCGTAGTCGGTCGTGAAGGTGGCCCCGTTGAGGACCTGGGCCGGGCTCTGGCCGTAGCCGCGCGTCAGGTAGCGGAGCGCTTTCTCGACCCGGGCGGGGGTTTGCCGCAGGCCTTCGCGATTCGGATCCTCGCCCAGCATTTGGATCAGATCGCGAACCAGCGTTTGCAGGCTCGGTTCCGCCTCGACCGGCAGGGTAGGCAGCGTCATCTGTTACGATAAGTTTTGAGAATATTTTGTAACGTTACGAAAAGTTTTGAGAATTTATCGTAACACTATTTCACGTCCCAGGCGTCGCCCGCATTGAGCAGCCGTTCCAGGTCTCCCTCGCCGAGCTTGGCCCGGACCTGATCCATCTGCTGGCGATTGCGCTCTTCCAAGGTCGGGAGCTTCTCCGCTCGGAAGACCCCGATCGGGAGGGGGAATTCGGGATGGCCGATCCGAGACAGAAGATAGGCCAACGCGACGTCATGCTCGTCGTGGATGAGCAGATCCTTTTCGGTGACGCCGTTCTCGCCCAGCTTGACCACTTGGGGCTTCAACCCGTTCAGGCGGATCCCCCGGTCGCGGTTCTTGCCGAAGACGAGCGGTTTGCCGTGCTCCAGTTGGATATTCCGCTCGTCCCGTACATCCTTTTCCGTCATGGCGGCGAACGCCTTGTCGTTGAAAACGTTGCAATTCTGGAAGATCTCGACGAAGGCAGCGCCCTTGTGGGCCGACACGCGCCGCAGCAGCTCCATCAGATGCCTGGGATAGATGTCCACCGAACGCCCGATGAACGTCGCTTCCGAGGCCAGCGCGAGCGAGATCGGGTTGATCGGCTGTTCCAGCGTGCCGAACGGAGCGCTCTTGTTGATTTTTCCCAGCTCACTGGTCGGCGAGTATTGTCCTTTCGTGAGCCCGTAGATGCGATTGTTGAAGAGCAGGATCTTCAGATCCACGTTGCGCCGCAACGCGTGGATCATGTGATTCCCGCCGATCGACAACCCGTCTCCGTCGCCCGTCACGACCCATACCTGTAGATCCGGCTTGGCCAGCTTGATGCCGGTCGCCACCGCGAGCGCCCGCCCGTGAATCGTATGGAAGCCGTACGCGTTCATGTAGTACGGGAATCGGCTGGAACAGCCAATCCCGGAAACGAACACGAACTTCTCGCGCGGGATGCCCAGCGTGGGCATGACCTGCTGGACCGCGTTCAAGATGGCGTAGTCGCCGCATCCCGGGCACCAGCGGATCTCCTGGTCGGATTGAAAGTCCTTCTTGGTGTACGCGGGGAGCGCGGGGGCCGCCGGAGGAGTGGGCGTCGTCGGGCTCATGTCGATTCCTTGCATCTAGGACAGATTCTTCGCTTCCTGCATAATCGCGTCGGCGAGCTCGGAAACCTTGAACGGCTTCCCCTGCACCTTGTTGAGGCCGCGCGCGGGAACCAGATACTTCGAACGCAATACCATCAAGAGCTGTCCGAGGTTTAGTTCCGGCACCAGCACCTTCTTGTACCGGGCGACGACCTTGCCGGTGTTCGCCGGCAACGGATTGAGGTACCTCAGATGCGCCTGGGCGACCTTCGTTCCCTTCCGGCGGGCTTCCTGGCATGCCGCCATGATGGATCCGTACGGGCTTCCCCACCCGATGACGAGCACGTCGGCGTCTTCGTCGCCGTTCACCTCGAGATCCGGAACGTCCTGCACGATCCGCTGGATTTTCGCGGCCCGCAGGCGGCACATGAAATCGTGATTTTCGGCGTCGTAATTGACGTTGCCGTGGATGTGACTCTTTTCAAGACCGCCGATCCGATGTTCCAAGCCCGGCGTGCCCGGCGTGGCCCACGGGCGCGCCAGCGTCCGTTCGTCCCGCAGGTACGGATAGAAGCAGTCCGGAGTGGTCCGAAACTTGACCTCGAAGCGCGGCAGGTCCGCCACCTTCGGGATGCGCCACGGCTCGGCTCCGTTGGCGAGATAGCCGTCCGACAGGATGAACACCGGACACATGTACTTGGTGGCGATCCGCGCCGCCTCGATGGCGATGTGGAAGCAATCGCTCGGCGTGGCGGGCGCCAGCACGCACACCGGCGACTCGCTGTTCCGGCCGAAGAGCGCCTGAAGCAGGTCCGCCTGCTCGGTCTTCGTGGGCAGACCCGTCGAGGGCCCTCCCCGCTGGACGTCGCAGATGATCAAGGGCAGTTCCACCATGACCGCCAGGTTGATCGCCTCGCTCTTGAGCGCCACTCCGGGACCGCTCGTGCCCGTCACGCCCAGCGCGCCGGCATACGACGCTCCGATGGCGGCCGTCACGGCGGCGATCTCGTCCTCCGCCTGGAACGTGGTGACGCCGAAGTTCTTATGTCGCGAGAGTTCGTGCAGCACGTCGCTGGCGGGCGTGATGGGGTAGCTGCCGTAGAAGACCGGGAGGCCGCACAGCTTGCCGGCGGCCACCAGGCCCAGCGCGAGCGCTTCGTTGCCCATGACGTTGCGATACCGGCCGGGCGCATACGCGGCGGGCGGGACGTCGTACTGCGAACGGAACAGCTCCGTGGCTTCGGCGTATCCCACGCCCGCCTTGAGCGCCAGCGTATTCGCCTCGACCAGCTTGGGGTCTTTCTTGCCGAACTTCTGCTGGAACCATTTGAGCGTGGGCTCCATCGGCCGGTTGTACAGCCAGTACAAGACGCCCAGGGCGAAGAAATTCTTGCACCGTTCCTTTTCCTTGTGGCTGATCGGCACCGGCTCCAGCGCCTTCAGCGTCAATTGCGTGATCGGCACTTTGAACACGTTGTACGCGCTCAGCGTCCCGTCCTCCAGCGGGTTCGACGTGCACTGCGCCTTGCGGAGATCGACTTCCCCGAAAGAGTCGGTGTTCACGATGACGACCCCGTTGGGCGGCACGTCCTTGATGTTGGCCATCAGCGCCGCGGGGTTGAAAGCGACCAGAACGTCCGGACGGTCCCCCGGCGTGTGGATGTCCCGATTGGAGAACTGAATCTGGAATCCCGACACGCCCGCAAGCGTGCCGGCCGGCGCGCGGATCTCGGCCGGGAAGTCGGGAAACGTCGCCAGATCGTTACCGAAAATGGCCGTCGTCGTGGTGAACTGCTGGCCGGTGATCTGGATGCCGTCCCCGGAATCGCCCGCGAACCGGATCGTCACGCAATCCAGCACTTCGCGCAAGCGGCCCGCAACGGCACTCTGGGTCTCTGTGGTCATGGTGAACGCTTCTCGGGTAAATGAAATCAGCACCTTTATATCGACCCGAATGTCGGTTTGCAAGGACCCGCCGGAGGGATCAAAAGGCCTCGCACGCGATTCCGGTGCGCTCCGTCAGGAGGCGCGCGAATTCCCGCAGCTCCTCGATCGGCACGCCCACGATCGACGCGTCCGCCGGCGCGCGGGCGAGCGAGTAGACGTGCACCGCCTTGGGGGCGCATTTTCGGACGGCCTCGATCCAAAGATCCACGTCGCGGGGCGCCGTGTTGTCCCGGCGCCCGCGCGTGAACATGGTCTGGATGATGAAGGGTTTCAATCGCTTGAACCCCTGAAGGATGTCCCAGATGCCGATGTCGGTGGTGGGCGAATTCATGTCGAGGAACATCGATTCGGAACCCGCGTCCAGCTTCATGTGCCGCTCGTCGAGCAGGTTCAAAGCCGCCACGACCTCGTTCCGGTGGAGGTTCGCCCCGTTGGAGAGAACATGAAGCGGCACCCCGACCGCGTGCCGGTCGCGCACGTCCAGCAAGGCGTTGACCACATCGAGGAAGTCGGGGTGAAGGGTCGGCTCTCCGTTTCCGGCCAGCGTGATCGCGTCGAACCGCGCGCGGCCGGACGCTTCCCGAAGCCAGCGCTCCAGGGCGGCCGCCACCTCCGAGGCGGAAGGCCAGCGGTACTTCGCCAGCGACGCCTCATC
The DNA here is from genome assembly GCA_016209705.1 of Planctomycetota bacterium. Lineage (GTDB taxonomy): Bacteria > Planctomycetota > MHYJ01 > MHYJ01 > JACPRB01 > JACQVR01. The sequence goes on from JACQVR010000085.1 coordinate 14,280, forward strand.
GGAGAGGTCGTACGTCCATCCGCACTGGCAGTAATTGCAGTTGAAGGAACACAGTTTCACCCCGAAGGGAAGGATGTTGATTCCCAGCGAGGCGCCGAGACGGCGCGAGGGGAACGGACCGTACACCATGTCGTGGACGAGCGGGTACGTCGATAGCGTCATGAAAGAATTGTAGAAGCCCCGGCGGAACGGCGACACCAAAAAGCTCGAAGCCCCGCCCATTCGTCTTACCGCGTTTTGAATGGGCGGGGCGGTTGACGCACGGCGGGAGCGTCGCTATTCTCGCATGCTTCCCGTATGCCGACGAAGAATTATAAAGACACGCTCAACCTGCCGAAGACCGATTTTCCCCAGCAGGCGAACCTGGTCCGGATGGAACCGTCCATCCGCGAGCGATGGGAACGGGAGAACCTGTACGCCAGAATCGTGGCGGCCCGCCGCGACAGTCCCAAGGGCAAGTGGATTCTCCATGACGGCCCCCCTTACGCCAACGGTGACGTCCATGTCGGCACCGGGCAAAACAAAGTCCTCAAGGACGTGGTGGTCAAATTCCGGACGATGCAAGGATATTTCTCCCCCTACGTGCCGGGCTGGGACTGTCACGGACTCCCCATCGAGCACCGGGTCGTCAAGGAACTGGGCGAGAAGATCAGATCGCTGTCGAAACCCGAAATCCGCCGCCGGTGCGAGGAATTCGCGCGCACGTACATCGACATCCAGCGGCGGCAGTTCAAGTCGCTCGGGGTGCTCGGCGATTGGGAGCGCCCCTATCTGACGCTCGACCGATCCTACGAGGTGGCGATCATCGAACTGTTCGAAAGCCTTTGGAAAAAAGGCCACATCACGCGGCGCAAGAAAGCGATTCATTGGTGCTTGCACGATCGCACCGCCCTGGCCGAAGCGGAGTTGGAATACAAGGAGCGGGTCGATCCTGCCATTTACGTGGCTTTCGCCCTGGCGAACGACCCTTCGGTCCAGCTTCTCATCTGGACGACCACCCCTTGGGCGCTGCCGGGAAACGCGGCCGTCGCCGTGCATCCGGAGGCCGAATACGCCCGCGTCCAGCTCGGCGATCACACGGCGTGGATCGCCAAGGCCCTGGTCGAGAGATGCCGGGAGGTGCTGCGACTGGGCGAACTCGTGGAGACCAAGATCGGCCGCGACTTGGAAGGCTGGAGATACATCCACCCGCTCTTCGGCCACGAATGCCCGGTCGTTCTTGCCGACTACGTGACCGTGGAGGACGGTACCGGCCTCGTCACGACGTCTCCGGGCCACGGCGAGGAAGACTACTTCACCGGCTTGAAATACAACCTACCCATCCTTTCGCCGGTGGACGACGGAGGTTATTTCACGGACGAAGCCAAGGAGTGGAAGGGACTGCAAGTGTTCGAGGCGAATCCGAAGCTCGTCGAATATTTGCGAAAGCGCGGGACCCTCCTGCACGATGAGCCGTTTACGCACGACTATCCCTGTTGCTGGCGGTGCAAGAACCCCGTGATGTTCCGCGCGACGGAGCAGTGGTTCGTGTCGATCGATGTCCAGGACGGCCGCGCGCGCGCCCTCCAAGCAGTGAAGGAGACTCAATGGGTCCCGGCGTGGGGGGCCACCCGGATGTCCTCCATGCTGGAGCAGCGGCCGGACTGGTGCATCAGCCGCCAGCGAAGCTGGGGCGTTCCGATCCCCGCGTTCTACTGCGCCCGGTGCGGAGCGGTCCACGTGTCGAACCGGAGCTTGGCGGGAGTCAAAGAGCTTTTTGCGCGGGGCGGCGCGGACGCCTGGTTCGTCACCGAGGCGAACGACATCCTGCCCCCCGACGTGCGCTGCGAAAAATGCGGGGGCGGCGAGTTTCGCAAGGAACAGGATATCTTCGACGTGTGGTTCGAGTCCGCCGCCAGTCACCGCGCGGTCAGCATGAAACATCCGGATCTCCACTTCCCCGCGGAGCTTTATCTGGAAGGCACGGACCAGCACCGCGGATGGTTTCAGGTGTCGTTGCTCGCGTCGATCCTCTCCGAGGGCCGGGCGCCGTTCCGGGAGGTCCTGACGCACGGATTTCTCAATGACGCGCGCACGGGTGAGAAGCTATCGAAATCGGGATACCTCATCACGGCCGACGAGATCGCCACGAAGCACGGCGCCGATCTCATGCGGCTGTGGATCTGCTCGATCGACTTCACCGACGACATTCCCTTCGATCCGCAACGGACGCTTCAGGAGCGGGCGGAACCGTACAAGAAGATCCGGAATACTTTCAGATATATGCTAGGGAACGTTTGGGATTTCGATCCAACGAAGGACGCCGTTCCATACGAGAGCCTTGAGAAATTAGATCAATGGATTCTTGCCGAGAAAGAAAGTCTGATCGACAAGGTCACCGGTTATTACGATGACTATCAATTCTCCCGAGCGACCAAGCAGCTGATGGACTTCTGCGTCATCACATTGAGTTCGATTTACTTCGATTGCCTCAAAGATCGCCTCTACACCTCGGGGAAAACCACCCGTGAACGCCGAAGCGCCCAGACGGCTCTTTACAAGATGCTTGTCGATCTCCTCAAGATGTTCGCCCCGATCCTGTCGCACACGTGCGAGGAAGCCTGGCAATACCTCCCCCGTCCTTTGGAAGCGGATAGCGTCCACCTTGCCCTCTGGCCCTACAGGCCTCATGAGGCGGAAGCGCCTCGAGAGTCCCACGATCCGGAAGCATCGAATGTTCGTGAAGGTTTTGAAAAACTCCTGCAAGTCAGGGAAGAAGTGAACTGGTACTTGGAGAATCTCCGCACGAAGGGCGACATCGGCAAATCCACGGAGGCATCCCTTACCCTGGTGATTACCGATCCCGGCCTTCGAACTCTATTACAGTCAATCCGTCTGGAAGAATGGTTTATCGTCTCGGAGGTAGGCATTCGAAATCAATTTGATGGTTCAGCCGTTCCAGCCGGAGGGGTCCACGGGCCTCCCCGCCTTTATTCTATACAGGGATTGGAGCGGATCTTGGTGGCCAAAGCCCCCCACCCGCGGTGCGAGCGGTGCTGGAACTTCCGCGCCAGCGTCGGCCAGGACTCCGCGCACCCCACGCTCTGCCGCCGATGCGTCGACGCGCTGTTACAATAAGTTTTGAAAATATTTTGTAACACATGAACGTGGCGGTGCTGATCAGCGGGACGGGGCGGACGCTACAGAACTTCATCGACGAAATCGCGGCCGGCCGGCTGGACGCGCGGATCGAGCTGGTCGTCGCCAGCAAGCCGGGCCTGCGCGGCGCCGACGTGGCTCGCCGGGCCGGCCTGCCCGTCGAGGTCATCGATCGCCGAGCGTTCAATTCCGACGCCGCGTTCGGCGACGCCGTGACCCGGGCGGTGGACGCCCGCTCCGTGGACTTGGTCCTCCTGGCGGGATTCCTCCATTTGTGGATGTTTCCGGACCGGTATCGAGGTCGCGTCCTCAACATTCATCCGGCGCTTTTGCCCGCCTTCGGAGGCAAAGGCATGTATGGCCGCCGCGTGCACGAAGCCGTGCTGAAGTCGGGAGCCCGCGAGTCGGGTTGCACCGTCCACTTCGCCGACCACCGCTACGACGGCGGGCACGTCATTCTGCAACGCAAAGTGCCCGTCCTTCCCGGCGACACGCCGGATTCGCTCGCCGAGCGCGTCTTCGAACAGGAAAAAATCGCCTATCCGGAAGCCGTGCGGCGCGTCGCGTCCGGCGCCGCCCGGCTCCCGCCGCCGTAAGCGGCCCGACCGGCGGGCCGAGAGGCCAGAAATTACTTCAAGCCCGCCAGGAATCCGCCTTATCATGGACGACCGACCGGACCTGACATGGGCAGGCTTCAAGGCGACGTTTCCACGATCAGCATCGCGGACCTCGTCCAATACCTCTCGCAGAACGAGAAGGAGGGAACCCTCACCCTCCAGCAAGGTCTTCAGAAAAAACAGATCTTCATCGGGCGCCGCGGCATGCGCCTCCTGCTCACCACGACGCAGCGCAAAAACCCCCTGGGGGAGATCCTGATTCGCACCAAGAAGATCACCCGAAAACAACTCGACGCCTTCCTGCTGGAACAAAAGCGAACCGGCAAGAAGCTCGGCGAGATCGTCGGAAGCCTGGGCCTGGTGTCCAAAGGGGACATCGCCCGCGCCCTGCGGGAGCAAGTGGAAGAGGAAATCTACGAAGTGTTCACCTGGTTCGACGCCACGTTCGAATTCGTCGAAGGCCCCCTTCCGGCGCGATCCGCCTCTCCGTTCGCCGATCCGGTCCTGGAGGCCAATCCCACCACGATCATGCTCGAGGCGGCGCGGCGCGCGGACGAGATGCACATGATCATGCGCACGATCCGCAGCGACCAGATGATTCCCCAACGCACGACGCGCCCATTCCGAGCCAACGGCGAAAGCGACGAAGTCGCGGAAGTGCTGTATGCCCAGATCGACGGACGAGCGACGATCCGCGAGATCATCAGCGAGTCCCTCTATCCCCGCTTCGAGGCCCTCCGCGCCCTGTACGTACTGGTCGAAGAGCACTGCATCCGGCTTTTCGAACGGGAAGAAACCGTCCAGGATTCGCAACCTCCGCCGGTCGCCACACCGGCTCCCGCTCCTCCTCCGGTGCCTTCCCCAACCGCGGCGAGCCGAAAGACCGTTCTCATCATCGGAGCGATGCCCAAGTTCCGGAGCGCGCTTTCGAACCTTCTGCACGAAGAGGGATACCACGTCCTGGAAGAATCCACGGACCGCGCTCTTCCCGCGATGGCCGACCATGCCGCCGTCGACGCCGTCATTCTGGACATCGGCATCACGCTCGCAAACCCCACCCTCTACGCCCGCCGGATCGCGCAAAACACATCGGCGCCCTTGATCGTGCTGGCCAGCGACCGACGCCCGGAGTTCGGGCGCGCCATGACGGCCGCCGGCGTCCATTGCTATCTGGTCAAGCCGCTCAGCAGCCGAACGCTGTTGGACGCGCTGAAGCAGATCCTGGCCGCCACCGCGTCCCGATCCTCCGCGCGCGCGCCCACCCGCAGCCGCAAGACGGCCTCGACCAAATCGTTTCGGCCAACTTAGGTGATCGTCATGAACTTCATCAGTCTCAAATTGTCCCGGAGCGGACCCGTGGCCACGGTTGCGTTGAACCGCCCCGACGTGCGCAACGCGTTCGATGAGGTCCTGATTGCCGAACTGACGCAGGCCTTTCAGTCCCTCGCCGCCGACGGCACGGTTCGGGCGGCGATCCTGACGGGAAGCGGCGACATCTTCTGCTCCGGTGCGGACGTGAACTGGCTCAAACGCAGCGCTCATTTCACCGAATCGCAGAACAAGGACGACGCCCTGCGGATGTCGCTGATGTTTCGCGCGATCGACGAATGCCCCAAGCCGGTGATCGGCCGCATCAACGGCCACTCGTTCGGCGGAGGCATGGGATTGATCGCCTGCTGCGACGTCGCCGTGGCGGTGGAGACGGCCCGGTTCGCGTTCTCGGAAGTCAAGCTGGGCATCGTGCCGGGGGTCATCTCGGCCTACGTGCTGCCCAAGATCGGCGCGGCGGCCGCGCGGCGTTATTTTCTCACCGGCGAAACCTTCGAGGCCAAGGAAGCGCGGCGGCTGGGCCTGGTCCACGACATCGTGTCGGCCGACGGGCTGGACGCCGCCGTCTCCTCGATCGCCGGCGCTCTTCTCAAGAACGGCCCCCGCGCGGTCGCGACCGCCAAGGAGCTGATCCCTCACGTCCTATCCACGTCGCGCCCCGAAGCCATCGAATACACCGCCTCGCTGATCGCGCGCGTTCGCGTGTCCGAGGAAGGACAAGAGGGCCTCGGCGCGTTCCTCGAGAAGCGGAAGCCCACATGGATCCCGTGAGCCCGGATTGTCTTTCACTGAAGGGACGCCGTCGATAAAATCCCTCCGCTCGGACGGGGACACGAGACCCGAAGAAGGAACCTTCTCATGAGAAAGGTCGGAATCGTCGGCGCGGGAATCACGGACTGCCGCGGTCGCTGGATCGAGGCCACGTACTGGGACCTCTTCCAACAGGCCACGCGGCGTGCGTGCGAGGACGCCAAGATCACGACGGCCGAGATCGACTCCGTCGTGTACGGCATCTACAACGACATCTTCGAGCACCAAGCCATCCCCGAGAGCAGCCTCACCGGCCTCATCGGCATGGCCAACAAGCCGGGCACGCGCGTGACCAGCGGCGGGGCCACCGGCTTCTACGCGATGCGCACCGCCGTCATGGAAGTCGCCAGCGGCACCTCCGACTGCGTGCTCTGCGTCGGAGGAGAGAAGGCGACGGACTGCTTCGACCCTCGATCGAAGACGGCGACGCCCATGGTCATCGACACGATCGCGAAGTCCTGGGACCCGTTCTTCGAATACCCGCTCGGCGCGACGGCGAGCGATTCGTACATGCAGCTCTGCATGGCCTACAACGACGAACACCCCGGCGACATCGGCGATCCGCTGGTGCGCGCGAAGATCGTCGAGATCCTCTGCCACTCCGGGAACCGAAACCCGTACGCGCAGCGCCGCGACGAGACGGTCACGGCCGAGCAGGTGATGACCTCGCGCTGGATCATCGCCCCCTTCCTCCGCCTCCTCGAAGTCTGCATGTACACGGAGGGGGCGGGCGCCGTCCTCTTCGCCTCGGAGAAGAAGGCGCGCGAGATTTCGGAGCGCAGCGGCCAGCCCATCGTATGGGTCCGCGGGATCGGCGCGGCCAACGAGTCGTACTCGCCCGGCCGCGGCGGGAACTATAAGCGCCTCCACCGGATCGATTCGGACCGCATCGCCTCCGAACGCGCCTACGCGGCGGCCGGCGTCAAGCCCTCCGACATCCGGATCGTCGAGCTCCACGACGCCTTCGTCGCCCAGCTCATGATCACGATGGGCGAGCTCGGCTTCGTTCCCGTGGGGCGCACGCGGACTCTCATCGACGAGGGGCTCATGGTGGATCCGAAGAGTCTTCGCGACGACCAACCGCCTCCCTCCGGCAAGCTCCTGGTCAACCCCTCCGGGGGCCTCATCTTCGGCGGCCACTTCGTGGGAGGCTCCAACATGTTCTCCACGTGGTCGTGCCGCCGCGAGATGACGAAGCGCAAGGTCCCGCTGGGCATGGTCCACGGAACGGGCGCCATCAACGCCGTCTTCGGCGGCGCCATGATCCTCGAGCTCGACGAAAGGAGTGCCCGATGACGACCCGAAGGGGACAGCCGGCGCTGCCGCTCGACTTCAATCTGCCGCGCGACTGGCGAGAGATCCAGGGCCGGGACGGCCGGACCTACCTCCAGTTCACCACGCACATGGTGACCTTTTACGAGCAGACGTACGGCGAGCACTCGCGCTTCTTCATGGCGTTGCGCGGCGGGCGGCTGATCGGCTCGAAGTGCACGACGTGCGCGCAGGTGATGGTGCCCGCGGCGACCTGGCACTGCCCGAACTGCAATTTCGCCGAGATGCGGGAGGTCGAGCTGCCCCACCGCGGGATCCTGGCGCATACCGCGCCGGTGACCGTCTTTCCGTCCGCTTCGTTCATCGGGGACGCGCCCTTCGCCCGCGGCTATGTCGACGTCGCGACCGACGCCCCCATCGCCTCCTACCTTCCCTCGCGCCTGCGGACGACCACGGGCCTCGAACGCCCGGGCATTTTCGTCAAGGGGATCGAGCTCAAGCTCGTCTTCGAAGACGAACGCGTGGGATCGATCCGCGACATCTTCTGGGTCCCGATGACGGAGATTCCCCCGCCGCTCCGGAACAAACAGCCGCTTCTCGCGTCGGAGCTGAACTTCGCGAGCCCCGTCCCGCCCGAGGTGAAGAAGGATCCGGCCAAGGCGGCGGCGAAGGATCGGGCGATGGCCGCGATGCGGAAGCTCGCTTCGGACGTCGAGCGGAGCCGGCGCGCGCAGGCGGACCTCGCCAACCGGGCGTTCGTGCTCGGCATCAAGACCGGGGGCGGCGACTTCGCGCTCGACGTCGCGAACTCGCGGTTGTTGATCCGGGAAGGACTGCCGGACAAATCCGACTTCATCCTCGTCGCCGACGATCCGGACGTCTTCCGCGCCTGGGTGAACGACGGTTCGCTGACGGACGCCGCGGTCGAGGGATCGCTCTGGCTCCCGAACAAGGAGGCGTTCCAGGTGCTGCCGGCGCTCGACCGGCTGCCGCGCTCCACGCGCCGCGACCTCCGCGAGGCGAAATAGGAGCTCCGCGGCCTTCAGCTCACCTTGGATCCCGGAGGCAGTTCGCGCAGCGGCGTCAGGATGGACACGGTCTCGTTACCATGGGCGGCCAAGAGCATTCCCTGGGATTCGACGCCGCGCAGGAGCGCCGGCTGGAGGTTCGCCACGACCACGACGCTCTTCCCCACCAGGTCCCCGGGCTGGTAGTACGGCTTGATCCCGGCCACGAGCTGGCGCACCTCGCCGCCGACGTCCACCTTGATCACATACAGTTTGTTCGCGTTGGTGTGGTCGGCCACCTCCAGGATCTTTCCGATCTTGAGATCCAGCTTGCGAAAATCGTCGATCGTGATCATGGCCGGCCCCGCCGCCGGTGTGGGAGCGTCCGTCATGGATGAGTTCTCCTAAGTGGCGCCCTTCTACCTTTGGGGCGTCGAGGCCGTCAAGGAAACGATTTGTCGGGAAATGTCCGGGGAGGGCTCGTCCCTGATTATAATGGACGCATCATGTTCGATCGAGCCGTGAGCCTCTTGGCACGAGGGTTGATGGCGTTCGGGGCGGCGCTGTCGCTCGCCGTGGGGGTCGCCTTCGGGACGATTCTGATCGTCGATCCTCACGCTCCCTACGCGGAAGACCTGGCGCTCGCCTCCGCGTCCGTCATCGCGGGGCTCGCGGGGGCGGGTCTCTTCCTGTTGATGTTTCAAGCGTTCCGGCGTCCGGAAGCCCCCTCGACTCCGCCCGTGGCGGTGGCCCCGCCCTCGGCCGAGGTCCTCGCGCCGGCTCCCGCGAGGCCCGGCCCCGACGAGGAATTCCGCCAAATGAAGACCTTCATCGAGCTCGAAGCGTGGGACCTGGCCTACGATAAAGCGCTCGATCTCCTGAAGCGATATCCGGGCACGGCCTATGCCGAGTCGATCGAAAAAAACATCCACGAACTGCGCTGGAAAGCGGAACCCAAGTTCGCCGATCCGGCGTCCGGCCCGGCGGTTTCGTCCGCCAAGCCCGATCGCGAAGCGGCTCGCATGCTGCGGCACCTGCATACCTATATGGAACTGGAGATGTGGGATCTGGCGGCGGAAAAGGCCGAGGCGCTGGTGCGGGCCTACCCCGACGCGCCGGAAGCCGCTCGCGCCGCGCCGATTCTGGTGAAAATCAGATCTCAAGCCGCCCCTTCCGTTCCGGCGAAACCTCAATGAAACTCAAAGAAGCGTTGCTGGCGCCGCTTCACGCGGCGACCCTGCTCATGAAGATCACGGGGCGGATCGCGCTCGGCGTGGCAGGATTCCTCTTGATGAGCGGAGGCCTGCTGCTGATCGAACCCTACGGTCTTCTCGTAGTGGGACTGCCGCTGGTCTTCATCGGACTGATCTGCGTCGTGCGGGCGATCTTCTGAGGAGATGGGGCGATGCGAGGAGATGGGGAGATGGGATTCGGAGACGTTGGCGTTGCGGAATTCTTATCTCCACATCTCCCCGTATCTCCCCATCCCCCAGGAGATCGGGAGATGCGAGGAGCTCGGGAGATGAACACTTCAATGATCGTCCCATCTCCTCAGAGCTTGAGCAGCTTGATGTTCTCCCGCACAACGGCGGCGGATCGTTGGAGCGCCGCCGACTCGTCCGGCGTGAGTTTGAGCTCGATGATCTGTTTGAGGCCGCCGTCGCCCAGTTTGCAGGGAACGCCGACGACCACGTCCTTGAGTCCATATTCCCCTTCGAGGAGGACCGAGCACGGCATGACGCGGTCCTGGTCGAACAGGATCGATCCCACCATCGCGGCAATGGAGCTTCCCGGGGCGTAATACGCGCTGCCGGTCTTGAGCAGCGCCACGATTTCTGCTCCGCCGTCGCGCGTCCGGGCGGCCAGCGCGTCGCACTCTTCCTTCGACAGCAACTCCGGAATGGGAATGCCGGCGACGGTCGTAAAACGCGGCAAGGCGACCATCGTGTCGCCGTGCGAGCCCAGGACCATCGCCTGAACTTCTCTGGGTGACACGCGCAGGCGTTCGGCGACGAAATGGGCGAACCGGTTGGAATCGAGGACGCCCGCCATGCCGAGCACGCGCCGCTTGGGATAGCCCGTGATCTTGAGCGCCGCGTAGGTCATCACGTCCAACGGATTGGTGACCACGATCAGCACGGGATGGGCGTGGGTGTTCTTCAGTTTCTCGCAGACATCGCGAAGGATGTTCGTGTTGATCTCGAGAAGCTGCTCTCGGCTCATGCCGGGCTTGCGCGGAACACCGGCGGTGATGACGACGACGGCGCAATCCTCCATGTCCTCGATGCGGTTCGTGCCCGTCACCGTTGCGTCATGATGGTCCGCCATCCGGCACTGGTTCATGTCAAGCGACTTGCCCTGCGGCAATCCCGCGACGATGTCGGACAGGATGACGTCGCACATGTTGCGCTTCGTCAGCAAGAACGCGGCGGCGGCGCCCACATTTCCCGCTCCGACGATGCCCACCTTCGGCCTTGGCATGCGCGATCCTCCCGACGTGAAACGCCGCCATGCTAGCGGGGAGCCCTCCGGGGTCAAGACAATTAACTGTTACAATTTATTTTGCAAACTTATTGTAACACTCTGGCGACATCGACCGAAGAGATCAGAACCGGCGCCGGCCGACTTCAGGGCCAGAGACCTTCATGGCAATTCATATTGATCTATATGATAATCATAATATCATGAAGATGCAGTTCAAGGAGATCGACGGATGACCGCCACAGTCGCGAAAATCAGCCGCTTCCGGCAGGACGAGTCCCACGTGCTGGAAGCGGCCTACCTCCACCTCACCAGCACGAAACATACCACCGCCTCGCTGGCGCGAGCGCTGGGGGTATCCGTACCGACGGCGTTCCGCCTGATCACTCGGTTGCGCCGGCGGCTGCGCATCCTGAGCGTGAAACGGGGCCGTGAATGGTACTACGAAGTCCCCATACCTCCCCTCCGCCGATCTCTTTGGAATTCGGATCCCTTGGTCCGGCGCCTCGGTTTCATCAAAAAGTCCGGACGTCGCACCGGCGAATCCGTGGATCAGGCCGTCTACGAACGGGAATAGCGAGAAACCGTGGCCGCTTGGGTTTTGGCCGACACCAGCGCGCTGATCGCCCTCTTCATGCAGGGAGATCAGTGGCACCAATCCGCTCGCCCCGTCGTGGAAGACTTGCTCCGAACCCATCGCCGGCTGCTGACCACCAGCGATATTTTCGATGAAACCGTGACCGCCATTCGTCGATGGGCGGGCCATGAAGCGGCCTTCGCCGCCGGCGAATCGCTTCGCGCGAGCGCGCTCGTCCGGATGGTGGGAATCGACGACGAAATTCGGGAAGCGGCTTGGAGGATCTTTCGAAAATACCGTGACATCCCTTTTTCGTTTACGGACTGCACCTCCATCGCCGTCATGAGAAAGTTCCGGCTGACGGACATCTTCACGTTCGACGGCGATTTCGCCACGGCGGGACTGACGTGCCTGCCCTGAGCGGAGTCGAGGGTCCTGCCCCAGCGCTCCTGAACCCCGCCTCCCAACGAACGCCGCTTAAACCTTCGAACTTCAACCTCAGCGCAGCTTGAGCGTCGCCAGGCTCGCCACCGCCAACACCGCGGCGCAGATCCAGAAGCGCAGGGTGATCTTCGTTTCCGGCAGTCCGGCGAACTGGAAATGATGGTGCAGCGGCGCGATGCGGAACAGCCGCTTCCCCGTCAGCTTGTAGAAAAGAATCTGCACGAAGCTGGATCCGGCTTCCACGACGAACACGCCGCCGATGACGATCAAGATCAGCTCCTGCTTGGTCGTGCAGGCGATCAGGCCCAGCGCGCCGCCCAGGGGCAGCGACCCGGAATCGCCCATGAAGACCTGCGCCGGATGGCCGTTGAACCAGAGAAACCCCAGCGTGGCGCCCAGGATCGCCGTGCAGGCGACGGTGGTCTCCGCGGCCGAGCGCACGTGCGGGAGTCCCAGATACCCGCTGAAGTCCGGGCGGTGCACGACATAGGCAATCGTCGCGTAGGCGAACACCGCGATCGCCAGGCATCCCCCCGCCAACCCGTCCAGCCCGTCCGTGATGTTCACCGCATTGGAGGTCGCCGTCACGACCAGCATGACGAATGCGGGATACCAGACCCCCAGATCCACGAAGCCGTCGAACGGCAGATAGACTCGCGACGCGTGATCGGGATCGGTGCGCAACATGACGACGTACAGCCATACGCCCGCCCCGTAACCGACGAGCACCTGGCCGATCAGCTTGGCGACCATGCTCATGCCGGCGCGGCGTTTTCCGGTCAGCTTCAAATAGTCGTCGACAGCGCCCAGGAATCCCAGGGCGCCGATCGTCACGGCGAAGATCGACAGCGTCCGGCTGCGAAAGTTCCCCAGCAAGGCGAGGGCCAGCAGGGCCGCCGCGCAGACGAACACGCCTCCCATCGTCGGCGTATCCTTCTTGTGACCCATCAGGCGATCGAGCGCCGGCGATTCCCCCTTCGCCACCTGTTCGCCGACCCGCTTCGACCGGAGCCACCGGATCACGCGCGGCCCCAGCGCCAGGCAGGCCAGAAACGCGCCGATCCCGGCCATCGCGGCGCGCGATGTGATCGTCGAGAAAAACTCCAAATCGAACAAGCGATGGATCATGAGCAAGCTATCAGTTTTCAGCTATCAGCCCGGCTGATAGCTGAAAGCCAATGGCTGAGAGCTACCTTGCTTCCGCCATTTCCGATCCGCTTCGAGACTGCGTGACTTTTTCGGCAATGTACTTGACTACCTTCTCCAATCCCACCGCGCGCGAGCCCTTCAACATCACGCCGTCGCCCGGCTGGACCCATTCGATCACCTCGTCGCGCGCCGCCTCGACGGTGTCGAAGACCGCGCACGACTGGTCCGGGCGCAGGGCGTCCTTCGCCGCGCGGGCGTGCGCTCCGACCAGCAGGACGGCGCCGATCGATCGCTGCCGGGCCAAGACGCGGCCCAATTCCCGATGGCGGCGCTCCGATTCCGCCCCCAGCTCCCGCATGTCGCCGATCACCGCGATCTTCCTTCCATTCACGCTCCGGCGGCCGAACTCCTCGACGGCGAGGAACGCGGAAGCCGGATTGGAGTTGTAGGCGTCGTTGAGAATCTCGATCCCTCCCAGCGTGAGCACCTCCATTCGCATTTTGGGAGCGCGAAAATCCCTCAAGGCCTCCGCGCACTCGGACAGCTCCATGCCGAAGGCCATGGCCGCCGCCGACGCGGCCAGCGCGTTCGTCACGTTCCACGGTCCCAGCAGCGCCAGTTCGAAGGGAACCCCCAAAACATGGAACCGCGTCCCTCCCGGCGTGGCGGCGACGCGCTCCGCGCGCCACTCGGCCGACGGCCCGGTCCCGAACAGGACGAGCTTCTCGCGCGGAATCCGTTCCAGATGCGCCCGCAACGGACCGCATTCCGCCGGCGCGATGACCATTCCGCCGGCGCGCACGTATTCGAGAATCGCCGCTTCCTCCGTCGCGACGCCTTCCAGGCTGCCCAGCGCCTCCAGATGCTCCTCGCCGATGGACGTGATGACGGCCGCGTCCGGGCGGGCGATCCGCCCCAGCGCCGCCATGTCGCCGGGCCGGCTGGTGCCCAATTCCAGAATCACGAATTCCGTGCCGACCTTGGCGGTGAAGATGGTTCGAGGCACGCCGACCGCATTGTTGAAGCTGGCCGGGGCCCGCACCACGCGGCGGCGTTTCGACAGGATATGCGCGATCATGTCCTTGGTGGTCGTCTTGCCGTTCGATCCCGACACGCTGATGAACCGCGCCGGATGGGTCATGCGCGCCGCCCCCGCCAGCGTTCCCAGCGCTTCCAGCGCGTCCTTCACGATGATCTGAGCTCCCGCGCCGGCGATGGGCCGCTCCGCCATCGCGCCCGCCGCTCCCCGGGCGAAGGCCTCGGGAACGAACGCGTGGCCGTCGTGATTCGGACCGCGAAGCGCGACGAACAGATCGCCCGCGTGGATCGTCCGCGTATCCGTCGAGACGCCGGTGACGCGCATCTCCCCGGCCGAGCCGTGCAGGGACCCGGCCACGACCTGCGCGATTCGCGCCAGCATCATCACGAGGTCCGCTCCTTTCCGCGCCGCCGCGCCAGACGACGAAGCGCGTCGCGAGCCGCGACGCGATCGTCGAACGGCCGAACGACGTCCCCCACGATCTGATAAGTTTCGTGGCCTTTCCCGGCGATCAACACGACGTCGCCGGGCCGGGCCATGTCCACGGCGCCGCGAATCGCCGCCGCCCGGTCCGGTTCCACGCGGCGCTTGAACCGTTTGGAAAACCCGGCCTCGATATCCCTGAAGATCCGAAGGGGATCTTCCGAGCGCGGATTGTCGGAGGTCAGGATGACGACGTCGCTCAGTTCCTCCGCGGCGCGCGCCATCCGGGGGCGCTTGCCGCGGTCCCGGTCGCCCCCGCACCCGAAGACGAGGATCAAGCGCCCCGGGTCCGATCGCTTCAACTCGCGCAGGCACTCCAGAACGCGGCGCAGAGACTCCTCCGTATGCGCGTAGTCCACGAGCACCGAAAACGGCTGCCCTTCCTCCACGGGCTCCAGGCGTCCGGGCACGTGATCGAGCGCTTCCACGCCGGCTTTGATGTGTTCGAACGCATACCCCATCGCCCACGCCGTCGCGGCCGCCGCCAGGATGTTGCTCGCGTTGTGGCGGCCGACCAACCGGGGCGCCAGAACCAGTTCCTCCCCCGCGAACGACGCCCTCAAGCGCAACCCGCGGAACGTCATCTCCTCCACCACCCCCGTCACGTCCGCCGCGCGGTCGAGCGCAAAGCGGACCACGCGGGCCGCCGACCGGCGGGCGAAAAATTCCGCCTCGGGATCGTCCGCGTTGACGGCGGCGATCCCCTTCGGCACGACCTGCTCGAACAGCCGCGCTTTGGCCTCCCGATAGGCTTCCCAGCTCCGGTGGTAATCCAGATGATCCCGCTGAAGATTCGTGAAGATCGCGGCGGCGAATCGGACGGCCCGGGTGCGCTGCTGGTCCAGGGCGATGGAACTGGCCTCGATCGCCGCGGAGGTGCAGCCCGCGGATACCATCGCGGCGAAGGCGCGCTGGAGTTCCTCCGCCGACGGCGTCGTCAACGGCGAACGCTCGGCCCTCGTATCGACGGCGTATTGGATCGTCCCCATCAGGCCGGTGCGTTCGCCCGCCGCCTGGAAGATCGAACGCAGCAGGTACGTCGTGGTGCTCTTCCCTTTCGTGCCGGTGACGCCGACCACGTTCAAGCGCCACGTGGGATCGCCGTAGAATCGGGCGGCCAAGTCGCCCAGCGCGGCGCGGGCATCCGGAACCACCACGACCGGAACCCCCGGGTCCGCGTCCGCCGGACGTTCCGCGACGATCGCGACGCACCCGCGCCGAACCGCGTCCTTCGCGTAGTCCCATCCCTCCGCGCGCGTCCCGCGGACGGCGACGAACACGTAGCCGCGCCGGACCTGGCGCGAATCGCACGTGACGCCGTGGACGTGAAGCGGCCGCCGGCCTTCCCGAAAGGCCGGGGCGACCGGAGCCATCAGTTCACCCAGCCGCCGAACCATAGGAAGCTCCTTCTTGGGACGGACGTACCGAAGGGGAGCGGCGCACCAGTAGACGTCGCGAGGCGCGACATGGCCGAACGGCGTATGAGACGCTTCCATAGGTCCCCTCTCCCGAGCCCACCGCCCGACTATCGTACGTACTTCATTCCCTCGCGCAGGATTTCCGCCGCGATCGGCGCCGCCACGGCGCCGCCGTAATACTCCCCCTGCGGCTCGTCCACGACGACGATCAGGCATACGCGCGCCCGCTCCTGGGGCGCGAACCCGAGAAACGAGCTCGTATGCTTCTCGCGCGTGTACCGTCCGGTCGCCGGATCCACCTTCCGCGTGGTTCCCGTCTTGCCGCACACGTCCAGTCCTTCGACATCGGCTTTCGTTCCGGTCCCGGCGCGAACCGCTTCACGCAGAATCTTCCGCATCTCGGCGCACGTCTTCTCGCCGACGGCCTGACGCACCACCTGGGGTTCCGTGGCGGAAAGCAGCGTCCCGTCCGGAGCGGTGATCCGCTCCACCACATAGGGGCGCAGGATCCGCCCGCCGTTGGCGATGGCGGCCATCGCGGTCACGAGTTGAAGCGGCGTCGCGGCGATCTCGTGCCCCATGGGCAGAGAGGTCACGGAAAGCGACGTCCAGCGGAAAAGCGGATACAGCGTCCCGGCGTCCTCGAGAGGCAGATCGATGCCCGTCCGCTTCCCGAATCCGAAGGCGTCGGCGATTCGCCACAATCGTTTCGCGCCCAGCATCACGCCCCCCACCTTGGCCGCCCCGATGTTGCTCGACTTGGCGATCACGTCGGTCACCGTCAGCATGCCGTACGGTTTGTGATCGTGCAGGACGCGGGCTCCGCACTTCCACACGCCGTTCTCGCAGTCGACCCGCGAGTCGGGCCGCACCAGGCCGGCCTCCAGCGCCCCGGCGACGGCGAACGGCTTCCACGTCGAGCCGGGCTCGTACGGAGCGATGATCGCCAGGTTTCTCCGGGCCAGAGCGGCTTCCGCGGGATTCACGCCGTCGGGCACCGGCCGGCTCGGATCAAACGTGGGCCGATTGGCCAGGGCCTGGATCGCGCCCGTGCGCGGATCCAGGAGCACGGCGACCGCCCACCGAGGCTTGTGACGTTCCACGGCGCCGTCGAGCGCTTTTTCGACCACTCGTTGCAATCGCGCGTCGATCGTGAGCTGCGCGTTCGAACCGGACAGCGGCAGCTCCGGCCAGGTTCGAGCCCGCCGCCGACCGTCCACGTCCACCCGCCGGCGAACGTCGGCGCCGCCCAACCAGGCGTCGAGCGTCCGCTCCAAACCTTCGCCTCCGACGTCGTCGATGTTGACGATCCCCAGGGTATGCGCCAAGAGAGACCCGTAGGGATAGACGCGGTCGAACTCCCGGCGGATGTGCAGGCCCGGGATGTTCAGGCGCGAGACGGCCTGCGTCGTTTCCTCGGAGGCGTGCCGCTGGAGCCAGACGAATTCGACGGGACGCTCCGCTCCGTCGCTTCCGCGGCGCGTCTTCGACAGCGTCGCCTCCACGTCGCTCGCCGGACGGCCGAGCGCTGCGGCCAGCAGGCGGGCGGCGGCGGAGCGATCCGGCATTCGGGAGGGATCGGCGGCGATCGAGCCCACGGGCGCGGAAACCGCCAGAGGCGTCCCGCGCGCATCCACGATGAGGCCGCGGGGAGGCCGAAGTTCCAGCACGCCGCGACGCTGAGCTTCCCGCGCGGCGGAATAGAATTCGTGGCCCGCGATCTGGAGATCGTACAGGCGAAACACGAGAAGGAAGAAAACGAGGGTGAGCGCGGCGAACACTGCGCCCGCACGTCGTCGGCTCCCTCTCTCCCCCCTCATCGCCTCTCTCCAACCTCGCCTGGACCCGCTCGTTCACCCGCCGGCCCTGAACCCCATCCCGCCCTCGACATCGCCTCCCGGCGATTCGCGACGCTCAGTGCTCGCTTTCGTAAGTCCGTGCGGGGTTCCAGCACGAATTCAAGGAAAGCGAGCACTCAGCGCCCTCGCTCGGCGCCGCAAGGACGCGGGATGGCGTTCCGCCTCCACCGCGAGCATCATTTCGCGATGCTCCAGCGCCTCCGCCTGGAGTCGCCGGCGGGCGGCGGCGAGTTCGTATTCGAGCTCCATCCCGCGCGCCTCCAGAAACACGTTGAGGACCGCGAGCAGGAACAGGAGCCACACCGCAAGCGCCGTTCGACCCACGTTCATAGCAAGAAGTTTGAAGTTCGAAGTGAGAAGTCGGAAGCCCTCCTCGCATCTCACTATCCTTTTGGACTTGGGAGTTCGGTTTCCGTGCGCTCCGCGGCGCGGAGTCGGGCGCTCCGCGCCCTCGGGTTCACTTCGATTTCTTCCGCCGAAGGCCGGATCGGCTTGCGCGTCAATACCCGCACGAGGCCGGCGCGGGCCCGTTCCCGAAACGCCGTCTTGACGATCCGATCCTCCAGGGAATGAAACGAAATCACCACGATGCGACCTCCGGGAGCCGCCATATGCGTATCGACATTTCGAAGCGCTTTCTTGAGATTTTCGAGTTCGTCGTTGACGGCGATCCGCAACGCCTGAAACACGCGCGTGGCGGGGTGGACGCGACCGCGCCGGGCATGTCGAGCTACGAACGCCGCCAGCGCCCGGGTGGACCTCAGAGGATTCGCCGACTCGGCGAAGCGAACCTTCCGAAGCCTCCCCAGGGCGCGGGCGAGCGCTCGAGCCCTCGGCTCTTCCCCGTACTGGCGGAAGACTTGCTCCAGCTCCCTCTCTCCAAGAGTGGACAGCAAGGCCGCCGCGGTCCGGACCGTCATCCGGGACATCCGCATGTCCAGCGGAGCGTCCGCCATGAAACTGAAACCCCTTGATGGATCGTCAAGTTGAAGACTGGAGACCCCCAGATCAAAAAGCAGGCCGTCCACGGCCCGCACGTCCAAGGCGTCCAGGATCGCGTCCAGCTCGGCGAAATTCCGCCGGACGACCGTCACGGCCGCTCCGAATTCCTTCAGCCGAGCTTCCGCCCGATCCGCCGCCTCGTCGTCCCATTCCACGCCGATCAGGCGCGCCGTTCCCTCGGCCGCCCGCAGGATCGCTTCCGCATGCCCCCCGAGACCGAGCGTGGCGTCGACGTAGACGCCGCCGGGCCTCGGCCGCAGATACTCCAACGTCTCCCGCAGCAGAACCGGCCGATGCTCGATCATGCGGCGTTCGTGGCCCCGACCCCCATCCGGCGGCCGCTCGGCGGCGAGACGTGCCGTGAGGGTCGTGACGCGAGGTTCCCCTCTTCCCCCTCTGCTTGCGCACAACCCCGCACCGCCCCCACACCCCGTCTCGCCGCGACACGGCCTTTTTCCCTTGCGTTCGGAACGCGGCGCGTCATAGAAAACTGGCCGCGAAACGCCGCAACAGCGTTTTGCTCCACAGCGACACCGACGGTTTCTCGCTCAGCCGGACCAGCGCCCACACTTCGGGACTGAGGTCCACCTCCGCGAACCGTGGCGCCATCGCCCGAATGCGCTCGATCTTGGCGCGCAATTCGTCGAGCTTCGGCTTGTTCTCGCGAAGCTCCTCGTCGGTCGGCAGCCGCCGTTCGGCCTTCAACCGCTGAATCAAGCTCGCGACGGCCTCCAGCGACGAACTCCCCCCGTCTCCAGGTTCCATGTCCTCTCTCCGTGGTTATTCCCGGTTCCCGACCGGACCCGTCTCTCTCGCCCTCCCGGACGAGTTCCCTACGTGCTTTGGCGGCGCCGCGGCCAAAGGGCCCGCTCCAGCAACGGCCGCAGCTTCTCGCGAACGCCCTCAGCCTGGATCTTCCATTCCTTGCGATCCCAGATTTCCAGCCAGTCCTGCATGCCCACCATGACGACGTCGCGCTCCAGCGCGGCGTACTCGACCAACTTGGGCGGCACCAGGAATCTCGATTGCGTATCCATCGGGGCGAACTCCGAATGGGCGGCCATGTACCGCAAGAATGAGGCCGGATGCTCGGATTGATCCGCGATGGACATGATGTTCTCGGAAATGCTCCGATACGCACTGCGCGTGTACAACCGAAGGCACCGCTCCTCGCGCAAGGGATCCGCCACGATGAAGAAGCCCTTGAGGTCTTCGGGATCGGTTATAAACGACCTGAACTTGGAGGGAAGAACCAGCCGGCCCTTGTCATCCAGCGTCAGATCCTGCTCTCCAAGAAACATGGCTCTTCACCACTACATGGGAAAGTGTGGGATATTCTCCCACTTTACTCCACACGGGACGACAAAAATAAAGGCCTCCCGGAGTAGGCGCCTTGTTGGAGTTTAACTATATCCCGTCGCGCTGACCTGTCAAGACGAAATCGGGCTTTTTTTGACGAGAAGACCATATCCCTACAAATAGTGTTCATCACGAGAAGACAACTCCATTCATTGGGTCTCCTTTAAGCAATGGAGTCCGCATTTCGAAGTCGAAAGTTCGGTGTTTGGAGTCCGGATGTTCCTACGACGAACTTCCAACTAGTGCTCAAGCATCGGCCTGGAGCGGACGATACATCTCATGCCGCGAACGGCGACGGAAGGAGTTTCGCATGAATCTCCTCGTATATGATCATCCTCCCAGCGTCGGACGACTTCTGCGATCGGTGCTCACGGGATTGCGTTACCGCGTCTCGCTTTCGGAAACGCCCGAAGACGCCATCCGCAAGTTGGATACCGGCCTCTTTGACGCGTTGATCCTGGGAGTGGACGGGGCTCCCACCATGCTGGCGGATCACCTGGAATCGGAATGGCCGACGCTGCCGATCCTGCTGGCGGGCGTCGCCAAGCCGGTGCCGCGCGAAGACCCCATCGTGGCGGTGCTCCCTCGTCCGCTGAGGATCACCGAACTTTATCGAAGTCTGCGGGAACTGGAACGCCGATCCACGGCAGCGAGCGGGTTGAATTATGATCACCCCATCGACGTCGTCGTGGGCGAGCGAAGACTCGCCTGCCGGATTCTCCGGCGGGTTCACGGCAGCCTGTTGCTGGAACATGCGGGCGCCGAGGCGCTTGACGAAGGCGTGGGATGCGTCACCCTTCAGGCGGCGACCGCGTCGACGCCGGCATGGCTGGTATTCACGGAAGAGGCGCGGTACTTGGGCGTGCGGGTCGATGACGAGGCGCGCTTGGCGCCGCTGTTGAAGGCGGGAACCAGCGCCTGAGCGGCTGTCCGCTTTTCTTTTATTGCCTTGCGTGGGGGAGCCATGATGAAAGGGTCGTTCGTACATCGCGTGAACGTGTGTTGCCCGGTGTGCCGGCTGGAAGAGTTCAAGGTCTCCCGCCGGCTTCCTTCCGCGGGCGGGCGCGTCACCAACCGCTGCTTTTGCCGCCGGTGCGGCTCGACGTTCGAATACGAGGAGGATCGGCAAGGGAGGCCGTTGAAGAGCAAGTAGCGCTCGCGCCTGGACGGCATCCACTTCAGAAAGTACGCATTCGCCGGATGAACCTAAAACGGCGATCCGAAGCGCCACCGGGATCCGTCGAACTCCACGACGTCGCACGTCCCGTCCCAATCGCCCACGACGAAAAGGTCGCGACGGCGGCCGCCCCGCTCGCACGCCAGATGCGCGGGCTTGTGGATATGCCCGCAAATGAGCACGTCCACGCCGCGCGCGAAGAGCGGCTCCGCCCCTCCGAGCAGATCTTCGTCCGTCCAGGACACGGCGGGCGTCGTGCGGCGCGACACGACTCGGAATCCGCGCGCGATGGATTTCCCCACCGCGGCGGGCATGGCCTGATACGCGGCCCGCAACGCGCTGAACCGCATCAGGCGGCGGTACGCCGCGTACTTCGGGTTGCGGTTGAAGATGAAATCCCCGTGCGCACACTCCACGTTCCGCCCCCCCAGTTCGAGCCGGAGAGACGAGCCGGCCACGCGAACGCCCGTCCGGCGGGCGAATTTGCCCTCGACGAAATAATCCCGGTTTCCGTGGATGAAGTCGATGTGCACGCCCGAACGCGTCAGTTCCGCGAAGCCCTCGAGAACCTCGCGATACTCGCCGCCGTCCAGTTGCCGCGGGCCGATCCAGTAGTCGAAGACGTCCCCCAGCAGCACGAGACGCCGCAACGCGCCGCGCCGCGCGCGCACCGCGTCGAAGAACCTCCGGCGGGTCTCGGGACGATCCGGCCGCAGATGAATATCCCCGGCGAAGAGCGTGTGGTCCATCGGGCGTATCGTCCCATCCTCCTTCGCCGTCCCTCAAAGGGGCACAGGAGGAGGGAGCGGACGTTTAACCCATCGGCAGGTAGATGATCTTCTGGATGGTCCGTTCCTGGCGCGCGGCCACGTCCTCCACGATGCTGAGCGTGACGCGGATCATGGGCACGCGCAACGGAATCAGGTCAGGACCTCCCGCTCCGTCGTTCTCTCCCTGACCGTTGCCCAGCGGATCGTTCTTGGCTCCCGGCGGGACGTCGCCGCGGAAGGGGGACGGTTCCAGTTGGGAAAACTGATAGTTGCTGGCGAAGTACTCCAGGTTGAAGCTCGTCACGAACGTGCACAGCTCCATGTCCGGCACCGGCCGTTGCCAGGAATCCAGCGGAATCGTGTCGAAATAACCCGAGGCCGGATTGTACGCGCGAATTCGCCGCATCAGCGTGTACAGGGGACGGCCTTCCGGATGGTGGACGGACGGCAGCGTCCGGCCGCGCAGCGGATCACCTTCGACGATCTTGCCTTCGGGGCTCAATGCCTTGTTGCCGGGCATGAGGAAGTATTCCACCTGGACGGTCTGGATCGTATCGCCCACCATGGTCGTGGCCCGGAACATGAGCCGGTCGGCGGCGCGGGTCGCGTGACTGCTCGAACCGCGGTTGTACGCGGGCGCCGCGGCGCCGCCGTCCTTGTCGAACCCGCCTTCCCCGTCGTCCAACGAGAAGCTCTGCTGGCCGTTGAACGGCAGGCTTCCCATGACGTCGGTTTCGATCGTGTCGCCGGCGAAGCGCGCCTGGGTGTAGACGTGGTTCCTGGCCTGGCTCGTCGCCACGGTCTCGGTCGTGTTGATGAAGATCATCGTCACCGCCGAGAGCAGGATGATGGTCAGGATGATGGCGATCAAGAGCTCGATCAGCGTGAACCCGTGTGTTTTCATTTCTACCGCTCCGATTCGATCGAAGGCCGTTGTGCCTGGGCGAAGGGCAGGCAACCCTGCACATCACGTTCGAGCATTTCCAACGAGAAGCGCGACTCCTGGCGAACCATCGATCCGATGCGTTTGGCCGGGACACTTGGGGAGACACTCAAGGTGATCGCCCATGCTCCCAGGACGAGCGCGAGCACCGAGGCGCTCGCCATCCATACCGACCGACGTCCGGCTTTCATGGTCACCCCGCTCTACTTCGTGCTCACCCGCGTGGTGATCGTGGCGATCGGCCGCTTGGGTTGGCTCTTGCCCGGGGACTCCGCGGCGGTCCCGGAGGCAGGGTCAGGACGCGGTCCGATCAGGCGGAAGACGGTGATCTGAAATTCGTACAGCTTGCACAGAGGATCCAGGTCGGCTTCCGAATATCGCTGTCCGTCCGGCTTCATCTGGTCGAGCAGATGGCGCAACGTATTGACCTTGCTGACGCGAAACGAGAACGCGAACTGGTCCAGCGGGTCGCTGGCGTCGCTTTTCTCGCGGTTGTACTTGAGCTGTTCCGCCGTCCATGGATCGCCGCCGAGCACGAAGGCGGGTTGCTCGGCGACGTCTGCGATGGGCGGCAGGCCGCCGGGATGATGCCGCGCGCTGGAGGCGATCTTGTTCGGCGTCATTCCGTCCGTGGCGAATCGCGGAAGCTGGAACGAATAGATGACGTTCCGGGCTCCGTACTGAAGATCGTGCGTGAACACGGCCGTCAACGCGCCGCTGGCCGGGTCGTAGCTGCCGAAACGAATCGCGTTCGTCAAGGAGTTGGCGACCGACTCGGCCAGGATCGCGGCTTGAGTGACCTCGAAGGATTCCTTCGCCGAGTCCAAAGCCGGCGGAAACAGAGCGAGGACTCCGACGATGCCCAGCACCATGACGATGAGGGCCAGCAGAATCTCGATCAGCGTGAGCCCGCGCTCGCGCCGCCTCGTGGACATGTTCATACCAGGACCTCCCGACCCTTACAACAGTGAAAGCCCCGCCCTTGGAGCGGGGTGTTTCCGCTTTCCGGCGGGGGGAGTCAAAGCCCCGCCCGCCACCTGGAATTCTCGCTTGACGACTCGGTTGCCGAGCAAGAATTCCACAAGCGAGCCCCCGCCCGTTCTTCAGAGAAGACCGATAAACGGGCGGGGCGAGCGTTACTCCGGCTCTCCCGTCAAGAACGTGAACTTGCGAATTTTTCCGGCGGCCGGATCCAGATCCCCGCAGTAGGCGTACGTCTGGCCCTTGGAAAACAGGATGATGTCGCCGGCTTCGTGGTTCTTGCGCATCTCCGCCTCGTACGTGCTCGAGGGGACGTCGCTGTATCCGATGGTATAGCCGCTGGGCTCGATGCCGATCCATTTGGGCATCACCTTGAACGCCACGTTGCGCGGCAGCACGACTTCCTTGTGTTCCGACTCCACGTCCACCTTGTCGTCGAGCATCTTGTTTCCGTTGATGTCCTTAAAGATGCGCATGACGCCATAGCCGTCGGGATGATTCTCGAACGTCACGAAGTGCGTCAGGCGCGAGTCCGCCGCGCGCTGCTTGCATTGCGTGATCGTCTGCGACACCAGATTGCCCGCCTGCCGGACTCCCTGACCGCGCAGGAACACGTTCATCATCATGACCGTGATCCCCGCCATGAGGGTGATGATGATGATGACGACCATCATCTCCACGAGGGTGAAGCCTTCCCGCCCGTAGCGCAAAGAGATCGGGAGATGGGGGAGATCGGAAGACGACGGAGCGTGGGAAGCGGATCTCGTAAGAATCTCCTGCATCTGCAAATCTCCTCCGCATCCGACATCGGACATCGGAACTTCTTATGACCCCTCGCCCCAATTCCCGATGTCGTCCTCCTCGGAGTCGGTCTCCGGGCCGTCTGACCAGACGTCCACCGCTTTGGGATTCCGCACCCCCGGATTACGGTAATGAAGCGGGCGCTGCCAGGCATCGATGATCTCCCGGGGCGGATCCGGATACGTGCTGGAGGGATCCCCTTCCAGCATGTCCTTCTTGAACTCAAGGTACGGCGGCTTCTGCATGGTCATGGGGGCACCATCTTGACGATAAGACAGCACCGTGGTCCGCGTCCGTCCCAGGTACAAATGCAAATCCTTGCTGCTGTCGCCATGGGGGAAAAGGCCGAAATCATCCCGATACTGGACGCACGCGTGATGGATCATCTGGACGAGGCTTTTCGTCCGCGAGACGCGGGCGCGGTCGATGACACCCACGACGATGCTGACCGTGATCGTCATCAGCAAGGAAAGGATGACGATGACGATCAGCAACTCCACGAGCGTGAATCCCGCCTTGCGCATATCCGTCATTCCCAGTTGTTGCATCCGTTGGGAACCTTCTGGCAGTCCATGCACCACAGATCGATGGACATCTTGTTGTGGGCTTCCGCATCCTTCTGATTCTTCGGCCAGGTCGCCTGGTTGTTCTTGTAGTAGACGAGGGTCTCGGCCTGGATGATGTTCAAGATGTTTCCCTGGGGATCGAGGTCGACTTCCTTGAACTCCATGTATACCTGCTGGCGCGCTCCGCCTTTGCTCAAGGCCTTGACGAGCATGTGGGAGTCGAAGGTCGCGTTGCTGGGCGGGTAGACGCCCTGATCCAGATCATAGCTCTTGGCCGCCTGGGTCAGCGAATCCAGGTAGGCCCGCATCTTCCCGTAGCGACCGGAACACAGCGCGCGGCTCAGCACCGGCAGCAGCAAAGCCGCCAGGATGCCGATGATCACGATCACCACGAGCAGCTCGATCAACGTAAATCCCTTGTTTCGAGGCCCGACCATATCGCCTCCGCTGCAAAGTGGATGTCACGAGAACCGCGAAAACAGGCGTTCAAGTATAGGACGCCGTCGAGAAGGGGGTCAATACAATCCTTTTTCACATGGCGGCGGAGCGGCCGCAGCTCGATCTTGAATTGCCCGCGCGTCTTGCCGTACACTTGGATAGTTCTCAGGACGGCGACGTGGCACGGAAAATTGCGCTCATCTCAGACCTGCACTCGAACACGGAAGCCCTGGAAGCCGTGCTCAAGGACATTCACGCTCAGGGCGCCGACGAGATCTACTGCCTGGGCGACCTCATCGGCTATGGGCCCAACCCTCGGGAAATGATCCGGCAGGCGCTGAACTGGCGGTGGTCGCTGCGGGGAAATCACGAGGACGCGCTCCTCTTTTTGGCGCTGGACTTCAATCCCGACGCCGCCCAGGCGATCGAGTGGACCCGCAGCCAGCTCAACGATCCCCAGGCCCAGCGGGATGAGAACCATCGCATGTGGAACTTCCTGGGCGACCTGCCCGACCTGCGCGAAGACGGCGAAATCATGTACCTGCACGCGTCGCCGCGCAATCGGACCAAGGAGTACGTGCGGCCCCACGAGGTGCAGGACCGCGAGAAGATGGAAGAGGTCTTCTCGATGATCCGCCGCATCTGCTTTTGCGGCCACACGCACGAGCCGGGCGTGTTCACGGAAGACATGAAGTTCTATCCGCCCCGCGCCCTGGCGAACAAGGCGAAGCTCGCCGACGGGCGCAAATACTACGTCAACATCGGCTCCGTCGGGCAGCCCCGGGATCGGGACACGCGAGCCTGCTACGTGATCTGGGATCCCGAGAACATGATCGTCGAATTCCGGCGCGTGGAGTACGAATACCGCAAGACCATGGAAAAGATCTTCGCCATCAAGCAGATTCCGCGCCGCTTCGGAGAACGCCTCGAAGTCGGCCGCTGACCGCCGCGCCGCCGGAGCGGAGTCCACAGTCCGAAGTCCAGAGTCGAGTTCCCCTTCATGGCCCCATCGGGGGCATACCCCGCGCATGTCGAGGGGCTGCAGGGGGCGAAACTTCGGACCGACTATGGACTTTGGACTGTGGACTTCTATTGGGCCACCCCCCCCATCGGCCGGCGCACCACCCAATCGACCTTCCACTCGCCGTTTTCGACCGTCATCGAATACATCATCGTCGTGGTTCCGGCCATCTTGACCATGACCGTCGCTCCCGGTCCGTCCACATAGACATCGCTCACGTTCATTTCGGCGGCCAAGCGGCGCTGATCCTCGGCCTCGTCTTTGAAAAAGGAGGTCCAGACGCCGACAAACCACGGGGAGTACAGAACGCTGGCCGGCAGCAGGTCAGGACGGCGGTTGCCGAAATCGAGCTGCACGTCCTTCTGCTTCTTGAACCAAACGTCCAAGTCGATTCGAGTCGGCGCGTCCAACTTCACCACGTGTCCCGCCATTCGGGGATCCGCCTTGTCGGACATCCGGTGAAAGAACCAGTCGCTGCACATCTGAAGGCTCATCCGGCGCAGCACGGCGACGGCGTCCCGCTCCATGAGCGCCCGGCGGAATTGATCGAAGGACTCCCGCGCCACGCGCTTGGCCGCCCGCTCCTCCGGAGTTTCCGGACGGGGTTCGTCCATGGGAAAGGCCCGCCGCTCCCGCACGCATCCCGCCAGCAGGAGGACCAGGATGGGAATCGCGTTCTTCATCGCGTCTCTCCTTTGATTACTCGGATCGCCTCGTCCAAGGACATCACGCCTTCGTCTCCGCCTTCCATGCGCTTGATCTTGACGGCGCGGCGCGCCAGCTCCTCCGCGCCGATGAACACGGCGTACCGCGCTCCCGTCTTGTTCGCTGCGCGCATCTGGGCCTTCACGCTGCGCCGTTCGTAGTCCAGATCCCCGGACAGTCCCGCGGCGCGCATTGTCTGCGCCGCCAGGAAGATCTCCCCGCGCGCCGCTTCATCCGCCGCCACGGCGAAGAAATCGGGCGGCGGAAGGCCCGCCGCCGGGCGGCCCGACTCGCGCATCGCGAGCAGGACGCGCTCCGCGCCCGCCGCGAACCCTACCGCGCCCACGTCGGGTCCGCCCATGGAGGCCACCAGCGTATCATATCGCCCCCCGCCGACCAGCGCGTTTTGCGCGCCCAGGAGCGGCGAGGCGAACTCGTAGACCGTGCGCGTGTAGTAATCCAATCCGCGCACGATCTTCTTGTCGACGGCGAAGGCCAGCCCTACGCTCCGCAGCCCGGCCTGCACCGCCTCGAAGTGCGCCCGGCAGCCGGCGCATACCTGATCCGCGATGGCGGGCGCGCTCTCGTTTCGCCGCGCGTCTTCGGGCACCTTGCAATCGAGCACCCGAAGCACGTTGCGTTCGAACCGCCTCCGGCAATTGCCGCAGTACGAGGCGAGATGGGGCTCGAGGAACGCGCGCAGCGCCTCGCGATATCCGCCGCGGCAGGCCGGGCATCCCATCGTGTTGATGCGGACGTCGAACTTCATGACGCCGACGAGGCGCAGGATTTCCGCATAGACGGCCATCGTCTCCACGTCCAGAAGCGGGTCGTGGGAGCCGACCGCCTCGACGCCCATCTGCACGAACTGGCGGTACCGCCCCTTCTGCGGCCGCTCGTACCGGAAATTCGGCCCCCAGTACCACACTTTCCAGAACGCTTTCTGCTGGAAGAGCCGGTTTTCGATCAACAAGCGAATCGCGCCCGGGGTGATTTCCGGCCGGAACGTGTAGGAATCGCCCTCGCCCCGCGACGGGACGGTGAACATCTCCTTCTCGACGATGTCCGTCACTTCGCCGGTCGATTTGGCGAAAAGCGACGTATGCTCGAAGAGGGGCGGACGGATTTCCTGATACCCGTACCGCGCGCAGACGGAGCGGACCGCCGACTCGAGCGCGAGCCATCCGGCGAGCCGCTCTTCGGGTTGGGATCCATGCGGGACCGGAAGGACATCGTAGGTGCCTTCGGGACGGCGCGGATTCGGGCTTGGACCGCTCATGACGCGGAGGTCATTGTAGAAGGCGCCTTTCGCGGGTCAAGGAGCGGTAGGAACGCGGCGGGGCAATGTGTCGTCACGTTCCTCATGGCGAAGCCATCGGCTTCGCATTTGTCTTATCCCACAACGGTGCGGGGATTGTGGAGACTCATCGGATTTCAAGTCGTCGCCTTCTTTCACGCCATCATCCCTTCCGATCAAGATGATCACCAGACCGATCTCGTTGGAGACGGCGGTGACTTTCCCATTCAAAACCTTGGCTGGCCCTAAGCGGCCCGGCCTTGTCCCTTGAGACCTCGGTGACCAGTTGGGCAACATCGCGGGCGTCCGCGCGCTGCAACGTATTAAAGTTTAAAGTGGACCTCCTCCGCCGCGCCCCCCTCCTGTATGGCATCCACATTCTGAGCCGTTGCCGGAAGCGCCGCCGCCAGAATCATCAGCGTGGTCCCTACGATGCGTTGCATGATTTGTCCTCCAAGCTTTGAGACGTTCGCAAGGTTAGTAGGACCGGGCGGCGAAAAAGGTTTGAGGAAAATGAAGGGGAATGCGAAAGCTTGGAGCTCGGAGCTTGCGGCTTGGAGCGACAAGCTTCTACGAACGAAAGCGGCGGCCGGGTTCTCCGGCCGCCGCTTTCCTGAGCTCAATGGAGCGCAGCTGCTACTCGTGAGACACGTTATTATCTCCAGGTCAACCCGATTTATCAAAGCCGGAACGACCCCTTAGAAATTGCTCGGTTTGGGAGATGTCGCAATTTCTAATGGATGCGAGCATCTCTGAAAGTGCACCGCATCATCATGGAGCGGACAAAAACTCTAAGGCGGCGTCGAGCGCCAGGCGAAGCCGCGGCACGTCGTCCGCCAGCGAGAGACGGATGCCGCGGCGGGTGAACCCCTCGAATGAGGAACCCTGCGCGTACTCGCGGATGTCGAGATAAAGCCGCGAGTCGCCTTCGGCCTTGCGCACCAGCCGGACCTTGTACTTCCCCACCGGGGGAAACTCCCGCACCACGACCTGGTCCATCGGCCTGCGAGACTTCGAAAAGCCGTTGTCGCCGTCCTTCTTCGTTTCGGTTTCCATGTCGCTATCCTCCATCAATCCGAAACGAAGAGAGCATGGGACATGCCAGCGAACGTACGAGAACCTGATGGTCATCAAAGACTTGCGAGAGAAGCTCCGACGGCTTGATAAGGCGCTTCGACGGGAATCAACGAAGTTACGCCTCGACACATTGGAAATCGCGCCACCTCCCCGCCGGCGCGATTTCTAAGTGCCTTCTTCCCACCCTTCCAAGTACTTCTTCTGTTCCGGCGTCAGCGTGTCGATCCGGACGCC
Organism: Planctomycetota bacterium; assembly: GCA_016209705.1. Lineage (GTDB taxonomy): Bacteria > Planctomycetota > MHYJ01 > MHYJ01 > JACPRB01 > JACQVR01. The sequence goes on from JACQVR010000085.1 coordinate 44,274, forward strand.
CATGCTCTCGAGCTTGATCTTGGCGATCCACTGCTCGACCTCGATCGGCACCGCGTTGACGGACACCTTGAGCTTGTCCCGATTCTTCACGCACCACTCGGCCATGAGCGCCTGCGTCGCGAAGCTCATGTCCATCACGGCGGCCGGATGGCCCTCGGCGCACGCCAGGTTGACCAGGCGGCCCTCGCCCAGGACGTAGATCGAGCGACCGTCCTTCAGCAGGTGCTGATCGACGTTCGCGCGCACGTTCTTGCGGACCTGGCGCGTCAGGGATCCCAGCGCATCCAGGTCCAGTTCCACATTGAAGTGTCCCGAATTGCAGATGATCGCGCCGTCTTTCATCGCCTGAAAATGCTCGCGGCGCAGAACGCCCTTGTTGCCCGTCAGCGTGCAGAAGACGTCCCCGATCTTCGCCGCCTCCGACATGGGCATCACCTCGTAGCCGTCCATGGCGGCTTCGAGGGCGCGCAGCGGCTGAACTTCGGTGACGACGACGCGGGCGCCCAGCCCGCGCGCGCGGGACGACACCCCGCGACCGCACCAGCCGTAGCCCGCCGCCACGAACGTCCGGCCCGCGAGCAGCAGGTTCGTCGCGCGCACGATGCCGTCCACCGTCGACTGCCCGGTCCCATACCGGTTGTCAAACATGAACTTCGTCTGCGCGTCGTTGATGGAGACGACCGGTAGCTTGAGCGCCCCGTCTTTCGCCATCGCCCGAAGCCGGATGACGCCCGTCGTCGTTTCTTCCATCGAAGCGACGATGCCGGGAATCAGCTCGGTGCGCTCCTTGTGAAGAAGGGTGACGAGATCCGCGCCGTCGTCGAGGGTCAGCGTCGGCCGGATGTCGAGCGCCTGGGCGAGGTGCTTGTAATAGGTCTTCGAATCTTCGCCGCGTATGGCATACACCTTCATGCCGAAGTCGGCGGCCAGCGAGGCCGCGTTGTCGTCCTGCGTGGAGAGGGGATTCGACGCGCACAGCGCGACATCCGCGCCGCCCGCCACGAACGCCCGCATCAAGTTGGCCGTCTCGGTGGTCACGTGCAGGCACGCGGCGATGCGCTGGCCTTTGAGCGGTTTCTCCTTCTCGAATCGCGCCCGAATGGCGCGCAGGACGGGCATCTGGCCGTCGGCCCATTCGATGCGCGTCCGCCCGGCGGGCGCGAGCGACAGGTCCTTGACGTCGTGAAGCGCCGCCGGAGGCGACTCCTTCTTCTTCGATGCCATTTTGAGGGCCATAAAGGGATTCCTTGATTCGCTTGGAGCTCGGAGCTCGAAGCTTGGAGAACCGGTCTCCACGCTCCTGAAACTACTTGCGCGCCTTGGAGGACTTGCTCGCCGCGCGACGCAGGACCTCGACTTTCTCCATCTTCTCCCACGTCACCTCGGGCCGATCCACGCCGATGTGGCCGTATCGGGCCGTGGACTTGTAGATCGGCCGCCGCAAATTGTAGTACCGGATCATGCCCGACGGGGTGAAGTCGAAGTGTTCTTCGACGAGCTTCGCCAGCCGTTCGTCGGAAATCTTCCCGGTGCCGTAGGTCTCCACCCAGATGGAGATCGGCTTCGAAACCCCGATGGCGTAGGAAAGCTGGATCTCGCACCGATCCGCGAGTCCGGCGGCGACGACGTTCTTGGCCGCGTGCCGGGCCGCGTAACTCGCGGAACGGTCCACTTTGGTGGGGTCCTTGCCCGAGAAACTGCCGCCGCCGTGATGACCCATGCCGCCGTACGTGTCGGCGATGATTTTCCGCCCGGTCATGCCGCAATCGCCCTGCGGGCCGCCGATGACGAACCGGCCGGAGGGATTGATGTGATAGATGATGCGGTCGTCGGTCAACCCCGGCGGAAGCACCGGCTTGATGATCTTTTCCTTCGTGTCCCGCTCGATCTGCTTGTGCGTCACGTTGGGATCGTGCTGGAGCGAGCAGACGACGGTATGCACGCGGGCGGGCCGGCCGTCCTCGTATTCGATCGTCACCTGGCTCTTGCCGTCCGGGCGCAGCCACGGCAGCTCGCCGCTTTGCCGCACCTCGGCCGCGCGCCAGCAGATCTTTCGCGCCAGATCGATCGGCAGCGGCATGTACGATTCGCTCTCGCTCGTCGCGTAGCCGAACATGATGCCCTGGTCGCCCGCGCCAAGATCCTTCTTCTCTTCCTCGCCGACCGCGTCGGCGATGTCGGCCGACTGCTGGGAGATCGACGTCAGCACGGCGCACGTATGGTAGTCGAATCCGATCTCGCTCGAATCGTAACCGATCTCCTTGACGGTCTGCCGGACGACGTCGGGAATCTCGACATAGGCGCTTGTGGTGATTTCGCCCGCGACGAGGACCATGCCCGTCTTCACGAGCGTCTCGACCGCGACGTGAGCGTCCCGATCTTCTTTCAAGATCGCGTCCAGGATGGCGTCGGAGATCTGGTCGGACATCTTGTCCGGGTGGCCGATGCAGACGGCTTCCGAAGTGAATAGCCAGCGGCCTTGGCGCGCCATGGATGGGTCTCCTTAGAAGTCCGGGCTCCGCCTTTGAAACGCGGGGTTATAACACAGGCCGGAGCGGGCATCAACCCCGAAAATGCGGAAGCTGGCCGCGGCCTCCGGTTCCGGTTATCTTCTTCCCCCATGCCCGCCGAGCACCGTTTTCTGGATATCCTCCGCGCCCTCAACCGGGCCCGCGTGCGCTATCTCGTCGCCGGCGGCATGGCGGTCAACCTGCATGGAGTCGCCCGAACCACCCACGACCTCGATCTCTACGTGGACTTGGAGGCCGCAAACCTTCGCCGCGCCGTCAAGAAGCTCGGAAAGCTCGGCCTGAAGCCGATGCTTCCGGTATCCGCGGAATCGGTCGCGGACGCCGCGATCCGATCCCGATGGATTCGCGAAAAGAACATGATGTTTTTTCCAATGCTGGATCCCGACGATCCGCTCCATCCCGTGGATATTTTCGTCGCTCACCCCATCCCCTTCGCCAAAGCATGGGCGCGTCGAAAGAGGGTAACGGCCGATCGAGTTCCGGTTCCCTTGATCGCCGTCGAAGATCTGATTAGATTGAAACGAAAGGCGAACCGGCTGCAGGATCGCGCCGACATCGAAAATCTAAAACGTTTGAGACATGAGGAGCAATCCTAAAAACCGAAGGCGGGTGATCGCTCCCGTTTCGGATGAGGCGAATCGTTCCTACGCGAAGGTTCCGATCAAGCGCCGGTTCGATTGGATCGAGGAGATGATTCAGCTCGAAGCCGGCCTCCCGCGCGAAATTCAAGAGGCCCATCGCCGGTATCGCGAGGCGGCCCGGCGTCACGACCGCTGATCCAGCAGCGAGCACACCCGGTCCGCCGCCGCGCGAACGGCCCCTCTTCCCGCCTCCGCCACCTGCCGCCCCTTGAGGCCCGCCTCGACGGCCCGTTCAGGATTCCTGAGGAGCTCCCCGATCGCCATGGCCAGATCGATCGGATTGTCCAGGACGCGCATCGCGCCCGCCTCGATCAGCCGATCGGCGATCTGCCGGAAGTTTTCGAGGCTCGGCCCGCTGACGATGGGCTTTCCCAGCGCGGCCGGCTCCAACATGTTCTGGCCGCCGCGGGCGCAGTAGGTGCCGCCGATGAACACCACGGTCGCCGCGGCGTACGTCCGCGCCAGTTCTCCGACCGTGTCCAGGATCAACACCGCATCGCTCGGCGCCGCGGGCGCCAGGCGCGATCGCCGCGCCGGCGGAAACCCCGCCGCCCGGACGAGGCGTTCGACCTCGTCCGCCCGCTCCACGTGGCGGGGCGCCAGGAGCAGCCGGAGCCGCGGATGCGTCCGCTGGATCCGCTTGTACGTTTCGCACAGGATCCGCTCCTCGGGATCGTGCGTGCTTCCGGCCACGAGCAGCGGCTCGTCGGGCTCCAGTCCGAACGCCCCCCGCGCGTCCCGCGCGGCGGACTCCGGATCGAAGTCGATCAGGGCGTCGTACTTGAGATTTCCCATGACGGCCACGCGATCGGCCGGAACGCCCAGCGCTTGAAGCCGCTCGGCATACGCCGGAGTCTGAGCCCCCACCCAGGCCAAGCGGCGAAAAACGCGGCGGAAGAACCATCCGGCCCGGCGGTAGCGCCGATGGGAACGGTGGGAAATGCGGCCGTTCACGATGGCGACCGGCACGCGGCGTCGGGCCGCCGCCCGCACGAAATTCGGCCACACCTCCAACTCCACCAGAACGATCGCGTCCGGCCGCACGCGGCGCAGCGCCCGGCTCACCGCCAGCGAAAAATCGAGCGGAAAGTAATGGACGCGGGCGTCCGGATACGCTTGGCGCGCCGCTTCACGACCGCTGGGGGTATACATCGAGACGTGCAGATCGACATCCGGTATCCGCGCCCGCACCTCCCCCACCAGCGGTTTCACGAGATGGACCTCGCCGACGGAGGAGCAATGAAGCCACAAGCAGGGGCGGTCTCCCTCCCGGCGCGGCACGCCGCCGAACCGTTCCCCGAGGCCCCGCCGGAAGCGCGGTTCCGTGGCGCACCGGTAGATAAGGTAGGGAGACAGCAGGAGACCCGCCGCGGCGTACCCAAGGTCGAGGAGCAGCCCCATGGCGAATCAGTTCGCGGACATTCCGCCGCCCACGGCGGCCCCGTGGCACCGCTTGTACTTTTTTCCCGATCCGCACGGGCACGGCTCGTTGCGGCCGGTCTTGGGTCCCACGACGATCGGCTTGGGTTTTTCGTCGCCGTCGCCGGCCGCGGCCCCTTCCTGGCCGCCGGCGAACGCCTGCACGTCTTCCTTGATCATCTGGGCGGACTTCCAGCGCCGCGCCAGCCGCTCTTCGTCCACCGCTACCTGCTGCATCTTGAACAGCAGCGAGGTCACGTCCTCCTCCAACGCCTCCATCATCGAGTTGAACAGCGACGTCGCGTCACGCTTGTACTCGAGCTTCGGATCCGTCTGCGCGTAACTCCGCAGGCCGATGACGTCTCGAAGCTGGTCCATGTTGTAGAGGAGGTCCTTCCACTTCTCGTCGATCTTGGACAAGAGCACGTAGCGTTCCGCGCCGGCCAGGATGCGCCCTCCCACCTCCTCCACGACGGCGCTCTTGGCGGAGACGATCTTGTCCACCGCGTACGTCACGGCGTCGGGCCCGCCGCGCCGGACGATTTCCAGGGGCTCGACCGCGACGCCGAATTCGTTCTGCACCATGTGGCAGAACATGGCCGCTTCGGGCGCGGGCGTGCCCTTTTCCGAGAGATGCCGGCGCCCCAACTTCTCCACCCGATCGCGCACTTCAGAAATGCCGAGGTCGCGCGCGCGGCCGGCGTAGAGCCGTTCGGCCTGCTCGACGGCCCGTTGCTCGAACTCGTCACGTTCGCGCACGCTGTCCAGGTCGGGCCGGGTTCCGAAGCGCGATTCGAACCATTCGGAGAACCCCGGACGGTCGGGCTCGCCGCCGCGGGGCCAGAACCGTTCGGCGGCGTCGGCCACCCGGTTGCGGATCATGTCGAGGATCTGCTGGCGGACGTCGGAGCCGTCGAGAATCCTCTGGCGCATGCCGTAGACGACCTTGCGCTGCTGGGTGCGGACCTGGTCGTACTCCACGAGATTCTTGCGGATGTCGAAGTTGTGGTTCTCGACGTTCTTCTGCGCCTTGGTGATGGCCCGCGTCACGAGCTTCGATTCGATGCGCTCGCCTTCCCGCAGGCCCATTTTCTGGAGCATGCCTTTCATCCACGGCGGGGCGAATTTGCGGAAGAGATCGTCTTCCAGGCACATGAAAAACTGGGACGACCCCGGGTCGCCTTGCCGGGCGCAGCGGCCGCGGAGCTGGTTGTCGATGCGGCGCGATTCGTGGCGCTCGCTTCCCAGGATGTGCAAGCCCCCGATGTCCGCCACGCCCTCGCCGAGGATGATGTCCGTGCCGCGGCCGGCCATGTTCGTGGCAACGGTCAGCGCGCCCCTCTGGCCCGCCCGCGAGACGATGTAGGCTTCCTTTTCGTGGTGTTTCGCGTTGAGGACTTCATGCTTGAGTCCGCGCAGCTTGAGCCGTTCGGCCAGGATTTCGGATTTCGCCACCGACGTGGTGCCGATGAGGATCGGCCGTCCGGTCGCGTGAACCCGGGCGATTTCCTCCTCGACGGCGTCGAATTTCTCCTCCTCGGTGCCGTAGACCACGTCCGGAAAGTTCGTCCGCACCATGGGACGATTGGTGGGGATGACGCAGACTTCGAGATTGTAGATCTTCTCGAACTCGGTGGCTTCCGTGGCCGCGGTGCCGGTCATGCCCGCCAGCTTGTCGTACATCTTGAAATAGTGCTGGAGCGTGATCGTCGCGTAGGTCTGGGTCTCTTCCTGGATCTTCATTCCTTCCTTGGACTCGACGGCCTGGTGCAGGCCGTCGCTCCAGCGGCGGCCGGGCATCATGCGTCCAGTGAACTCGTCCACGATGATGACCTCGCCGTCCTTGACCACGTAATCGCGGTCGCGCTGGTACAGGTGATGGGCCTTGAGGGCGGTTTCGAGGTAGTGGGGCCAGTCCATGTTCTCGCCCGTGTAGAAGGAGCCGACGCCGACCTCGCGCTCCGCCTTCTCGATGCCCTGCTCGGTCAGGAAGGCGACGTGTTCCTTTTCCTTGACGACGAAGTCACCGGTGTGGACTTTCTGCCGGTCCTTCCCCACGGTCAGTTCTTCGCCGCGCACGAGGCGCTTGGCCACGCGGTCGGCGACGTAGTATTTCTCGGTCGATTCCTCCGCCGGCCCGCTGATGATGAGCGGGGTTCGGGCCTCGTCGATGAGAATGGAATCCACTTCGTCCACGATGGCGTAGGCATGGCCTCGCTGGACCTGGTCCTCCTTGCGGACTTTGAGATTGTCGCGAAGGTAATCGAAACCGAACTCGTTGTTGGTGCCGTACGTGATGTCGGCGCGATACGCCTCCTGCCGGGTGCAGGGGCGGAGGAAGCGGAGCCGCTCGTTCGGATCGGGGAGATAGGTCCGATCGAAGAGGTACGATTGCTCGTGCTGGATGGAAGCCACGCTCACGCCGAGCAGGTCGTACGTCGGCCCGTTCCACTGGCAGTCCCGGCGGGCGAGATAGTCGTTGACGGTGACGATGTGGACGCCGCGGCCGGTAAGCGCGTTGAGATACGCCGGCAGGGTGGCGACGAGGGTCTTGCCTTCGCCGGTGGCCATCTCCGCGATCTTGCCTTCGTGCAGCACGATGCCGCCGATGAGCTGGACATCGAAATGGCGCATCTTGATCGTCCGGCGCGCCGCCTCCCGTCCGGCCGCGAAGGCCTCGGGAAGCAGGTCTTCCGGGGCGGCGCCCTCCCGGAGGCGTTCCTTGAACTGAGCCGTGAGCCGGCGAAAGTCGGCATCCGCCAGCGCCGTCATCTTCCCTTCGAGGGGAACGACCTCGTCGACGACCGTGCGCCAGTAGAGGCGGAGCATGCGCTCATTCTGGGTGCCGAAGACGCGCCCCAGCACCTTGCCGACAAATTCCAGAACTTGTTCCATGGGCGATCTCGAAACAGGCGGGAAGGAACGATCCTGCGACCGGACGGCGGGCGGACCGTGAAGCGGCTAGGGCTTGGTACGAAAAACCGGCAGGCGCCAGTCATAGCGGACGGCGTCGCGAGGGTCCAAGGCGGCCTCGGCCTGGGTCAAGGTCAAAGAAGCCGGCGCCCCGTGCCCCGGAGGGCTGGATGCTTCCGCCGCCGAACGCACTACGGTGAACACGGGATCCAAGGCGTCGAGCGATCGGACCCGCGCTTCCGCAGCGAGCGCGGCGACGAGGACCTCCGCGGGATGAAGCGCCGATCCCTCCGCGGGCCCGTATCCCAGGGATGTCGCCACCGCCAGCATCAAGGCAGGCTGCATCATGCGTAGCCGTAATTATACGGCGGCCAGAAAGGCCGGCGCAAGCCGCCGTCGGTTGTTACAAACTATTTTGAAAATTATTTGTAACGCTACAGAATATTCTCAAAATATTTCGTAACAGTTACAATATATTCTCAAAACTTTTTGTAACGGTTCCGACCACGTCCGTGACGCGCGCGATTCCGGCTTCCGCGAGCTTCCGGCGCATTCCGTCGACGACGGTCTCGGCCGAGCGCGGCTCCACGAAATTGGCGGTGCCCACCTGAACGGCGCGCGCTCCCGCCACGATGAACTCCAGCGCGTCGTCGGCGTTCGAGATTCCGCCGATGCCCATCACCGGGGCCGCCGGCAAGGCGGAGCACACCTCCCAGACCATGCGCAACGCCACCGGCTTGATGGCCGGCCCCGACAGCCCGCCCGTTCCTGCGCCCAGGCACGGCGCGCGCCGCCGCCAGTCGATCGCCATGCCCTTCAGCGTATTGATGAGCGACAGGCCGTCGGCGCCCCCCTCCATCGCCGCGCGGGCCACGGTCACGACATCCGTGACGTTCGGCGTGAGCTTGGCGAAGACGGGCCGCCGCGTCGCCGCCTTGGCCAGACGAACCACGCGTTCCATGGCCGCGGGATCGGTCGCATGATCCAAGCCGTGCGACACGTTCGGGCAACTGATGTTCAACTCGAACGCGTCCACCCGCGGCAGCGCGTCGATGGCCCGCACCAGTTCCGAGTATTCCTCCACCGTTTCGCCCGAGACGCTCACGATGAGCGCGCACGGATAGTCCTTCACTTGCGGATAGCGCTTGCGGATCCATCCCTCCAGGCCGTAGTTCTCCAGGCCGATGGAGTTGAGCATCCCGCCGGCGGTCTCCCAGACGCGCGGCGGGGGATTCCCCTTCCGGGGCTTCTTCGTGACGGTCTTTTCGACCACCGCGCCGAGTTTCGAGACGTCCAGCACGGTGTCCATGAGCGCGCCGAACGTGCCCGAAGCGACCATGACGGGATTGGTGAGCTTCAGCGGACCGAGCGCGGTCGACAGGTCGACGCGAGCTTCCGCCGGCGCGGCGGCTTCAGGAGAGCGGCGGGGCGGCGGCGGGACCGTCCGCTTTCTGGGCATTGTCGGGCTCCGAAACGTCGATCCGCGGCATGGGTTCGGTCGGCTTCGCGGAGCTCGGTTCCGGCTCCCGCGATTTCCTCTTGTCGTCGAAAAAGAGCATGTCGATCGACAGCAAGATCACGCCCACGCTGATGTACGAATCCGCCAGATTGAACAGCGGCCACGTGTGGTTCTTCCAAAAGAACTTGATGAAATCCCGCACGTGGCCGTACTCGATGCGATCCACCATGTTTCCCAGCGTGCCGGCCATGACCAGTCCGAGCGACAGCGTCACGATCCACCGCGGCTTCCGGACCGCCCAGTAGATCCCCAGGATGATCGGAACCGCGAGAATCGACACCACCTGGAAGAACGAGCCGGCGCCGGCGAAGAGGCCGAACACGATCCCTTCGTTGGTCGTCCGGCCGATCGAGAAGAAGCCTGGAATCACCGGAATTTCGCGCCCGCCCGGCGGAATGCGATCGAACGCCCAGGTCTTGGTCCAGAGGTCCGAGACGGCGCCGATCAGCGCCAGCAGAACGAAGACGAGACGGTGACTCATGGGAGGTTGTCGAGATATTGGAGATATGGAGAAGAGCCCTACCGCACTTCGGGAGTCCGATCTCCACTATTCCCTATATCTCGGCATCCCCTGGAATATCTGGCCACACCCCTGGCGATTGTAGCAGAGGGCATCCCCGAGGGCCAGACCGAGGCCACGGCCTAACTGCCTTCTTCCCGCCGCTTGCAGGCCAAGCAGAGCCGCGCGTACGGAATGGCCTTGAGGCGGGGTTTCGGAATGGCTTTATGGCAGTTCTCGCAGACCCCGAACGTGCCGTCGCGAATCCGTTCCAGTGCGTCGTGAATCTGCTGGAGCTCCTCCCCCTCACTCTCCATCAACCCCAAGGTGATGTCCTGCTCGAAATTGTCGGTGCCCTGGTCGGCCATGTGCATGGGCAAGCTGGAGAGGTCGCCCGCATCGGCCTTTTTCAACGCTTCCGATTCGAGACGGTCCACGTCCCCCAGAAGCTGCTTGCGACGAAGTTGAAGCAGGACCTTGAACTGATTCAGTTCGGGCTTGGAGTAGGAGGTCTGAATCTTTTCAGGCTTGGGAGACGCCTTGGCTTTCGCCTTGGCTTTCGTTTTCTTGGGCATTCAACCTCCGGGGACTCAAGACTGCGAAGCGGGAGTCGCGGACGCCTTTTCCTTTCTCAGCTCGCGCGCGCGGATCTCGGTCAGCGCCCGCGCGATTTCCCGGCGGTGCTCCTTGAACAAAGACGGCTTCTCGACGACGTCGGTCACCTTCCGCACCCGCAGATTGAAGAGCGCCTTGCGAAACTCCTCGACTTCCTTCGCCAGCTCCTCGTCGGTCAGTTCCCGGTAATTTTTCTTCTTTCGTCCCGCCATGTCCGCCTCGTTCAGCGTTTTCGACTCACCATCCGGGTCCGGACGGAGACTTTGTTGGCCACGAGGTTCAGGCACTGCTTGGCCAGATCCTCCGTGACGCCCGCCACCTCGAACAGAATCGTGCCCGGCCGGATGACGGCGGCGTAATATTCCGGCTCGCCTTTCCCCTTGCCCATGCGGGTCTCCGCCGGCTTGGCGCTGACCGACTTGTGGGGAAAGACCCGGATGTACAGCCGACCTTCGGTCCCCATCATGTGCGTGGCCGCCACCCGACCCGCCTCGATCTCCCGGGCGCTCAGCCAGCCGAGATCCAGGGACATGAGGCCGTACTCCCCGAACGTGACCCGATTGCCGCGGGTCGCGACCCCCTTCATGGTGCCGCGCTGCGTCTTGCGCCACTTGACCCGTTTCGGCATCAGCATGGCCGAATCCCCCTCACGCTTGCATCGCCGGAGCCGTCAGCGGCGCGGCGGCCGCGCGGGCCTCCGCCGCTTCGGGCGCCCGCGCCTTGGTGTCGAACCGCTCGCCGCGATAAATCCAGGTCTTGATCCCGACGGTACCCTTCATGGTCACCGCCGTGGCGGTCGCGTAATCGACATCGCCGCGAATCGTGTTCAGCGGGATGCGGCCGAGCATGATGTGCTCGCACCGCGCGATCTCCGCGCCGCCCAATCGGCCCTTGAGCTGGATCTTCACCCCCTTGGCGCCCAGATCCATGATCATCTCGGCATACCGCCTCATGGTGCGCCGGTACGGAGCCCGTTTTTTAAGCTGCTCCGCGATCGCCTCGCCGACGATCTGCGCATCCAACTCGGGCGTCTCCACGTCCTTGACATCCACATCCACGGCTCGCCCGACGAGGAGCCCCACGTCTTCGCTGATCTTGTCGACTTTGGCGCCCTTCTTGCCGATCAGAAGGCCAGGCCGCGCCGCCGAGATGATGACGCGCAACTTCTCGCCGATCCGCTCGATCTCGATGCGCGAAATGCCCGCGAACCCGTACTCCTTCTTGACGAATCCGCGGATCTTCTGATCCTCGACGAGCCACGCGCCGAAATTCTTCTTGGTGGCGTACCAGCGGGAGCGCCAGGGCGCGGTGATGCCCATTCGAAAGGCGATCGGATTGACCTTTTGACCCATGCGGCTATTCCTTTTTCTCCGTCGGTCCGCTTTCCGGCCCCGCCGCGGGAGGCGGTTTCGCGGCGCCGCTCTCCTTCCGCGCCGCCTTCGCCGCCGAGGCGATCTTCTGCCGCTCCTGCTTCTGGCGCCGCGCCCGCTCGCGGCGGGACTCCTTCAGAGGACGCTCTTCCAGCACGAACGTCACGTGGCACAGGCGCTTGCGGATCATGGTCGGCCGGCGCATCGACGAAGGACGCCACCGCTTGATGATCGGCCCGCCGTCGACGAGCGCCTCCACGAGGTGGAGGTTGTTCGCGTCGATGTCAAGATTACGCGTGCGCGCCATGTCCAGCGCGTTGGCGGCCGCGGATTCCAGAAGTTTCTTGCAGTAGGGCGCACCGCGCTTGGAGCAGGCGCGCAGGATGGCCAGGGCGGTGTTGTAGTCCTTTCCGCGCACGAGGTCCACCACGTACCTCATTTTCCTCGCGGACATGCGCGCGTAGCGGAGTTTGGCCGTGAATCGGTGTTTCGGCTCCGGTTGTTGCGTGGCGACCGCCATGGTCTATCCTTCCGTGGCCCCGGAGGGGCTCGCCTTGGTTCCGGGATGACCGCGGAAGAGGCGGGTGGGGGCGAACTCGCCCAGCTTGTGCCCCACCATGTCCTCGGTCACGAACACCTTGACGAACGTCCTCCCGTTGTGGATCAGGAAATTGAGGTTCACGAAATCGGGCGAGATCGTGGAGCGCCGCGACCACGTCTTGATGGGATCCCGCACGCCCGACGCCTTGACCCTGTGGACTTTCGCCATCAGCTTCGGATCGATGTACGGCCCTTTCTTGAGGGATCGACTCATTCGTCTACTTCCTTGTGTTCTGGTACCGTCCCGCCTTCCGGCGCCGGAGGATGAACTTGGTGGAGATGTTCTTCGACCGCCGCGTCTTGCCGCCTTTGGCCAACTTCGTGCCCTTCCAGTTGATCGGATGGCGTCCTCCTCCGGAGCGCCCCTCGCCGCCGCCCATCGGGTGCGAGATCGGATTCATCGCCGTTCCCCGCACGGTGGGACGAATGCCCAGCCAGCGCTTCCGCCCGGCTTTGCCCCATACCACGTTGGCCCACTCGATATTGCTCACCTGGCCGATGGTGGCGCGGCAGCGCACGTGAATCCGCCGAACTTCGCCGCTGGGCAGGAGCACGTCCGCGTACGCCCCCTCCTTCGCCTGGATCTGGGCGAACCCGCCGGCCGAACGGACCAGTTGCCCGCCCCGCCCCGGCGTCAGTTCGAGATTATGGATCATCATTCCCGCCGGGATGTTCTTGATCGGCAGGCAGCAACCGATGCGCGGCTCCACTTTCTCGCCGCTGGATATCTCGTCGCCGACGTTCAAGCCGTGGGGGGCCAGGATGTACCGGCGTTCGCCGTCGCGATATTTGATCAGGGCGATGTACGCCGAACGGTTGGGATCGTACTCGATCGACTCGACCGTGCCGGGGACGCCGTCCTTGTTCCGCTTGAAGTCGATGAGGCGGTACCGGCGCTTCACGCCGCCTCCGATGTGGCGCATGGAAAGCCGGCCGACGTTGTTCCGCCCCCCCGTCTTGTGAATCGCCTCGGTCAGCGGTTTGTGCGGCTTCGACCGGGTGAGCTCCGCGAAGTCGAGCACCGTGGCGCCGCGGCGTCCGGGGGAGGTCGGCTTGTATTCGCGAACAGGCATCTTACAAGTCCTAAGTCAAGAGTCGAAAGATCGGAATGCGTGACGGTCAAATAATCTCGAGACGGAAACCCTCCTTGAGCGTCACGAACGCCTTCTTCCAATCGTTGCGGCGGCCCTCGAGCAGCATGTTCTTCATGCGCTTGCGCTTGCCTTTGATCCGCACGGTGCGGACGTCGGCCACCTTCACGTTATAGATTTTCTCGACCGCGTGCTTCACCTGGAGCTTGTTCGCGTCCATGCCCACAATGAACGTATAGACGTTCTTCTGCTGCTGGCCCATCGACTTTTCCGTGACCAGCGGCTTCCGCAGGACGTCGTAGGCGATGCTCATGGCGATCCCGTCGCGGCGGCCGCGACCTCCTTCGTTTTCGACCGCGAGGCGAGGAGCGCGGCCAGCGCGTCCCGTGTGAGCAGCAGGCGGTGATGCCGGACGACGTCGTAGGCGTTGAATTCCGACACCGGCGCCACCGTGACGCCCGGAAGATTGCGGACCGAGAGCGTCACGTTCGGATCGGCCGACCGCACACCGATGAGCACCCGCCGGTCCAGTTCCATCGCCGCCAGCAGCGAGGCCATGTGCTTGGTTTTCGGCCGCGGAAGCCCGAGCGCCTCGATGACGCACACTTCTTGATCCCGGATCTTGCCCAGGAGCGCCGAATCGAGCGCCGCGCGGCGCATCTTGGCCGTCAGACCCAGGCGGTAGTCACGAGGCCGCGGGCCGAACACCACGCCGCCGTGACGCCAGATCGGGGAACGGACCGTTCCGGCGCGCGCCAGGCCCGTGTGCTTCTGGGGCCATGGCTTGCGCGTGGATCCTTCGACCTCGCCCCGCGTTTTCGTGGACGCCGTTCCCTGGCGCTTGTTGGCTTCGTAGATGACGACCACCTGGTGCAAGAGCCGCTTGCGGACCTTGTCGCCGAACACCGACTCGTCGATGTTGACGGTCCCCAGGCGCTTGCCTTCTCGATCGTAAAGAGGGAGGTCCGCCATGGCTACTTCTCGTCCAGCATGGCTTTGACGCGGATATCGATCCCGGCGGGCATGTTCAAGCTGCGCAGTTCATCGATCGTTTTCGCCGTCGGCTCCGTGATATCGACGATCCGCTTGTGCGTCCGAATCTCGTACTGCTCGCGCGATTTCTTGTCCACGTGGGGGGAGCGCAGCACCGTGATCCGCTCGATCTTGGTCGGCAGCGGGATGGGGCCGTGGACTTTCGCCCCCGTCCGCTTGGACGTGTTCACGATGTCCATGGCCGACTGATCGATCACCTCGTGATCGTACCCTTCGATCCGGATCCGAATTCGCTGCGCCATGACGGTTTTTAGCCCTTCAGAGGAGTGATCAGTATATAGACGCGATTTCCGAAGTCAAGGCAAAGGAAGCATCCGGCATCAGGGATCATCCCAAGAAGACTGTTCTCATCCGATCGCGAACGTGACGATGGCTTTGGCCACGAAGGCGTCCCCGGAAAAGACCTCGCCTTCCGCAACCGCGAGCCGGCGACCTTTCCGCAGGAGACGCCCTTTCGCGATCAACTTTCCCGGCGCCGCGCGCTGAAGCAGGTTCAACGACACGGATGCGGGCACCACCGCCTCCCCCACCGCCTCGGCCGCCGCCACCTCCGCCAGCGTCGCCAGCACGGCGAAATGGATGATCCCCACCGCCACTTCGTGTTCGGGGCGGGTTTCCAGGACGATGGTTCCGCCCCCCTCACGTTTCAACCCCAGCGCCGCGTTGAATCCGCTCATGGCTCACCCTCCGCCTCGATCCGTCCCAGAATTTTCGAGCGCCGCTCCGGATCCCGAATCCTTTCCGCGATTTTTCGAAGCGCGCATCGGACTTCCGCAGTCGCGGACGGATGGGACACGATTCGCAGGATGGCCGCCTCGCGATCCTCGTCGTAGTGGAACGAAGCGGCCGTCAAGAGCAGGAGCACGCGGGACGTCGCCGCCGGCGTGGAAGCGATCGCCTCGACGGCGGCGCGGCGGACGGTGGAGCGCATGGGACGTTTCAGGGACTCGGCCGCCCGCAGGAGCAACGCTTCGGTGGCCGACGGATGCCGAACGGCCAGTCGCCGGTCCTCCCACGAAGCGTCCAGTTCGCTTCTCCGTTCCAATCCTTCCATGATCGCGGCGAGATCCGCGGGCGGCAGATCTTCCCGCGCCGTGCAGGCCCGCAGGATCCGCCGCCCATCACGAGCGAATGGCTCGATCAGCGCCTGATCCACGATCCGGCGCAGATCCGACGGCGCGCAACGCGCGGCGGCGGCGGCCAGTACCACCGCGCGGCCGCCGCGATCCATCCACCCCGGCGGCCGGCGATCAAGTGCCAGACGGATCGCCTCGGAGGGCTCCGCTCGATCGAAGCACTCGCGGATGTGCGTCGGGAAAAGCCCGCCGCTGGTCGCCGGCTCCGCTCTGGCTCGTTCCGCCGCGTACGCTTCCGCGCCGGGCGAAGGAACCAACGACCACTCCGGGAAGACGCGTGCCAATCGCTCCAGATCGGCCGGCGAGGCGGGCCGCGCTCCGGGACCCTCCCGAACCAGGACCGGACGGGGGTCGCCCCCGTCCAGAATGGCTTCGAATCCATCCTCGGACCAGATCACCAGCCTTTGATCCGGCCGCACGTCCGCGAGCGTCTGGCCGGGAAGCAAAGGCGGCACGGCATAGGCGAAATAGGATTCCGTTCCGTAAGCGATCGACCGATCGTCGACCAACCGGACTTTGTAGCTTCCGGAACAGGAAGCCAGAAGCAGGCCTGTCAAAAACAGAATTGGCTTCACATCCCAAACCGCTTCAATGCTTCGGGCGGCACCGGGCGATATTCGAACGGCTCCAGCGTGTAACTCCCCCGGCCTTGCGTCAGCGATCTCATGCGGGAGGCGTATCCGAACATCTGCGACAGCGCGACGTGGCCGCGCACCACTTTGGCGGCCTGCACGGATTCCATCCCGACGATCTCGGCCCCCCGCATGTTCAGGTCGTTGATGATGTCGCCCACATAATCATCCGGCACCGTCACTTCGAGGGACATATGCGGCTCCAAAAGGACGGCCTGCACTTTGGCCAGCGCCGCGCGGAACGCCTGGACCGCCGCCGCGCTGTACGCCGCCTCCGCGCTTTCGGGCGTCACCGAGCCGCCGACGAGGACGCACCGCACGTAGGTCATCGGGTATCCTGCGATCGGCCCCGAGCCCGCCGCGCTGAGCAGTCCCTCCCGGATCGCCGGAAGGAAGCGGCGCAACGCCTTGTCCAGTTCAGGCGCGAGGCGGGATTCGAAGACGGGCGTCACGGCCGACGGATCGGGTACGATCTCCGCCACCACATGACCGAAGAGGCTTTTCTCTCCCACGCGGATGACGGCGCGCTCCTTCGCGGCGGCGGCCGCCGTGATGGTCTCACGATACGCGACCCGCGGCTTGCCCAGGCTGGACGGAACGCGAAAGTCCGTGGTGATGCGATAGTGCAGCACCTCGGCGTGGAGTTCGCCCATGCAATGGAGGACCGTCTGGCCGGTCTCGGTGTCCACGCTGACTTTGAACGTCGGATCGTCCTTGGCGAGGCGCTTGAGCACCTCATCGAGCTTGTCTTTGTCCGCGCTGGACTTGGGTTCGATGGCGACGTCGACGACCGGCTCGGGAAAGCTGGGCAGCTCCAGCAGGATGGGGCGTTTCTTGTCGGAGAGCGTGTCGCCGGTGACGGTCTGCTTGAGGCCGATGACGCCCACGATTTCCCCGGGGCCGGCGACATCGATCGCCTCGCGCGAATGGGCGAACATGCGGAAGAGGCGCGTCGTGCGCTCGTGCCGTTCCAGGCGAGGGTTGTAGAGTCCCTCGCCCGCTCGGATGCGGCCGGTATAGAGACGGACGTACGTCAGTTCGCCGTGCGGATCGGTCTCGGTCTTGAACGCGATGGCGCTGAGGGTCGAGTCTTTTCGAAGGTCCCGCTGTTCCGGCTTGCCCGTGGACGGGTCCGTTCCCTGGATCACCGGCCGATCCAGGGGCGACGGCAGAAGATCGATGACGCCGTCCAGGACCGGCTGAACGCCCTGATGATGGAGCGAGGACCCGGCGTAGGCGGGCACCACCTTGCCGGCGAGGGTGGCTTTGCGGAGCGCTCGAAGCACCTCGGGCGCGCCGGGCGGCGTGCCGTCGAGAAGGTTGGAGAGGAGTTCGTCGTCGTAGTCCGCGACCGCTTCCAGCAGGTGGTGGCGGCGGCGCTCGGTCTCCTCCCGCATCTCCTCCGGCACGTCGGCGGCGACGACTTCTTCGCCGCGCTCTCCTTCGAATGACAAGATCCTGTCGCGGATCAGGTCGATCACGCCGCGAAAGTTGGCGGCGCTGCCAAGGGGAAGCGTGACGGCTACGGGGTTCACGGCCAGTCGTTCCCGAATCGTCTCCAGGCAATGATCGAAGTCGGCGCCAGGACGGTCCATCTTATTAATGAAGGCAATGCGGGGAATGCCGTATCGATTCGCCTGCCGCCAGACCGTTTCCGACTGCGCTTCCACGCCTTTGACGCCGTCGAAGACGACGACGGCGCCGTCGAGAACGCGCAGGCTACGTTCGACCTCGGCGGTGAAGTCGACGTGGCCCGGGGTGTCGATCACGTTGATCATGTGGTCGCGCCACTCGCAGGTGACGGCGGCGCTGAAGATGGAGATGCCGCGCTGCTGCTCCAGCACGTACCAGTCGGTGGTGGTGGTGCCTTCGTCCACGTTGCCGACTTTATGGATGCGCCGGGAATAGTAGAGGATGCGCTCGGTGGTGGTGGTCTTTCCGGCGTCGATGTGGGCGATGATGCCGAAGTTGCGGATGCGGTCGAGGGTCACCCCATAAGGGCGGGGATTGTAGCAACGGAGCCTTAAGCTGTCAGCTTAGAATTCGCTCAGGTTGGGAGATGGCGCGAATTCTATCGCGAGCGTCGCAGCGCCCATTGGCCGTTCCGGGTTTGTCGATCACCGTCACCTTCCAATTGAAGCGGGGCGGCTTGATGTCATCCCACCCCTGCTCGATGTGATAAGCCAACCTTTCGGTCACGCGACGGACGGGAGCGACGTACCGAGGATCGAGCGTCACGTTTCTCTCTCGACCGAGGTATTCCTCATAGGCCTGAGCGCCCAGCGCCAGCTCCGTCTCGCGGTCGAGCAGAATGAGCTGCGAGCGTCCGGTATAGGGATTGGTCCGGCACGAAACAAGGATCCACGCCGAGCACGCCAGGAGAACAACTTTCGCGAATGCGCAGTTCATATCGTCACCCTCCACTAAGGTGTGCCGCGAGAGTGAGAAAGACCGCATAGAAATTGCTTGGATTGTGAGATTTCGCAATTTCTAGTTGTGAGCAATTTCTGGTCGGTGCCCCAGCGCGGCGAAGCCGCAACCAAACTTTTCCCAAGCAGTTTCTCGCCGCGCTGGGAGTCCAGAGTCCGAAGTCCAGAGTCCAAAGTCGGATCCCCGATTCGCGGCGACTCTGGACTGTGGACTTCACGGGATCTTGCCTTATCTCGGAGACGGAAAAATCTTTGCAAAAAAATTGGCTCCTTTTAATAGAGTTCGTAGAAAGATTCCCGCCCCAAGTGCGGCAGATATCGCCGCGCCAGTTTGCGGATCGTCCCCACGTCGTTCAAAGGCAGCCAACCGTCCACCGAGGCGCGGTAGCACATCCGCTCCGCCAGGAATTCCCGCTTCGCTTCGTCCACCAAAGTGAATCGGAAGACCGGAGCATACTGTACGGGAAGTCCCGTGAGGCGGCCGAACTCGGCCATGTCCGCGCCGAGGCCGCCGATCGGCTCAAACACGACCAGCGCTTTCTTGCGAGCCTCCACTCCGTATCGGGCCAATCGCGGATCCCGCGCGAGCGCCGATCGAACAATCCGGATTTCCTCCTCCGCGATCGGCGAGGCGCCGGCCTTGGCCAGCGACACCACGCCGTTGATGCTCTCGACGATCCGGTAGCCCGGCGGGACCTCACGCAGCGCATCCTTGGAGAGCGCGCGAGAGAAAACATAGCGGGGCTTGCCGGTTTTCGTGGAAGTCTTGTAAAGGTGGTAGGTATATCCCTTGCGGTTGGTGTACGGCAGGTCCCGCGGCATCGCCCTCTCCTCCGCCTGGTGAAATGAGAGTACTGATTTATTGCTGGAAGTCTAGCGCTCGATCCGGACCATCAGAACGCCAGGCGCCCCTTCGGGAGCTGAAGGATAAGGAGGTAGCTGGCGGTCGTCCACGCGTCGCCGAGGGAGCGGTCGGTGTTGGAGCGGAGCTGCCGCGTCTCCTCGGTCGGGCGCGCCGAGAAGCCGCCGTCGGGGCGGCGCGCGGCCATGAATTCCAGGCGGAACGGCTGCATGAACTTCGCCCAGACCTTCGGCCCGAGCAGGTGCGCGGCGATCCCGCCGCTCGTGCAGTGCATCACGGGCGAGACATGGCCGTTCACGAGATCGCCGATTCTCATGGTGTAGTAGGCGGCCATCTTGCCGAACAGCGGATGCCGCTGCCGCCCCAACGTCCACAGGGCCACGATGGCGCCGGCCGTGCGGCCGGGGTCACCCATGCCTTTCTGGCCGTCGCGCGTGCTGTAGCCGACGCCGCCGCCTCCGTCGGAGCATTCCTCGACATAGCGGATCGCGCGTTCAACCGCCTCGCCGGGAGGCTTGATTCCGATCTGGTTCATGAGTCCGAGCGCGGTCAGACAGACGTTGCTCATGACTTCGAGTTCGAGGTAGTTGAGCGCGTTCGGTCCTCCGGGGCCGTGCGCCCAGCCACCGCTTCGCTCCTGATTCTCGACAATCTTCGCGGAGATCTCTTCGAGCCGCTTTCGGATCGCCGGGTCGTCCTTCTTCTTCAGATATGACACGAGGAAGATCGGCGCGTAACCGAGCGACCAGTTGGTCTGGTTCCAGTTGGGCTCCCCCGCTTCGCGGCCCTTCTTGTCATCTTTTCCTGCGTTCTCGGTGACGAATGACATCGCCTTCCGGATGTGCTCCGCGTAGGGGCCGTCCTCGGGCGTGCTCCCGGAGGCAAGCAACGCCAGCCCGCACAACGACGTCACGACGACCGCGCCTGAGGTTCCGCCCAGCTTCGATTCGAACGCGCCGTTTTCCTTCTGGAGGTTCGCCAGAAACGCGAGCGAGCCGTCGATCATCTTCTCGCATCGGACGCACCGTGATGGACAGGAGGAAACGTGAGGGCCGAGGAACGGCAGCGTGATCTTGACGGCCTCGTGCTTGCCCGCGCGAAGGACGTTAAGCGTCAGCGTCGCCCCCTTACGGGATGACGCCTTCTCCAGGAATTCCACGAAGGCATGGATCGCATCCTTGTTTTTCGGAAAGGTCGCGCCGCCGACGGCGATGATGTGGTCGCCCTCCTGGAGCCCTCCCGCGGCGGCCGGCCCTTCCTTGTGGACGGCGGCGATCTTGATGCCGGACGGCTCCTTGGTTGGATTGCCTTCCGCGCCGAGCACGCCCAGATTGAACGCATCGGGGTCGCGGGTGACGGCGTCATCGGGGCCGCCGGATGCGATATGCGAACCCAACGCTAACACCAGGGCGGCGATGGCCGAAAGGCGGTGAACGCTCACGCAAGAATAGACACCGCGCTTCGAAGTCCTTTTCCCGGCCGTTATAATCAAAGGCATGGAAGAAACCGCCCGCGACGTAGAGCTGGCCCGCGTCTTGGCCGCGTTCGGAGTGCCGCTGATCGCCATCCATCAATCGCCGAATCCTCGCGCCGTCCCTTCCGAGATGGATGACCTGGTGACAGGGCTGATGCGTTCGACCGATCCGCTGTTCCGGCTCAGCGTCGTGCCCCTCCTGCTCGCCAATCCACGGGCCGCCGCTTCGGCGGTTTCCGCTCTGACCCGCCTAGGCGTGCAGGTACGTCCGGTGCTTCATCAGCAGGCCGGCGACGTGGCCGGGCCCATCGTTGCCCGCGTTCCGGCCTGGCTTCCCCTCGGCGGCGTCGATCATGCGGGACGACCTTCGTTTAAGCATCCTCCGACTCCCGAAACAAATATGCGGATGGCGAAATTTAGTCGCCCGTTTTTGAAAAATTCCTCTCCGCTCCGCTCCTGCCTCTACTTGAATACCGATCTTCGGCTTTTGCCGGGCCGCAAGGCAACGAATTCGTGAAACCCCTCCTCGGCGGCGAACGGCGTCCTGCAAGCCTCCGCCGACGGCCACAAGATCGCGAAGAAAGCGGAAAAGGTCCAAGAAGTTTGATTTTCCGGAAGCGTTTGGGCCCACCAAAAAGACGCGCTTCGCCAGTAGCACATCAACTGAAAGGAAATTCCGCCAGTTCTCGATGCGAACGCGCGTGAAACGGCCTGCCCGAGAGTTCTGTGATTCGCTCACCGTAAACCTGTGAAATTACGAGGCGACGTTGGGGCCCGGCTTCGAAAGCCTTGGAATGTACTATAGCGCAGGAGGGGGACCTGGACCAGAGGCCGCGGAAGCGTTTTAGTAAGCCAGATGCGCGAACGCCTTGTTGGCTTCCGCCATCTTGTGCACGTCGTCGCGTTTCTTGACCGCTTCGCCTTCGCCGCGATAGCAGGTCATGATCTCGTCCGCCAGCTTGACGTAGGCGGGGCGGCCCTTCTTTTTCCGAATGGCGGCCAGCATCCAGCGGAACGCCAGGCTCACCTGCCGTTTGGACGGCACGGGCACCGGCACCTGGTATGTGGCGCCCCCGACGCGGCGGGAGCGGACCTCCACCTGCGGCTTCACGTTGTTGACCGCCGTGGTGAAGATCTCCACGGGGTCCTTGTCCCTGATCTTCTTGATCACCTCGTCCATCGCGGCGTAGAAGGTGCGCTCCGCCAGCGACTTCTTGCCTTCCCACATGAGGCAATTGATGAACTTGGCGACGAGCTTGCTCTTGTAGCGCGCGTCGGGCTTCAGCAGTTGATCGACGGAGCTGAATACTTTTGTCATGGAAGTTATCAGTTCTCAGTTTTCAGTTGTCAGTTCCATAGGGAAGAGACTTTTATACTGACAACTACTTCGGCTTCTTGGCGCCGTACTTCGAGCGGCTCTTCTTCCGACCTTCCACGCCCGCGCAATCCAGCTTGCCCCGAATGATGTGGTAGCGCACGCCGGGCAGGTCCCGCACGCGGCCGCCGCGCACGAGGACGATCGAGTGCTCCTGGAGATTGTGCCCTTCGCCCGGGATATAGGCGGTCGTCTCGCGGCCGTTCGAGAGGCGGACCCGCGCGATCTTCCGCAGCGCGGAGTTCGGCTTCTTGGGCGTCATCGTCTTGACGAGCAGACAGACGCCCCGCTTCTGCGGATTGTTGTCCAGGACGGGGGACTTGGACTTGTACTGCGGCTTCCTCCGCCCCTGGCGTACGAGCTGATTAATCGTCGGCATGGAACGCGCCCATTTCTCCTGGCGGCGCGTTCCAATCATTCGCGAGAACGCAACCGCGTCGCTCTTTCAATTCTATCGTAAAGGGAGCGGATTATAGCAACCGTGCCCGTTGAGTCAACTTCATTGTCGCGAAGCCAAATAGAATGCGCGATACCTCGTCATCCGACCGCATTCTACGCCGCCGGAATCGGTTCCTGCGCCTCCACCGCAGGCGGCACCTCCGGCTCCTCGTGCCGGATCTTCATGTGGAGATACTTCTTGAAGCCCGTGCCCGCCGGCACCATGTGCCCGACGATCACGTTCTCCTTCAAACCCACCAGATCGTCGGACTTCCCTTGCAGCGCCGCCTCCGTGAGCACCTTCGTCGTCTCCTGGAAGCTGGCCGCGGCGATGAAGCTCTCCGACTGGATGGCCGCCTTGGTCACGCCCAGAAGCAGCGGCTTGAACGTCGCGGGCTTCTTGCCCCCCTTCTTGAGCTTCGCGTTCTCCTCGCGCAGCTTGAACTTGTCCACCACCGCGCCGGGCAGGTACTGGCTGTCCCCGGAGCTCTGGATGCGGATCTTGCGCATCATCTGCGCGACGATCATCTCGATGTGCTTGTCGTTGATGGTCACGTTCTGCGAGCGATACACCGACTGCACCTCGCGCAGGATGTACTGTTGGGCCTCTTCCTCGCCGCGGATCCGCAGGATGTCGTGCGGCACCAGCGGTCCCTCGATGAGCGCGTCGCCGGCGCGCACGCGGTCGCCCGTGTGGACCCTCAAACCCCGTCCGTGCGGCACCGTGTGCTTGATCTCCATGCCCGTCTCGTCGTTGCGGACGATGATCTCTCGGCGGCCGCGCTTCTTCTCGCCCAACTCGACGATGCCGTCGATTTCCGCGATGACGGCGGGCTCCTTGGGCTTGCGCGCTTCGAAGAGCTCCGTAACCCGCGGCAGGCCGCCCGTGATGTCCTGCGTGCCCGCCAGCTCGCGCGGCGTCTTGGCCAGGACCGATCCCGCCCGGACCCGCTCGCCTTCCGGCACTTCGATGTGGGCCTTTTCGGGAAGCGGATGGACCTCCTGAATGACCCCCTTGTCGTCCTCGATGACGACTTGGGGATGGAACTCGCCCTTGTGCTCCATGATGATGCGCCGGAGGATGCCCGACCGCGGGTCCTTCTCCTCCTGCATCGTCTCGCCCTTCTTGATGTCCTCGTAGCGGACCTTTCCGTCCTTGCCCGCGATGATCGGGAGGTTGTGCGGATCCCACTGGGCCAGGAGGTCATTGGGCTTGACCTTGCCCCCTTCCTTGACCTTGAGGAACGAACCGGCGGGGAGGATGTACTTCTCCAGCTCGCGGCTCTTTTCGTCGACCACGATCAGCTCGCTGTTGCGGTTCACGACGATCGTGCCGCTCTCCTTGGATTCGGCCAGCCTCACGTTGATCAGGCGCACTTCGCCCTTGACCTTGGAGAAGATCTTCGATTCCTCCGCCGTCTTGATCGCCACGCCGCCGATGTGGAACGTACGCATGGTGAGCTGCGTTCCCGGCTCGCCGATCGATTGCGCCGCGATGATGCCCACCGCCAGCCCTTCCTCCACCGGCTTGCCCGTGGACAAGTCCATGCCGTAGCATTTCGCGCAAATCCCCAGCGGCGCCTCGCAGGTCAACGGCGAGCGCACCCGCACGCGGGAGAATCCCAGCGACTCGATCTTCCGCGAGACCTCTTCCGTGATCACGTCGCCCTCGTCGACCACGACTTCGTCGGTCACAATGTTGCTGATCTTGTCGCGCGCGGTGCGCCCGTAGATCGCCTGGGCCAGACTGACCTCGACTTTCTCGCCCTTGTAGACCACGCCTTTGGTGATGCCGTTAAGCGTGCCGCAATCCTGTGTCGCGGCCACGACGTTCTGGGACACGTCTACGAGCTTGCGGGTGAGATAGCCGGCGTCCGCCGTCTTCAGCGCCGTGTCCGCCAATCCCTTCCGCGCGCCGTGCGTCGAGGAGAAGTACTCCAGCACCGACAGGCCCTCGCGGAAGTTCGACAGGATCGGCGTCTCGATGATCTTGCCGGACGGCTTGGCCATGAGGCCGCGCATGCCCGCGAGCTGGCGCACCTGATCCTGGCTGCCGCGCGCCTGGGACTCGATCATGACCCGAACCGGATTCAAATACGGCTTGCCGCTTCGCGTATCGCTGCGCAGGCCCGTCATCATCGCCTCCGTCACCCGCTCGCGACAGTGCGTCCAGGCGTCGATGATCTGGTTGTAGCGCTCACCCGGCGTCAGCGCGCCGCGCTGATAGTTCCGCTCGATCTTCTCCACTTCCGATTGCGTCTCGCGGACGATCTTCTCCTTCTCCGGCGGAATCCGCATGTCGTCCTTGGAGAACGAGAGCCCGGCGAGGGTCGCGAAGCGGAAGCCGGCTTCCTTGAGATCGTCCAGCAGCTTCAGCGTGGAGTCCTTGCCGCACAGGCGGTGGGCGCGATTGATGACGTCCTGAACCCCCTTCTTGTCGAGCGGATAGTTGAAGTAGGGCATCCCCGGCGGAAGGATCTCGTCGAAGAGCAAACGGCCGACCGTCGTCCGGATGCGGGCGTTGCGGAGCGTCCGCACGTCCGAACGGCTCATGAGGACGGTGCGCTCGCCCGGGAAGCGGACGTGAACGACGGCATGGATGTGGACCTTGCCCATCTCCAGCGCCAGCAGCGCTTCCTGGGGGCTCGAGAACACCTTGCCTTCGCCGGGAAGCTTGTCGCGTTCCAACGTCAGGTAATAAATGCCCAGCACCATGTCCTGCGTCGGCGAGATGATCGGGTTGCCGTTGGACGGCGAGAAGATGTTCTGCGTGGAGAGCATCAACGTCTTGGTCTCGATCTGCGCCTCGTAGGACAGGGGCAGGTGGACGGCCATCTGATCGCCGTCGAAGTCGGCGTTGAAGCCCGTGCAGACCAGCGGATGCAGCTCGATGGCGTTGCCCTCGACGAGCATCGGCTCGAACGCCTGGATGCCCATGCGATGGAGCGTCGGCGCGCGGTTGAGCAGCACGGGATGGTCCTTGATGACTTCCTCGAGGATGTCCCAGACCCCCTCGTCGCGGCGCTCCAGCATCTTCTTGGCGCTCTTGATGGTGTCCGCCTTCCCCAGCTCCTTGAGGCGGCGGATGATGAACGGTTGGTAGAGCTCCAGGGCGATCTTCTTGGGCAGCCCGCATTGGTGGAGCTTGAGCTCGGGGCCGACCACGATGACCGAGCGGGCGGAATAATCGACGCGCTTGCCCAGCAGGTTCTCGCGGAAGCGTCCCTGCTTGCCCTTGATGATGTCGCTGAGCGATTTCAACGGCCGATTGTTGGAGCCCAGCACCGGCCGGCGACAGCGCGTGTTATCGAAGAGCGCGTCCACCGACTGCTGGAGCATGCGCTTCTCGTTGCGGATGATGACCTCGGGCGCGTTCAGCTCCAGGAGTTTCTTCAGGCGGTTGTTGCGGTTGATCAGCCGCCGGTACAGATCGTTCAAATCGCTCGTGGCGAAGTTGCCGCTGTCGAGCAGGACCAGCGGGCGCAGGTCGGGAGGGATGACCGGAATGACCGTGAAGATCATCCATTCCGGCTTGTTGCCGCTTTCGAGCAGCATCTCGATCGTCCGGAGGCGCTTGACGATGTCCTTGATCTTCTGCGCGGAGGTCGTCTTCTTCAGCTCGACGCGCAGCTCCTCGCTGGACTTCTTGAGATCGACCTTCTGTAGGAGCGTGCGGACGGCCGACGCGCCCATGTCCGCGTCGAACTCGTCGCGGTAGCGCTCCTTGGCTTCGCGGTACTGCTCCTCCGACAGGAGCTGCTTCTCCTTCAGAGGGCACTTCTTCGACCGGATGCCGGTGACGATGTAGTCCTGGTAGTAGACGACGCGCTCGAGCTGGCTCGTCTTCATCGCCAGCACCGACCCGATGCGCGACGGGATCGTCTTGAAAAACCAGATGTGGGCGATGGGCGCCGCCAGCGTGATGTGCCCCATCCGCTTGCGCCGGACGCGGGACTGCGTGATCTCGACGCCGCAGCGATCGCACACGATGCCTTTGTACTTGATCCCCTTGTACTTTCCGCAGAAGCATTCCCAGTCCTTCTCGGGCCCGAAGATGCGCTCGCAGAAGAGTCCATCCTTCTCGGGCCGGTAGGTCCGGTAGTTGATGGTCTCGGGCTTCTTCACCTCGCCGTAAGACCAGGAGCGGATCTCCTCCGGGGACGCCAGCCGGATGCTGACGGCGGAATACTCGTTGATCCGGTCGTACATGAGGTCCATTTACCTGCGCTCCAAAACTGGTTTTCAGTTGCCAGTTATCAGTTTTCAGACGGATCCCCGTGCCGCAAATTCTTCCTCATCGAAATATGCTTCTGCACTGCTTTCAGCTTTCAGTTCTCGTTTTTCGAACTGAGAACTGATGACTGATAACTGACAACTTCCTACAACTCCTTCCCCTTCTCGAGCTTCAGGCTCAAGCCCAATCCCTTGATCTCGTTCGTCAAGACTTCGAAGGAGACGGGGGTGCCCGGTTCGAGAATGTTCTCTCCGCGCACCATGGACTCGTAGATCTTGGTGCGGCCGTCGACGTCGTCCGACTTCACGGTCAGCAATTCCTGAAGGACGTTGGCCGCGCCGTACGCTTCCAGCGCCCAGACCTCCATTTCGCCGAATCGCTGGCCGCCCGCGCGGGCTTTGCCGCCCAGCGGCTGCTGCGTGATCAGCGAGTAGGGCCCCGTGGCGCGCGCGTGGATCTTGTCGTCCACGAGGTGATGCAGCTTCATCATGTAGATCACGCCGACGGTCACCTTCTCGTCGAACGGCTCGCCGCTGCGGCCGTCGATCAGCCGGACCTTGCCGTCCTTCGGCAGGCCCGCCTTCTCGAGCAGTTCCTCGATCTGGGCTTCCCGCGGGCCGTCGAACGGCGGACACACGGCGCGCAGGCCCAGCTTCTGGCAGGCCCATCCGAGGTGCGTCTCCAGAATCTGGCCGACGTTCATGCGGCTGGGCACGCCCAGCGGATTCAGCACGATGTCCACCGGGGTTCCGTCCTCCAGGAACGGCATCTCCTCGATGGGAAGCACGCGGGCGATGACGCCCTTGTTGCCGTGTCGTCCGGCCATCTTGTCGCCCACCGACAGATTCCGCTTGGTGGCCACCCACACCTTGA
>JACQVR010000082.1 GCA_016209705.1 Planctomycetota bacterium
CATGTATTAGGCACGCCGCCAACGTTCGTTCTGAGCCAGGATCAAACTCTTCAATCAAATTTTCATTCGAAAACTTGCGAAGAGGATTGATCGATTCTCACGACGTATTCGTGAGAAGCACCTTACTTCTTGTTCGGTGCTAGGTTAAAACCCAGCAAGCATGAACCGTGATCGGCTCATGCAAAGGGTCTCATCCCCTACCTCTTGCCATTGTGGTAGACCGATGATCTCTCACGCGGCAATCAAGGTAGAGTGGCTTTGGACAAGCTTGGCTCTACCCGATTTTCAGAGAACAGCTTCCCGTCCCGCGGCCTCGAGGCCGCGACTTGGACGGCTTCGACGTGTCAGGTCTCTTGGGATTATGTCGTCCGGCTTCGAGGCTGTCAAGCCCTTTTCGGAGACGAGGAGATATGCGGGGAGATCGGGAGATGGGGGAGAGATCGGCGGCGTGAGCGTCGTTCGCCCTATCTCCCCATCTCCCCATCTCCCCATCTCCTCGTATCCCCTGATCTCCACAAAATTGGCCCTTCACTGCTCCGGATCATGAGGTATAATCCTTTCCGGAGCGGCCGCGGGATCCCGTTCGCCGGGAAAGATCGTCATGAAGACCGCCTTCTTCATCGTCGCGGCGTCGCTCTGCGGAGCGTGGTCCGGCGCCGCTCCCCAGGAGAGACTGAGGAAACCCGATTTCTCCGCCACGATCGACCGCGTCCTTGAAGGCAGGTGGGCGCAGCGGAAAATCGTTCCGGCTCCCCTCGCGGACGACGGCGAATTCCTCCGCCGCCTTTCCCTGGATTTGCGCGGACACGCGCCCGGATACCCGGAGCTCCGCGCGTTTCTGGCCGACGCGTCGCCGGACAAACGGCTCGCCAAGATCGACGAGTACTTGGCCACCGAGGCCTTCGCCTCCCAGATGTCCCGATGGCTGGCGCACCTCCTGCTCGGGAACTACAACAACGTGAGCATCCAGCCCGGCAAGAACCTCAATGGGAAGACCAAGGTCCGGCTCCAGTCCGAGTTCCTCGCGTTCCTCAAGGATCACGTGGCGCGCGATACGCCTGTCCCCTTGCTGCTGAGCGCATTGCTGGAGGCGCAGGGACGCACGGATGAAAACCCCGCGGTACTTTACAAGCTGTCGATGTGGAACGGCGAACCGCCCGCATTCCAGTTCGCCGACAACGCATCGCGCGCCTGGCTGGGAATTCGCGTGTCGTGTGCTCGATGCCATGATCATCCCTTCGATCGCTGGTCCCAGGAGGACTTCTACGGCTTGGCCGGGTTCTTCGCCCAGCAGAAGTTGAAATTGATCGGAGACGCGCCCGACTCCTGCCAGGAGGTGGAGTTGTACGAGGATCCGAAAGCCCCCGAACTGCCGAATCCCGACTCCGGCGCGCAGATCCTGAAACCCCGCTTCCTCTACGGCGGAACCCTGGGCACGCACGATCCGCGGATGAAGGCACTGGCCCTCTTCATTAGCCGCCGCGACCACAACCAGCTCGCGGTCAACTTCGCCAACCGGTTGTGGGCGTGGTTCATGGGGCGAGGCTTCGTCCATCCTGAAGACGACTTCAACGCCAGGAACAAGCCGCTGGTGCCCGAACTTCTATCCGCGATGTCCAGGGCCTTCGTGCGTGAGAGATATTCGCTCAAGAGTCTGGCCCGGGCGATTTGCGCGTCGCGCGCGTATCAGCGGACCTGCGTGCGGGAATCGCCGGGCGATCCGGAGCTGTGGGCCCGTGCCTCGATCCGCCAGATGACGGTCGAACAGCTCTTTCTCTCCGCGGCCGTCGCGCTCCAGGGCGAGGACGCCGAAAAGTTGCGGAAGGGAGAAAGGGGAAAATGGGGCGAATGGTACGCGCGGCAGATGGTCCTGGTCTTCGGCCCGGGGGTTACCTGGACGGAAGTCTCCGTGTTGCCCGGCAACGCGCGCCAGATGCTGATGATCCGCAACGGCGAGATGTTCGCCGAAATGGTGGGCCATCGGGAGGGCCTGGCGGCGGCAGCGATGGAGATGAAGGGATTGCCGGCGGAGCGTGTGGAACGGATCTTCCTCTCCGTCCTCTGCCGGCCGACGGCGGACGCCGAGCGCGATTTCTGGGCCGCCTGGTTGGAGAAGCATCCGCATCGGCAAGGGTACGAGGACGTGGTGTGGACCCTGATCAATTCAACCGAGTTCCTAACCCGACATTGAGGTGACGTATGCATGCCTGTCGCGAATGTTCGCTGCCGGGCGTCGGCGTCTCGCGCCGAACGTTTCTTCGGTTCGGTCTGGGCGCGGCCGCGGCGTCGGCCGCCGGGGTGCGAGTTCCGCTTATTTTCGGTCAGGATACCGTGGCCGAAAGCGGGGCCCGGAAGGCGGTCATCCTGCTGTGGATGAGCGGCGGGCCCAGCCAGCTTGATACGTGGGATCCGAAGCCCGGCGCCAGGACGGGAGGACCGTTCAAGGCGGTCGAGACCGCCGTCCGCGGATTGCAGTTCAGCGAGCACATGGAGCGTCTGGCGGCTCAGGCCAAGCATCTGGCGGTGCTTCGCGCGGTCACGACGAAGGAAGCGGCGCACGAGCGCGGCACGTATCTGCTTCATACCGGCTTCTCGCCGATTCCCGGCCAGGATTTCGCGGCCATGGGGACGGTGGTGGCCGCTCATCTGACCCGCCGGGGATTTCCGCTTCCCTCGTTCGTGGCGGTCTCGGCGCCGGCCGTTCCCCAATCCTCCGCGTTCGCGGAGGAGCATCAGCCGTTCACGCTGGGGAGTCTCCACGACCCGATCCCGAACCTGCGGCGGTCCCGGGAGGTCTCCTCCGAACGACAGGCCGAACGAGAGAAGCTGCTGGACGCCCAGAACGAGTCGATTGAAGAGAGCCGGGGCGGGCGCGAGATTGGGCGGGTGAAGGCGGCCATGCAGAAGGCCGAAGACCTCATGACCACGCCGCTGATGAAGGCGTTCGATTTGCGGGAAGAGCCGGAATCCTTGCGGCAAGAGTACGGAGGGGCGTTCGGGCAGAACTGCCTCTTGGGGCGGAGGCTGGTCGAAGCGGGCGTGAAGTTCGTGGAGATCGGGCTGGGAGGCTGGGACACGCATTCCAACAACTTCGCGCAGGTCGAGAAACTGGTCCGCACCCAGCTCGATCCGGGGCTGGGCACGCTGATCCGGGATCTGGATCAGCGCGGCCTGTTATCCGATACTCTGGTCTTGTGCATGGGTGAATTCGGTCGCACGCCCGAAATCAACGGAGGAAACGGCCGGGACCACTGGTGCAAATGCTTCTCGGTCGCCTTGGCCGGTTGCGGCGTCGGCGGCCGCGTGGTGGGGGCCACAGACAAGACGGGAATGGAAATCGCCGGCCGGCCGGTCTCGATCCCCGAACTGTTCGCGACGGTGTACCGCCTGATCGGCGTTCCGGAGAACGACCACTACGTGATCAACGCGCGGAAGGTGAAATACAGCTACGGGGCCAAGCCGGTTCGGGAGCTGCTATAGGAGATTGTCGGGATTTTGGAGATCTGGAGCGGTTATTTCTTGAAGCGCACGACCGGACATCGCGTCTGTCGCTTCTTCACGCAACCTTACTGCGGAGCGGCGGTCGGCGTGCCGGCCAGCATCGGGTCCGACGGAGAGGGAGGGCGGCGGATGCACGTCAAGGTCCAGTACGTTCCGTACAAGGAAGAAGGATCGTAGGCGTAACCCACTCCGAGGTGCGTCCAGCGCGGATCCTCGAGAAGCGCGCGGTGTTTCTCCGACGCCAGCCAGGCCGCGAACACGGTGGCCGGAGTCGCGTGTCCCGCGGCGATATTCTCGCCGATGTCCTCCGCGTCGAGTCCGACCCAGAGCGCACGGTCTTCGGGCAAGTCTCCCTCAGGATTCTGATGATCGAAGTAGGGAGGATGGTGCATAGCCAGATGGACGGAATTCCCGCGGGAAAAGTCCTTCAAATCCGTTCGCGCTTCGATGGGAGGGAGTCCGAGCTGGAATTCCCGGTAACGGCCGATCAGGGTTTCAAGGTCCGATTCGAACTCCAGGGCCTGGGGATCCGACGTGGGCGCCAGAAGCGGTCCCCCGTCGGCATAAAATGGAGCCGCCTGGACCGCCGTGGCCGGACCGGCTTCCATGGGGGAGACCTCGTCGGTTCCGCAGCCGATCGCCGCCAGCGCCAGAAGCGGCGCGATCCACGCCCCGTGCGCGTTCATATTCCGCTCGTAAGCACCGGTCCTGGAATTTGACTTCAACAGCATATCTCGAAACGGGGCGGGAATCCAATCACGAATATTCTATACGGTCCCACGCGGTGGCGAGGCTCCCGTCAGTTTTCAAAGCGAACGGTGAGTTCCATTTCCTTGCCGTCGCGTTTGATCACGATTTTGGCTTCCTTCGGCGCTTTCTGGATCGCCTCGCGAAGATCGTCCAGCTCCTTGATGTCCTTGCCATCCAGCTTGAGGATCTGGTCGCCTTCCTTCAATCCCGCCTTGTCCGCGGCGCTGTCCGGGGTGATCGTGGTGATGATCATGTCGTCGTCGCAGTTGATGCCCAAGAGGCGGCGAGGCGGTCCCCGGGGCGCGTCTCCGCGGGCTCGGAGGCCGTCCCGCGGAAGCATGTCGTCCAAATTGGCGATGCCCCATGCGCCGACCGCGGCCACGATGGCCGAGTGCTTCTGGAATTCCGAAATGGCCGACGGATAGTGGTCGTGCTGGGTGTGATGTTCGTGGGAATACACCTGCCTCCTCTTGGCGGTTCCGCTCTGGTTCCAGAAAAAGGCGGGCACGCCGGCCCCCAGATAAGAAGCGTGATCGCTGCCGCCGGACGAGAGGCTTTTCACCTTGCGGACACGGAACGGCATCTCAGGATCCAGCTTCATGACCGGCGCGAACACTTTTTCGAAGATGGGAACAAGCGATTCCGTGGCGGGAATCCCGGAGAGGTAATTGGTTCCGCCGTCATGAACCAGGACGGCGGAAATTTTTTTCATCTCCTCCCGGTTAGCGCGGACGTAGGCGAGGGATCCCAAGAGGCCTTGTTCTTCTCCGCTCCATAGCATGAAGCGGATCGTGCGCTTCGGCTTGGCCCCGACTTTCGCGAGCAACCGCGCAGCTTCCATGGTCGTCGAGACTCCCGTCCCGTTGTCGGTCGCTCCGGAAGCGCCGTCCCACGAATCGATGTGCCCTCCCACCACGACGTACTCATCCGGCTTTTCCGTGCCGGGCAGGTCCGCGATCACGTTGTAGAGCTTGATCGGGCCTTCCTTGAATTCGTTCTTGATGTCGATCGTCAGTTTGACTTCTGTCCCTTCCTTGAGAAGTTTGACGATCTTCTTGTGCTGGCTGCCGATCATCTGAATCACCGGAAGCTTCGGCAATCGCTTCCAGGAGATTCGGGAGTTGCCCGACGTGACGATCAGCTCGCTGCCCGTCGATTGGATGACCCCGGCCACGCCGGCGTCCAGGTATGCAACCCTGTTGCGAGTGGCCCCCCCGCCGGTGACGATCACCCAGGCGCCCTTGAGCTTTTCCTTCATCTCCTTCAGCTCATCGTCCGATTTCGGAGCGAGGAAGGCAGGGCCCGTGACCGGACCGTTCGTGCCGGGCGACCAAGACGGGGTGCAGACGGTCAGCGACTTTTCTTCCGGCGCGATCATCTTGGCCGACCAGGGACCGCGGTCGAATCCCACGGGAAACGTTCCCCACTCCTCGATGCGCGCTTTCAATCCCCACTTTTCGAACTCCGATCGAGTCCATTCGCACGCGGTCGTAAGGTTGGTGGAGCTGGTCAGGCGGGGTCCGATCTTGTTGCACAGGTAGTCGAGATGCTCCATCACCCGGTTGTCGGCTTTTCCTTCCCGGAGGATCGCCTCGACCGTCGGATCGCTTTGCCGGGTCAGGAGCAGGATGAGAAGCCACGGCGCGTGCAGCAGGAGTTTCATGCTCGAATCCTCGATGTAAGTTGGAAATTATACGAGGTCGCGGCGCTTCCTGAGGGAACGAATTTATGGGTTAGGAAACCTTCGGGGTCATGTGCCGCAGGTCTCCCAACCTGGGAGACATGGCGGGTCAGCGGCTTCAAGGGGAGCGTCGGTCCGCGGTGGGAGGATTCGCAGGATGGATCAGCGGCTCGACGGGCGGGACTCCACGGTCGGGAGCGCGCGCGTGCGGAGCATGAACCAGGCCGCGCCGCACAGGAGGAAGAAGACGAGGCTGAGCGTCTGAGAATACGACAGCGGTCCCAGCCATTTCGGCCGCGGATCGTCCCGCAGGAATTCGACGAAAAAACGCCAGGCCGGGTACAGCACGCCCAGGAGCAGGACGACTTCTCCGTCCCGCCGCTTCTTGTGCTTGGCGTACCAGCTCAACGCCGCGAAGATGAGCAGCGTGGCGGCGGTTTCATAGAGTTGCGTGGGGTGAACCGCCTGGCCGCCGTGTTCGGCGTACGACGCGCTGCCTTTGGGAAAGCGGACGCCCAACCAGGCCTCGGTGGGCTTCCCGTAGCAGCAGCCGTTCAGGAAGCATCCCACCCGACCGAAGGCGACGCCGATCATGATGGGCGCCGCGGCCAGATCCGCCAACTGGAGGACCGACGCCCGGCGCATCTTCGCGTACAGCGCTCCGGCCAGAATGCCGGCCACCAAGCCTCCATACAGCACGAATCCGCTTTGCCAGGTTTCGAAAAGGACCCAGTTGTAGTCCTTGCGGTGCAGGATCAGATGGAGGGCGCGCGTGCCGATCAGCGCGAATACGAGCGTGCTCGCCAGCAGGACGCCGTTCTGCCACGAAAAAAGACGGACGTGCTGCTCTCCCCGCCGGCGGATGCGCCACCACCAGAAGAGAAAGGGAACCGGCCCGAGAATCAGGCCGCCCAACCAGTTCATGCCACCGTCGCCGACGTCGAAAATGTCCATGGCGCCGGGGATGTCCTGCTGATACTGGAGGATGTAGTTGATCTTGGCGCCGAGGATCCCCGCGATCATCGAGATGATGCCGATGTCGAGAAGGAGGTCGCTCTTGACGCCGATCGCGCGGCCGCGGCGGACGGCGATCCAGGTGGCCAGCAGGAACCCGAGCATGATCATGAAGCCGTAGGAATTCACCGGCCAGTTCAGCCCGGGAATGCGAAAGAGTACGGGATGCATGGAGCAACAGCTTCTAATGCTTTAAGGAAGGGTTTTCAAGCAGTATTTGCGCTCGCCCCACCCGTTCCTCGGATCATTCCGAAAAACGGGCGGGGCTCGCATCTGGAATCCCGGATCGCCCACCTCGATCGGAGTGGAGGGGGGCGGCGATCCGGGATTCCAATGGCGGATGACGTGGCCTGCCGCGTTGCCTTCTTCCTCCGGCCTTGCAGGAGACTTTCTGTTCATCCGGCCGCATCGCCGTCCGGAGGCGGAAGGGGTTTCCGCTGAGCCTGGAGCGCTTCCCGCACATTTGTTTCCGACACGTACCCGTGACGCACCAGCAATTCGCCCAGCAGAGGCACGGGCGCGCGGCCCGAATCCGCCAGGTCGAGTTGGATCTCCAGGCACTTGTTCACCTGATTCTGAGTGGCTTGATGGCGGCGGACGAGAATCTGTCCGATCTGGAGATCGGCTTCCACGCTGTCCGAGAGCGGATCCAAAGATTGGAACCGCCGGATTTGCTCGCGCAGCAACTTTTGAAGATCCTCCTTTTGGATCCAGCCTTTGGCGATCAGGAGGTCTCCCAGCAGCGGAGGCAGAACCGTGCGCCCGGATTGGCAACCGGCGGTGGTCTGCTCTCGAAACGTCTCCTCGAGCTGCGTCTCGGTGATCAAGCCGCGCTCTACGGCGATCCTCCCCAGGAGGAGGTCTTCGGGGTGTTCCACGGTGGGCTCATCCATCCCGTCCAATCTATGATATCGGAAGATGTGGAAAGTATGAAGGTTGAAGTTCGAGGCGTTCCTCCTTTGCCAACACCAAACTTAACTTCGTAGCCAGTTCACCCGCTGGGGGAGGAATTCCCGGATCAGCACGTGGTTGCGGTCCATGTCGCGAAAAGCGAACGTCGGCACCCACCGCATGTCGATGTTCAACAGGATCGCCAGCGACAGGAAGCACATCACCAGCGAGGAGCCTCCATACGATACGAAAGGGAGGGTGAGTCCCGTGATGGGGGCGAGCCGCACCGTCATGCCGATGTTGATGAACGCCTGAAACGCGAAAAATGTGGTGAGACCGGTCACCACGAGGCGCCCGTACGGCTCCTGAGTCCGATGGGCGATCCGCCAGGCCTGAACGAAGAACAGTCCGAACAGCAGGAGTGTCAGGGTGGCGCCCGCGAATCCCCACTCCTCGGCGATGATCGAGAACACGAAGTCCGTGTGGCGATCCGGAACGTACAAGGGCTGGGCGGACCTGGACTCCTGAAAGCCCCGTCCGGCCAGTCCTCCCGCCGCGACGGCGCGGATGGACTGCGTTTGCTGATAGGTATATTTTTTTTCCACGCGGTCCGGCCAGAGGAACGACGTCAAACGATATCGCTGATAGTCCTTCATTCCATAGAGATACGCGGAAGGCACGGCCGCGACCGCGACCAGAACCATGGTCAGAAGCCAGCGCTTGCGCACGCCGGCCACGAAGAGCATGGCCAGCAAGACCGGATAGAAAAGCATCGCATTGCCCAGATCGGGTTGCACCAGGATCAAGCCCATGGGCACCGCCGCCAGGAGCAGGGAAACGGCGACGGCCTTGAAGGCGCGCGGATCGCGGGACAAGGAAAGCACGCGCGCGATGGCCAGGACGGCGGCGATCTTCATGAACTCGGCGGGTTGGAAATTCACCGGCCCGAGAGAGATCCAGGCCCGCGCGCCGCGCGTGGAACGGCCGAGCAGAAGGACTCCGACCAGGGCCAGCAGCGAGAGGGCGTAGATGACGTACGCCGCCCGCCGCGTCTCCATGTAATGAGGCCAAAGCAGTCCGGCCATCATCGCCAGCGAAAGGCCTAGAAACAACGCCTGTTTGGCGAAATGCGGTTGCGCGAGCAACGAGGAAAAACTCGTCGGGGACGCCATCGTTCCCAGGGAGAGCATTCCCATCGCGCTCAGGAGCAACGCGCTTCCCAGCAAGACCCAATTCAGCCGGCGAAGTTTCATGCGTGGACCGTTGACCGTTGACCGCGAACCGTTGACAGTCGAGCGATGAACCCAAGGCGATCGGTCAACGGTACCCTCTCGGCTCCATCATGGGGAAGGCTCCTCGAACAAACGCTTCGCGATCCGCGCGGCGATCGGTGCCGCGGCGTGGCTGCCGTGTCCGCCGTGCTCCACCAGCACCACGAAGGCATAGCGGGGGGCGTGGGCGGGAGCGTAGCCCGCGAACCACGCGTGCGATTCCTTGCGCCCGTACGTCTGGGCCGACCCCGTTTTTCCGGCGGCGTCCAGGGCCCCCAGATCCGTCTCCCGCGCCGTGCCGTGCGCTCCTTGAACGACCGCGATCAGACCTTCCTGAAGCGCGGCCAGCGTGGATGGATGGATGCCGGCGGATTCGGGAGCGCGCCGGGCTTCGGGGACCACATGCGGCGTCACGCGCCGTCCGCCGTTGGCGATCGCGCAGGTCATCCGCATCACCTGCATCGGCGTGGCGCCCAGTTCATGCTGGCCGATGGAGAGCGAGTACGTGTCCGGCTTTCTCCAGCGAGGATGGGTGGAAGGCGTCGGCAGGGCGCCCGCGATCTCGCCGGGCAGATCGATCCCGGTGGATTCGCCGTACCCCAGCCGGGTCGCCCAGCGCGAAAGCTCCTCCAATCCGATCCGCTCTCCCAGACCGTAGAAGTAACAGTTGCAGGAGCGCTCCAGGGCCGAAACCAGGTTGATGTCGCCGTGCATCCCGCCGCCGCGATTCCAGATCCAGCAATTGAAAAAATTCGACGTGGGGACGAATTTCCCGTGGCAGGGCAGCTCCGTCGATGGCGTCACGTGTTCCCCCTCCAGCCCCGCCACCGCCGTCACGACTTTGAAGATGGACCCGAGCTGGAATCGGCCCTGGATGGCGCGGTTGAAAAGAAGGCGGCCCGGATGCGTGAAGTAGCGGTGAAGCGACTCGTTGTCGGTGGGAGGAATGAACGCGTTGGGATCGTACGAGACGCTCGAGCCGAAGGCGAGGAGTTCTCCGGTCCGCGGATCCGCCACCACGGCGGTCGCCGTGGCCGGAGTCCCGTCTTCCGCTCGCGCCTCGCGCAGGATCGCTTCCAGATCCCGTTGCACCTCGATATCGATGGAGAGCCGGATGTCGCGCCCCGGCTCCGCGGCTTTCAGCTCGACCCACGTCTTGAATCCCGTTTTCGGATCGCGTTCCAGGATCCTCAGGCCCGGCCGCCCGCGAAGCGATTCGTCGTACGTTCGTTCCACGCCGGCGCGGCCGATCATGAGGTCGAGGAACGCGCCGCGCCGGACGAGCAGCTTCAGCTCGTCCGCGCCGATCAACGCTTCCAGGCCTTCCGCGGTCGCTCCGGATCCGAACCGTTGCCGCGCCTCCTCCTCGTCGCTGGAGGCGCGTTGAACATATCCGACGGCGTACGCTCCCGTCTCGCCGAAGGGGTACACGCGTCGCGGCCGCTCGAGGACCACCAGTCCCGGCATCCGTTCGGCCGCGGTCTCGATCGCATACGCGGCCGACCGAGGGATGTTCTCGAACAGGGGGTAGGGCGTCCGGCGCTCGCGGGCGTAGATGGTAGGTCGCTCGCGCTCCGGCCGCTGCTTCATCAGCTTTTCGATGCGCAGGAAGATCCGTTCGAACGCCGGATCGAAGTCGGAGGGGGGAAGGCGCAGGAGGCGCTGAAGATCGGCCCTCGCCTCCGGACGGCGTTCGAACTCTTCCAGCACGACGTGCACGTCGAATGACCATTCGTCCCGCGCCAGGGTCCGGCCGGCCCGGTCCAGGATGCGGCCTCGGGGCGCGGGCGCCAGGTCGATGGATCGGCGCACGGCGGCGTTTCCAAGATACTCGTGGGGGCGCAGGAGCTGGATCCACGCCAGGCGGGTCTCCAGCCCTCCCAGGGGCAGCAGCAATGCGGCGGCGGCCAGAAGCACGCGGCGGCGATTCATGGTCGCACCAGCGCGCGCCGTCGGGTCAGCAGGAAAAGCACGGGCGGCGCCGCCAGCGCGGTGAGCGCCGCGCCGATGGACGTGCGCAGGAGCACGGTGAGGAACGGAACTCCTCCGGCGAAGGCAGCGGACCACGCGGCCGCGGCCAGCGCCGTGATCCCTGCGGATCCGCCCGCCAGCAGCGCCTGAACCAGGGGATGCTCGCGGAAAATCAGGAGCCGCACCTCGGCCATCGCCCAGGCCAGCGCCAGGTAGATGAGCGCATAAAGACCCAGCGGCCCCGCCGAGGTCGTGTCTCGCAACGCTCCCAGGATCCACGCCGTCCCCAAAGCCTGCGCGCGGTCCGACGCGAACAGCGCGGCAAAACACACGAACGGCAGGAGCAGGTCGGGACGGACGCCCTCGCCCCCGACGTCCGTCAAGACCAGGAGCTCCATCAGCAGCGCGGTGGCGGCGAACCCCACCACGCGGAGCGGCACGTAGGCGGGCTTTCTCACGGCTCGTTCCTGAGAAGGACCAGCACGGAATCGACGGCGCGCGCGTTGGCGAGCGGAACCACCTGGATGCGGGGCAGGGCCCCTCGGGCCCGGGAAGAACCCTTGACGCGGCCCAAGAGAAGCCCTTCGGGAATGCCGCGGGCGGGATCGGGCGTGGTCACCACTGCCGTTCCCTCCGCGACGGAGACCTCGCCGGAAATCCATTTGAGCCAGAGGACGGATTCCCCGCTCCCTTCCAGGATGCCCGGCTCTCGCGGCGGGGTCGACGCGGCGCCGGAAGAGGATAAAGGAACGGCCCTCGCGCCGATCCGCAGGTCCGGATCCGTGATCAGCGTGACGCGGCTGCTCCAGGGGCCGGTATCCGCGACGATGCCCAAGAGATGGTTGTGCCAGAGGACCGGCATGCCTCGGGCGACTCCGTCCTTGGTGCCCCGGGCGATCAGGAGGGATCGGCGCCAGGGGGATCCGTCCACGGGAAGAATCACGGACGCCGGCAGGAGCGTGAGCGAGGGATCCTTGACGGCCTGGCGCGCGCCGGTGACGGACGCCAGCGTGGCTTTCAATTTCGAAAGATCCGCGGCGTACTGGAGGTTTTTGCTTTCGGCGTAGTCGAGCTTGAGGCGGAGCGACTCGAGGGAGGAGTCGCCTCCGGCGCGCTGCGCCAGGGAGGACAGCCACCGCTCCACGGCGAGCGCGGTGGAGCGGAACGGGCGCAGCGGAACGCAGAGCGTGAGACGCGCCGATTGAGTCCAGGCGGCGGGCAAGGCCATGAGCGCCATGGAAAGCGCGGCCAGCGGCCACGCGGCGAAGCGTCCGCGCCGGGTGCGCATGGATCGAACCCCTCTCTGTGCGACCGGCCACCCTCCGGCGGGCCGGCGCGCCTTATAAACTATAACTTATAAATTACGATTTGCCAAGGCCATGAAGGAACCCGAATGAAATGGACGGGGGACGGGGCTCGGGGTGAGGCTCCGGTCTTTTTCCGGCGACGGCGACCGGCCGGGGCTTTTTCCGGCCGCCCAAACCGCGGGTGTGGCCGTTAGAAATCGCGACATCCCGCCGGCCGAGCGATTTCTACGGATTGGCCCCCGCGCCGCGTTCCGTTAGAATCCTGGTGTCATGGTCTCTTCCGCGGCCGCCCGCCGGCGCATCCTCATCGTCGACGACGAACCGTCCATCTGCGAAGTGCTCTCCATCGCCTTGCGCAAGGAGGGCTATCAGGTCCGGGCCGAAACCGATCCACGCCGCGCTCTGGAACTCTTCCGACAGGAGCCTTTTGACCTCGTCATTCAGGATCTCAAAATGCCGGAGATGGACGGCATCGAGCTGCTGCGGCACATCAAAGAGATCCGCGAAGACGCCCTCGTCGTAGTCATGACCGCCTACTCGACCTGGGACCGCGCCGTGGAGGCGATGCGCCTGGGCGCCTTCAACTATCTGAAGAAGCCCTTCGACAACAACGCCGGCTTGCGCGTGACCGTCGCGCGCGCGATGGTCGTGCACGAAGGCACCACCCAATTGGCCCGCTCGCAGGAAGAGGTGATGCAGGAGATAGGGCACCTGCTGGGCGACAGCCCCGCCATCCGGAAGGTGCATGAACTGATCCGCCGCGTCGCGGCCACCGACTCCACGGTGCTGATCCACGGCCAAAGCGGAACCGGAAAGGAACTCGTCGCCCGCGCGCTGCATTCCGGTTCTCCGCGCGCGACGCATCCGTTCGTGGCGGTCAATTGCGGAGCGATCACGGAGACCCTCCTGGAAAGCGAGCTGTTCGGCCATGTCCGCGGCGCCTTCACCGGCGCCGTCGCGGACAAGCCCGGCCTCATGCAAACCGCCGCGGGCGGGACCTTCTTTCTGGACGAGATCAGCGAGATGAGCGTCCAGCTTCAGGTCAAGCTCCTGCGCTCCCTCGAAGAGCGCGAATATATTCCCGTGGGCAGCACTCAGACGCGCACCCTGGACGTGCGGTTCATTACCGCGACCAACCGCGACCTCCAGGCCGAAGTGAAGGCCGGCCGATTCCGGGAGGATCTCTACTACCGCCTCAACGTCATCTCCATCCACTTGCCTCCGCTCAAGGAACGGCGGGAAGACATTCCTCTGCTCGCGGGACATTTCCTGCGCCGGTTCACGCGCACGATGGACAAGAAAGCGATCCGCTTCACCTCCGACGCGCAGTCTGCGCTCGAGCGCCACGACTGGCCGGGCAACGTGCGCGAACTGGAGAACGCCGTTCAGCGCGCCGTCTCCCTGTGCAACGGGCGGGAAATCACGGCTTCCGATCTGGGTCTGTCGACGGGAGGGGCATGGCCCCGATTCCTGCCCGATTCCGCCCCGACCGATTCGGCGGATGCGATCGACCTGGCCCGGGAACTGGCCCATCTGGAGATCGCCCACATGAAGGAAGCGCTCCGCCGCGCGGAAGGGAATTACACGCGCGCCGCGCAGCTTCTCAAGATGAGTCTCCGCCAGTTCCGGTACAAGCTGCAAAAGTACAAACTGGATCGCGACCCGTGATGCGCGCCCCGCTTCCTCCTCCGATCCCGGTCGAAGAAGCCCAGCGGAGGCTTTCCGCCCAGGTGCCGCCGCCGGAGACGTTCGTGATTCCGTTCGGCGACGCGCTGGGAGCCGTGCTGGCCGAGGAGGTGAACGCGGACGCTGATTTTCCCCCCTTCCATCGCGCCATGATGGACGGCTACGCGTTGATCGCCGCGGACACCACGGACGGTCCGGTCGTTCTGGAAATCGTCGAAGAGATTCCCGCCGGACGCGTCCCGCGCCGCCGCATCGAGCGGGGCCGGTGCGCGCGCATCATGACGGGCGCGCCGCTCCCGGAAGGCGCCGACGCGGTCCAGCAAGTGGAAAAGACCGAACCGCTGGATGGACGGGTTCGTGTCCTCGCGCCGGTTTCGGCGGGCCAGAACGTGGCCCCGCGGGGAAGCGACATGCTCCGAGGGGCCCGCGTGCTCCACATCGGCCAGCCGATCCGTCCTCAGGAGATCGCCGTGCTGGCGGCCGTGGGAAAGACGAGCGTTCGGATCTACCGCCGGCCGCGCTGCGCCATGGTCGTCACCGGAGACGAACTCGTGGATCCGTCGGAAACGCCCGGTCCCGGACGCGTCCGGAACACGAACGGATTCAGCGTCGCCGCCCAGATTCGCCAGATCGGCTTGGAATGCGACGTGATCGGGCGCGCGCCCGACCGGCTTGAAGAAATCCGGGGGCGCGTTCGCGAAGGTCTGGAACGGGACGTGCTGGTGCTGTCCGGAGGCGTTTCGGCCGGAGCGTGGGATCTGGTGATCCCCGCCCTCGAGGCGGAGGGAGTCCGTTCGGTCCTGCATCAGGTGCTGCTCCGGCCGGGGCGGCCGTTCTTCTTCGGGACGCGCGGCCGGAAGGTCGCGTTCGGATTGCCGGGGAATCCCGTCTCTTCCTTCGTCACCTTTGAGGTGTTCGTCCGTCCCTTCCTGCGGCGGATGATGGGCCATCCGGCGCCGGAGCGCCCGCGAAGGACGGCTCGGCTGCTGGAACCTCTGCCGAAGAAGGCGGACCGGGTTCAAATGTTGCCGGCGCGCGTGGAAGGAACCGGCGAGCATCTCGTGGCGCGCCCGCTTCCGTGGCAGGGGTCCGCCGATATCTTTGCGCTGGCCCGGGCCAATGCGTTGGCGATCCAGCCTCGCGAGACGCCGCTGGAGGCCGGGGCGGGGGTGGAGGTGGTCTTGCTGGAATGAAGGGACACTTAGATACGGAGACATGAACGTAAGAAGGTCGGCCGATTCCCGAGGCCGTAAGGGATCGTGAAAATAGAACGAATTCCCCCCAAAAAAGTTCCGATGGCGCTTTAGCGTTTTGGCGGTTCATCCAAGAATGTGGATTGAGAATTTTTTTCACCGCGGAGAGCGCCGAGTCCCCAGAGATTGTTTTGGGTAAGATTCCTCTCCGTGACCTCTGCTTCCTCAGTGCCCTCCATGGGGCCGTGAATTTCTATGTTCGTTCGCAGGTTCTGGTGGGGATTGCTCCCGTCGGCCGGCGGGCTATTGATGTATTTGTCATTCCATCCCGCGGATCTCGGCTTTCTGGCGTGGTTCGCCCTGATCCCGCTCATCGTGTTCGCCATGCGGGAGCGCCGCATCGGGAGCGTCGCGGCGTGGTCCTGGCTCGGAGGATGCGTCTTCTTCGTGCCCGGCCTGTTGTGGCTTCGCCACACGGCGGGCTTCGGTCTGGTCGCGGTGGCGGCCTATTTCGGACTCTACTGGGCGGCCTTCGCGGTCGGCGTGAGGGGGTTGTGCCGGCAGGCGCGATTTCCGCTTCCGCTGGCCGCGCCGATCCTGTGGGTCGCGCTCGAATTTCTTCGGGGACATCTCTTCGGCGGATTGCCTTGGTTCCTGGTGGCGTACACGCAGCATGAGGCGTGGCTCCTGATACAAGTCGTCGATCTCGCCGGTCCGTGGACGCTCTCGTTCCTGCTCGTCTTCGTGAACGCGTCGGTCGCGCGGGC
The DNA here is from genome assembly GCA_016209705.1 of Planctomycetota bacterium. GTDB lineage: Bacteria > Planctomycetota > MHYJ01 > MHYJ01 > JACPRB01 > JACQVR01. The sequence continues at coordinate 16,033 of JACQVR010000082.1, forward strand.
GCTTCTGGCGGAGGAGGCTCGTCGCCGGTGGCTCGTGGCCTCGGGCGCGCTCGTCGGCCTTTCGTTCGTTTACGGCGCGATCCGCTGGGAGACCGTGGAGCGGGTGGAAGGGCCGAAGGTGGGGATCGTCCAGCCCAACATCCCGCAGGACTGGAAGAACCGGACGCGGTTCGATGTGGAGGAGGCGGAGCGCATCTTCGAGAAGCATGAACGGCTCACCCGCCGCCTCGTGGAGGCGGAGCCCGATGTGCGACTTATCTTGTGGCCGGAGACGGTGATCCTTCAGGCGCTCCTGTTTGACCGGGATCGGGGGGAATGGATCCAGGACCGCTTCGAATATCCTCTGATCACGGGGCCTGCGCGCGAGACGCAAAAGCCGATGTTGATCGGGACTCAGGTGACGGAAGTCTCTCGCGCGGGAACGGTCGAATTCACCAATTCGGCGGTGCTCATCGACCCGTCAGGGACGATCGTCGGGCGGTATGACAAGAATCATCTGGTCCAGTTCAGCGAGTACCTGCCCTTCAAATCCGTGCTTCCCACCGGCAAGATCCTGAAGTGGGTGACGGGCCTCGATTTCTACGAGTTTCGGGCGGGCCGGGAGTTTCCGGTGTTCGAGGCGGGCGGCTTGAGGTTCGCGGCCACCGTCTGCGCCGAGGCGATCTTCCCGGAAATTTCGCGGGAAATTGCAAGGAAGGACGTCCCTTTGATCGTCAACATATCGAATGACGGATGGTTCCGGGACAGCGCGGAATTGGACCATATGCTGGTGATGGCCCGGTTCCGCGCGATCGAGAACCGCGTTCATTACATCCGGGCGACGAACACGGGGATATCGGCCTTCATCGAGCCGACGGGAGAGATCCAGAAGAAGCTCGAGGGGCCGGACGGAAAGGTGAAGGAAGTGGAAGGAATTCTCGCCGCCGACGTTCGGATGAGCTCGGGCGGTTCGCCGTATCGCGCCATCGGCGACGCCTTGGCCTGGGGATGCGCGGGAGCCGCGGTCGCCGGCGCGGGGTTGGTCGCCTTACGACTTGTTGACAGGAAAAATCGCCGGTCTTAGGATACGTCCCCGTTCCGGCCCTTGTACTCGCGGAGGCAAGGCATGAGCACGCTGTCCAAGCTGTTCGTCGTACTGGTTTTCATGGTCGCGATGGTCAAGCTCGGCATCGACGCGACCCTCTTCTCGCAGCGCGTCGACTGGAAGGACAAGTTCGTCAAAGAAGCGAACTATCATCACCAGTCCCTCCAGATCAAGAGCGCGGAGATCTCTGATCTGGCGCTTCAGATCGACAACCTGAAATCGTACAACGACATCCTGAAGACGAAGGTCGAGAACCTGGACGTCGAGCGCAGCTCGCTGGCCACGACCATCGCGGATTTGACGCGCCGCTACGACGACGTCCAGAAAGAAAAGGACACGATGCAGTCCAACCTGGCCGTGTTGGCCCGGCAACTGGAAGTCCAGCTCACGCAGGTCCAGCAGATGACGGAGGCGATCGAGAATTATCGGGTCCGGATCGCCAAGTCCAACATGGAGAAGGCGACGGCGACCACCGAGCTCCAGTACATCCGCCAGCAGAACGAGCAGCTCTGGAAGGATCTCGGATCGTTGGAAGAGAACCATCAGAACCTGGCGCGGGAAAAGCAGAAGCTTCAGGACGTGATCGCTCACCTGAACAGCATGGGCGTGCGAACGGACGTCGTGGCGCCCCGAAAGATTCTGAGCGGGAAAGTCACGGCCGTCTCCAACGAGATCGGGCTGGTCATCATCTCGATCGGTCGGGATGACGGGGTGATGGAAAGCGACGAGTTCACCGTCTATCGCATGTCGAACTTCGTGGCGAAGATCGTGATCGACCGCGTGGACAGCAAGTGGTCGGCGGGCCGGGTGGTCCTCAAGAAGGAAGATCCGCGGATCGCCGACGACGTGTCGAACAACGTGCTGGCGAGCCCGTTCAAGGGTGGCGGACAATAACGTTCGCGCCGGCGGCGCGCGGGGTCGGTTCAGATTCGGAGGCTGGCCATGGCGGACGAAGAACGATACGAGGGAGAAGAAGAGGCGGCGGCGAGCGAGGGGGCGGAGTTCGTCCCCGAGGTCGTTCAGAAGCCGCGCAGCGACGTTTATACGCTGCTCCTGGTCTTGGCCTTCGTCGGGTTTCTGGCCGGAATCATCATCGTCGGAACCGAGTTGCGCGAGCACTACGACGTGCAATTCTGGGTGTTCACCAAGAAGTAATTTCTAGGAGATTGTCGGGATATTGGAGATAGGGAGATGTGCCGCACCGCGAATTGGGGGCCTTATCACCTGGATCCCCTATATCTCGACATCCCCTTGAATATCTCGACACGCTCCTAGG
>JACQVR010000083.1 GCA_016209705.1 Planctomycetota bacterium
CTTGGACCTCCTCATGCCCGCCTGGGTCCAGGTCCATCGCTAATCCGGAGGATGCTGTGCCCTTCGCGTATCGCCCAGGGCCGGCGGCGCGGCCCCCTTAAATCTGAAGACGAATCAGGACAAACGGGCGGGGCGAACCCCTCCTACCACTGCGGGGGACGGAACGGGCGCGTCGCCGGCGACACGAAGTCGCGAACCAGGGGATTGAATCGCTCCGGAGCCTCCAAGGGGACCCAATGGCCGACTCCGGGGAGGACCTCCACGCGCGCGCCGGGAATCGCGCCCGCCAGCTCCGCTTGGACCGGCGCGACGAGCCGGTCCGCCCCTCCCGCGATCACCAGCGCCGGCACCCGAATCTCCGGGAGCCTGGGGACCAGATCCGTCGCCAGGAGCGACACGAGCGACCGCGACAAGGACGCGTACGTTCCGCGCGCCACGAGAAGCAGGTCGGAGGGATCCATCTTTCCATCGCTCCGAAAATTCCGCGTCAGAAACCGCAGCGCCCGCTTCGACTTCGTGCACGGATACGCGAGCTGGCGCAGGCCGGGAAGCGCCAAGAGGCGGGTCTCCCGCGCGAAGGCATCCGATCCCCGCACGACCGGGCTGACCAGCACAAGGCGCGACACCCGTTCGGGATGTCGCAGGGCCAGCGCCAGCGCGATGGCGGCGCCCATCGAGTGGCCCGCCACCGCCGCGGCCGACGCGTACTTCGAACGCAGCAGATCCGCCGCCCAGTCCGCGTACCATTCGATCGTATACGGCGCCGCGGGCTTGTCCGAATCCCCCCAGCCGGGAAGATCCGGCGCCAGGCACCGCGCCCGCGGCACCATCTCCGGCCCCAGCAGGCGCCACATGGCCGCCGAAGCCCCCCATCCATGGATCAGCAGCAACGGCCGGCCCGCGGACCCTTGCTCGCGGCAGATCGCCGTGATGCCTTGGACCACGACGGAAGTTCGATCCATTCGATGTTCCCGAACGGCCGGAGAAGCCAAGGCCATCATGCTGTTACAATAAGTTTTGAGAATTAATTGTAACGCTCAGCGGTCCGTGAACCGAGGAGGCCGTTTCTCCAGGAACGCGGCCACGCCCTCCTTCTTGTCGGCCGTCGGCATCATGTCGCCGAACAACCGCGCCTCCATCTGGACCGCTTCGGCGAACGGCTTGTCGACGCCCTCCAGCACGGCGTGAAGAATCTTGGAAACCGCCACGCGGCTCATCGCGGCCATCCGCCGGGCCATCCCCATCGCCTGCCGGCGCAACTCCGCCTCGGGCACCACCAGATTCACCAATCCGATGCGGTACGCCTCCGGCGCGCTGATCGCCTCGCCCGTCAACAGCAGCTCCAGAGCTTTCGGAACGCCCACCAAACGGGGAAGCCGCTGCGTTCCGCCCATGCCCGGCATGATCCCGATCTTGATCTCCGGCTGTCCGAGCCGGGCGGTGTCGGCCGCGATCCGGATCGTGCACGCCAGCGCCAGCTCGCATCCGCCGCCCAGGCAGTATCCGTTGATGGCCGCGATGACCGGCAGCCCGCTGCGCTCGATCGAAAGGGCGAGCTGATGCGCCTGCAACGCGATCGCCTCGCCCGCCGCGGCGTCCTCGATGGCCGCGATCTCCCGCACGTCCGCGCCCGCCGCGAAATTCGCTCCCTCCCCCGTCACGATGACGACCCGTACCGCCGGATCCTTGGCGAACCCTTCCATCGCCTCGCCGATTTCCTGGAAAGCGGCGCGGGAAAGCACGTTCGCCGGAGGATGGTGAATCGCCAGCGTCGCGATCCCGTCGGCACCCGCGATTTTCAGATAGTGGGGCATGCGTGAATCACGTATACTCGAAGAACCCCCGCTTGGTCTTCACTCCCAGCTCTCCGGCGGCCACCTTGCGCTCCAGAAGCGGGCACGGCGCGTGCCCCGCTTCCTTCAGTTTCGAAAGGACGACGTCGAGTCCTTCCGAATCCGCGTAATGGAGCGGCCCCTGAGTCCGCTGGGGAAATCCCGTGCCCGCCATCATGGCCAGGTCGATATCTCCCGGCGAGGCGACCTGCTCCTCGAGACAGAAGGCCGCTTCGTTGACCATCGGAAACAACAGGCGCTCCGGCCTGAACGTTCCCTGGGGCGCTTCCGGACCCACCGCGAATTCCGGCGCCTCCGAGTAACTGTAGAAGCCCGCGCCGCTTTTCATTCCCAACCGGCCCTGATCCACCAGCTTCTTCAACGACGCCGGCGGCTTGGCCCTCTCCCCGTAGGCGTGCTCCAGAACGACAGCCACTTTGGTGCACACGTCGAGGCCCAGCGTGTCCACGAGGAGGAACGGGCCCACGGGCATTCCGAAAGCGACCATGGCCTCGTCCACTTCTTTCTTGCTCGCCGCTCCCGATTCCACGCCGCGGATGGCTTCGCCCACGTACGGCATGAGCAGGCGATTCACCAGAAAGCCGGCGCACTCCCGCACTCGAACGGGCAGCTTGCGGATTCCCTCGACGAACGACACGGCCGTGTCCAGCGTGTCCTGCGAGGTCCGCACCGTGGGGATCACCTCGACCAGCTTCATCACCGGCGCCGGATGGAAGAAGTGAAGTCCCAAGACCCGGTCCGGCCGCCCGCTCGCCTCGGACATGGCGCTGATCGGAAGGGCGCTCGTATTCGACGCGAGGATGGCGCTGGACGGCGTCGCCGCGCCCAGCTCGGCGAAGACCCGCTTCTTGAGCGCCAGGTCTTCGGGCACCGCTTCGATGACCAGATCCGCGTCGGAGAAATCCGCGAGCGACGTGGAGCCCGACACGAGGGCCATCTTCTGCTCGAGCTGCTCCGCCGTCATCTTGCCTTTCTTGACGCGGCCTTCGAATCCCTTGCGGATCGCCTGGAGGCCGCGCTGGACCAGCTCGCCGGAGACGTCGCGCACAACGACCGGCAGCCCGGCCGCGCTGACGGCCTGCGCGATGCCGGACCCCATCAGCCCGGCGCCCGCGATCCCGACTTTGTAGATGTAGGCCATGAAAAGCGTGTAGCTGGTAGCTTGGAGCTTGGAAGGGAAACTGCTCCCAGCTCCAGGCTGCGAGCTCCTAGCTCGTCTCCACCACCACCGCCGCGCCCTGGCCTCCGCCCACGCACAGCGCGGCCAGCCCGAGATCCAACCGGCGCCGTCGCATCTCCTTCAGGAGCGTCAGGACCAGCCGTATGCCCGTGAACCCGACGGGATGGCCCAGCGCGATCGCGCCGCCGTTGACGTTCTCGATCGCGGGATCGTAACCCATCACGCGACGGCAGGCAATCACTTGAGCCGCGAAGGCCTCGTTCAGCTCGAGGAGCTGGATGTCCTTCATCGCCGCGCCCGCCTTGCGCAACGCGATCGGCACCGCCACGGCCGGGCCCAGCCCCATGCGCTCCGGCTCGATCCCCGCGAACGCGGTCGCCCGAACGAACCCCAGCGGCGTGAAGCCCAGCTCCCGCGCGCGCGCTTCGCTCATGACCAGCAGCGCCCCGGCCGCGTCCGAAATCGGGCAGGAGTTGCCCGCCGTCACGGTCCCACCTTCGAGAAACGCGGGCGGATACAACGCGAGCTGTTGGACGTTGAGCGCGGGATTGACGTTCTCGTCCTGCGCGATCACGTCCGGCGCCACCTCGCGTCCCGCGACGTGCTTGGGGACGGTGACGGGGAACATCTCCTCTTTCAACCGGCCTTCGCGCGCCGCCCGGAACGCGCGGCGATGCGATTCCACCGCCAGGCGGTCCTGCTCCTCGCGCGGGATCTTGAACTCCGCGACCAGGTTCTCCGCCGTTCGGCCCATGATCTGCCCGCACACGGGATCCGTGAGACCTTCCCACAGCGAATCCACCATCACGGAATTTCTCAGGCGCCGGCCGAAACGGAGATCTCGATTGACGAACGGAATGTTGGACATGGACTCGGCGCCCCCGACGATCTGGACGTCCGCGTCTCCGGCGGCGATGTTCTGGCAGGCGCCGACGAGCGCTTGGATGCCGCTGGCGCAATTGCGCATGACCGTGTAGCCGGGCGTCCGCTGGGGGATTCCCGAACGAAGCGCGATCACCCGCGCCACGTTGGGCGCGTCGCTGGACTGGCCGCAGCAGCCGAAGATCACCTCTTCGACGGCGCCGGGATCGAGTTTCGTTCGCGCCAGAAGTTCCCGCACCGCCGCCTCGCCCAGGCGCGCGGCGGAGAGCTCCCGCACGCCGCCCCCCAGAGCTCCCATGGGCGTTCGGACGCCGTCCACGACGGCCACGCGGTGCGGCATGAGGACATTAGTTCGCATGGGCCGGGTCGCGGACGAACAGGCGCAGCGGCGTCAATCCTTCCCGGCGGGGCGCGCAATGGACCCACGTCCCGTCTCGCGTTCGCGTGATCAGCTCGACGGAGGAGAGTCGGGCCAAGTGGTGCGACACCGACGGCTGCTTCAGGCCCGTCAGGCGGCAGATCTGATCCACCGTCAACCCCCGCGGATCTCGAGCGCTTCCCCGGCAGATCACCTGGTACACCCGCCTCCGGCTCGGATTCGCCAGCGCTTTGAAGAGGCCATTCAGACGACTCACGGTACAACTCCCGCCCTACACCGACTTCTTCAATTAGTATAGCGCAGAAGGATGCCGAATGCTTGATGTCGGATGCTGGATGCGTGCTCACACGAACAGAGTTTCGATCACGTCGCGGTACCGCTCTTCCACGGACCGACGCTTCACTTTCAAAGTCGGCGTGAGCTCGCCGCCTTCGACGGAGAAGTCCTGCTCGAGCAGCGCGAACTTCTTGATCGTTTCGAACGGCGCCAGCGCTGCGTTGACGGCGTCCACGTGCTTTTGGATTTCCTGGAGAACCGGCGGATGGGCGGCCAGCGCGGCGCGGTCCATTCCTGGAAAGCGCGATTCGAGAACGGAGAAATCCGGCACGATCAGCGCGGCCGCGTACCGGCGGCCGTTGCCCAGCACCAGCGCGTTGGCGACGAGCGGATGCCGCCGGAGCCGGTCCTCGATGGGGCCGGGGGCGATGTACTTTCCGCCGCTGGTCTTCAGGAGATCCTTTTTGCGGTCGGTGATGTACAAATACCCGTCCGAATCGAGCTGGCCGATGTCCCCGGTGTGAAACCATCCGTCGCGCAGCACGGTTTCCGTTTCCGGCGCCCGATTGAAATAGCCCCTCATCACGTTGGGACCCCGCACGAGCACCTCCCCGTCCACGTCGGCGATTCGAACCTCCACTCCCTCGATCGGAAGGCCGACGCTGCCCAGCTTGGTCCGTCCCACGCGGTTGACCGCCACGACCGGCGACGTTTCCGTCAACCCGTATCCTTCGAGCAGCGTGAAGCCGAGCGCCCAGAAGAATTCGGCGGTCGCGCGTCCGAGGGGCGCGCCGCCGGAAATGAGAAGCCTCAAGCGCCCGCCCGTGCGCCGGCGGATCTTGCGCAGGACCAGCCGGTCGGCCAGCGCGCTCCGCCATCGGACGCCGAACGGCGGGCGTTGCCCCGCGCGCCGCGCGTTCGCTTCCTCGGCTCCGGCGGCCAGGGCCCAGCGGGCCAGGGCGCGGCGCCGCGCCGGCATGGCGTCGACCGCCTGAAGCACTCGATCATGGACCTTCTCGTAGAATCGAGGGACGGCGCACAGGAGCGTGGGCTCGACGTCCAGAAGATTGTCGGCGACGGCGTCGATCGACTCGGCGTAGGCGATCACGGAGCCCTGGAGAAACAGCGCGTAATCCACGAGCCGCTGGAACGAGTGCGACAACGGGAGGAACGAAAGGCTGATGTCCTCGGGCGTGAACTCCACTGCCTTCAGCACGGCCTCGGCGTTCGAAACGAGATTCTGGTGCGACAGCATCACGCCCTTGGGCGTGCCGGTCGTCCCCGAGGTGTAGATGATCGTGGCCAGATCCGAGGGATCGAGACGCGGCGAGGGCCGCCCGCCCGTGCCCCGGGCGAGAAACGCCTTCAGCGATTCCGAACGCTCCTCGTGCTCGAACGCGATCACCGGCCGCTTCGACGAGATTTTCCGGAGGTGCTCCCCGTTCTCGACGAAAACGATCTTGCAGCCGGAATCCTCGAGGATGAATTCCACCTGATCGGCGGGCAGCGTGGTGTAGATCGGAACGGTGACGGCGCCTACGAGCTGGGACGCGTAGTCCACCACCGCCCACTCCGGGCGATTGTAGGAGAGGATCGCGACCCGGTCGCCCTTGCGGATGCTGCACGCTTCCAGCGCCGAAGCGCAGCGCTCCACGCGCTGCTTGATTTCGTCGGCGGAGAGCGCGTGATAGGATCCCCCCGAGGGATAGAGCAGTCTCCCGAACGCTCGGCCACGGCGCAACCCGATATAGAAGAGGTCGCGCAGCGTCTTGAGCGTGGTCGCGCGCGAAACGGCCAACGTATCGGGCGTCATAGGCGCATTCTGGACGCCATGCGCCTTCCGGTCAATCGGTAGGAGATGAGGGGAGCGTGGAGATAAGGAGATAGGGTCCGATGTCCGATATCCGATGTCCGATCCTCATGGTCTGATTTCCAACATCGGACATCAGACATCGGACATCAGATCATATCTCCATATCTGCTCATATCTCCCCATCTCCCCGCATCTCCCCATCTCCTTAGAAGATCTCCCTATCTCCCCGCGTCTCCCCATCTCCTTAGAAGATCTCCCTATCTCCCCGCATCTCCCTATCCCCTTAGAAGATCTCCCGATCTCCCGCATCTCCCCATCTCCACTGGATTCGAGGCGGCGGAACGTCCAGAATAGGGGGTTCAGGGAGATGCCGGATGGGAGTCTGGGCGACGGCGCGGAGGATACGGGCGCTCACCGCAGGCGGTTCGACATGGCTCACCGCAGGCGGTTTGGCGCTGCTCATCCTAGGCGTTTCGGCGGCGCTCACCGCGGGCTGCGGGACGGGAAGCCGGGTTCGGGAGGTTCCTCCCGAATTCAAAGTGTACCGGCCCTACGTGCCGCCGTTGTCCGAGCGGCACACGTCGGATCGCCTTGAAGGCATCGAGTCAGGAGCGTGGGTTCGCTATCGGGTCGCCGACAACGGCGTCGAGACCCTTTGGACGCTGGGCGTCGTGCGCGTCGAGAAAGAGGCGCTGTGGATCGAAGTGATCGAAGAGGGGAACCCGCGGCGCGCCAGCTTGCGCCGCGTCACGCCGGACGGACGAGTCCTTCAGGCGTGGTTCCGGGAGCTGCCCCCGTCCGGACCTCCCAGCGAGGTGGTGGATCAACCGATCGCGGCGGAAGGCGCGCCGCCTTCACGGCCGCGGCCGGTGGAGGTGGAAACATCGACCGGCCGGATGGGAGCGGCCGGGCGAAGCCTGGAGGTCACGCGGATTCGCAGAATATTCCGGGACGAGATGCTGGGAAGGGAATTCGAGGAGGAGGAGACCTGGTCCGCGTCGGTTCCGGCGCTCTATGCGGGGACGGAGCAGGGGGGCCTGGTCGCGCGGCGCAGGCCGGAGGGAACGATCGATCTGGTAGACTGGGGCGCCGATTATGTCGCGGTGGTTGAGCCTTGAGGGAACGTCGCGGCCCCCGAGCGGCGTCCAATCCATGACATGAAAAGGATGCTTCCTGATGGCCGTTCCGCGGGACGCCGGTGAGCGAAGCCGATTCAGCCGCCGCCGATGGATCGGACTGACGTTCGTGATTTCGTTCCAGATTTTCTTCTGGACGCTGCTCCTCGTCGATCCCTTGGCGGGCGGAGCGCCGGCCCGTCCGAGGCCGGATCCCCGCGGCGCCGGATTCGTCGAGCAACCGCTCGTGGCGGTCGCGCACGACGCGCCTCCGGAACGGCTCCTGGAAAAGGCTCTTCTTTGGCTGGTACGCCACCAATACGAAGAGGGATCGTGGGACGCCCAGGCGTTCTGGCAGCGTTGCCGGAACGACGGCTTCGTGTGCCTGCACAAAGGATCGTCCCAGCACAACGTCGGCGTCTCGGCCTTGGCGACGCTGGCGTTGTTGGAGTCAGGCTGGGCGGCCCCGGCGTCGGCCCATCCGCAGGCCGAAGCGTTTCGCGAAGCGGGCCTGAAGGGACTGGGATGGCTGACCCGCCAGATGGACGGCGAAGGCTGCGTCGGACCGCGGCGCGGGAAATTCATGTACGGGCACGCCATCGCGACCGCCGCCCTGTCGCGGGCGTACACCGTCTTCGCGGATGAACCGCTGTGGAGGCACTGGGCCGCGCGGGCGCTGCGGTTTCTCCTGAATGCCCGCTGTCCGAACGGCGGATGGGGGTATGGCCTTCGATCGGGAGAGGCCGATACGTCGGTGACCGGATGGGCGGCGGCGGCGATCCTGGCGGCCCGCCAGGCGCTGGTCCGCGCCGACGTTCCGCAACCCGGAGTGGATGCCGGGCTCCGCGCGTGGGTCGACGCCATGACGGATCCTGACACGCACGCCGTCGGTTACGTTCGGCCCGGGCGTGGGAGTTGCCTGCCGGGAGTGAACGATCGGTACCAGCACAAGGAGTCCACGACGGCGTCGGGGCTGTTCATCCGCCGGGTCGTCGGCCAGGACCCGCGCCATCCCCACATCGCCGGCGGGATCACGCTTCTGTGCTCCGATCTTCCGTATTGGAGCCAGGGAAGCGAGACGGTCGACTTCTGCTACTGGTACTTCGGATCGCGCGCGCTCTTGGATCTGGAGGGGCCGCAGAGCGAGCGCTGGCACATCTGGGCGGCCGGCGTCTTGCGCGCTCTGGCCCGCCATCAGCGTCCTTTCTGCGAGGGATGCGGGGAGGGAAGCTGGAAGCCCGTCGATCGATGGGGATTCGAAGGAGGCCGCGTGTACGCGACCGCCTTGAATGCCTTGAACCTGGCCACGGTGGCCCGAGGGATGCCCAAGCCGGAAGATAGAAGCCAGGAGCCAGAAGCCAGGAGCCAGGAGCCGGAATAAAACGGTGCGCGAAGCGCATTCCTTATCATTCTGGCTTCTGGCTTCTGGCTCCTGGCTTCTGACTTCTGGTTTCTTGTCTTATGCCGTTCCGCTTCGCCTACAGCACGAACGCCTACACCCGATGGCCGCTGGAGCGCGCCGTCGAGGACATCAAGAGCCGCGGCTTCGAGGGCGTCGAGCTGCTCGCCGACACGCCTCACGCGTTTCCCTCCAATGGGCTGGACGCGGCGGCGCTCCGCGACAAGATCCGCGCCGCGGAACTCGCCGTATCGAACCTCAACGCCAACACGTCCTCCGGGCTCGATCAGGAAGGTCGGGACCCTTCCGGATTCTGGCCCAGCCTGATCGATCCGGACGCCTCTCTCCGCCGGATGAAGATCGACTACGTCAAGCGCGTGATCGATCTCGCGCGCGGAGTGGGGGCGGACCGGATCTGCACCGCCAGCGGGGCCTCCCCGAAAGAAGCGTCGAAGTCCGCGGCGTTCTCCTTCATGGCCGCCTCGCTGGAGGCGATCCTCACGCACGCGGAACGAGCGCCCGCGATCAAGATCGGAATCGAATACGAGCCGGGATTCCTTCTGGGCGACATGGCTTCGACGCGGCGCATGCTCGACGAAATGGACCATCCGCTCCTGGGCGTCAACCTCGATCTGGGCCACGCGTGGTGCGTCGGGGAGAAACCGGAGGACGTCATCGCGCAGCTCGGCTCGCGGATCTGGAACGTGCACGTCGAGGACATCAAGGGGCGCGTCCACGAGCATCTGATTCCCGGCCGCGGGGACATCGATTTCCGCAAGGTCTTTCGCGCCTTGGACCGCATCCGGTACGATCGCTTCCTGACGCTGGAGCTCTATCCCTACAAGGAGGATCCCGGCGGGGCGGGCGAGGAGGGGCTGACCTATTTGAAGTCGCTCCTGCTATGATGAAGCGCAAGCGATCCGGGGAGCGCGGGAAAGCGCCGTGACATGAACATTCGGGAGTTCCTGCGGGAAGTCGATCTCTTTCGCGATCTCGCGCCGGCGGATCTCGAGCGGCTCGCGTCCCTCGCCCGCGTGGAGACGTTTTCGCGCGGGGCGGTGATCGTGCGGGAGCGCGAGCCGGCGGGGCGGATCTACGCCGTCTTGTCGGGAATCGTGGAAACCGTCCAGGCCGGCCGGCGCATGGCGCGGCTGGAGCGGGGCGAGGTTTTCGGCGAGATGGCGCTGCTCGAAAAGGGCCCCTCTCCAGCGGCCGCGCAGGCGGCGGTCGTGCCCGAAACCCACGTGGCGGCCTGGGATCTACAGCCGCTGCTGGCGCTCATGGCACAGGACGCGTCGCTGGCGGCGGGCCTGCTGCGCGGCCTCGCCCGCCGTCTCGCGCGCCGGTTGAGGGCGGCGTCGGAAGCGGTCGCCGCGCTCCATCGGGCGATGGACTCGGCGTAGGGCTTTTCTTCGGCGGGGGTTGGACGACCAGGATGCAACTCTTGGCCGCCGGTGGAGACCCTTCACGACTCGACGTCGTCCTGCCGTTCCGGACTCTTGGAATCCCGGCCCGGCGGCCGTGAATGGCCGGGCCGGGATTCCATAAGCGCGCGCCATGAAGGCGCGCGCGCTATTCGTCCTCGGGCGTCGCCGCTTCGCGCCGCGTGTTGATGCGGCGGACGTTTTCCGCCTCCAGTCGCTGCTCCGGCGTCAGCTCCGCGTTGCCCAACGCTTCGCCCACCGCGGCTTCGATCTCGTAGTCGCCGTCCACGAGCTGCTTCTTGAGCGCGTCGAAGCCTTCCTTGGAAGGCGCCACGCGCACCTGGCGGAAAATCTCGGCCAGCGCCTTGGCGCATTCCAGACGCACGGGCTTCTGCCCTTCCGCCTCTTCGGGACGCTCCGACTTCAGCGACAGCGTCTTGACCAGGACGTCGATGGCCCGTTGATCGCCGAACCGCCCCAGCGCCCGGGCCGCGGGAACCCGGATCGAGTCGTTCCTCAGCACGTCGGGATTCACCGTCCGGATCAGACCCTCGATCGAATTGGGGTAGGGCAGATGGGTGTTCGTGGGATCGATCGAGGCCAGCGTCTCCGCGGCGGAGCGTGCCAGCGCGTCCGCTCGAGCCTTCGAATCCTTCTGCGCTTCGGGCGACGAGAAGACCTGGTCCAGGAGGGCCTTCAATTCGAGGACCTGCGCGGTTCGGCTCAGAAATCCCTGGGCCGTCTGATCGTAAATCCGCTTGGCTTCATCCACGTCGGTGGCGTTCTCTCCGAGGATTATCCGCGGAATGTGCTTCGTGCGGACGTCGTCGCGCAGGGCGTCGAAGACGCTTTCCCGGATCTGGCGGCGCGTCTCGCTCTCCTGGAAGTAGATCTGCCCGGCGATCTTCTTCTGGATGATGATGACGTCCTCGGTCGGAAACTGCTTGGCCTTGATGATCGCTTCCTGCCCGCTCGTGGCGACGACCGGGAAGCAGTTGGCTTGAACGAGCATCCGGCGAAAGCCGTTGACGAACGACCGTTCCTCGTCGGTTTGCACGTCGTACACGAACATGGCGATGCGCACGTCCGATTCGCCCAGCGCGTCCACGAGATTGGGGATCACCAGGGGCATGCCGAGTTTGGGCGACTTCGGATTGATCGCCACGTAGGCTTCCGCGGCGGCGTACCGGACGCGCTTGTCGTCGTCCGCGAGGGCGTGGACCAGCGGAGCGCCGAGCGCCGTGGCCGCGCCGGGTCCCTCTTCGGGAAGATCCTCCGGTCGGGCCATCTGCTTGAGCGCCCGAAGGAGCGCCACCGCCACGGGCGCGTTGCTGTCCTTGATGCAGCGGCTCAGTCCTTCGTACAGATAGCTCTTGCCCGGGATGCGTCCCGATACGTTGTGCCGATTGTAGTTGGAGACCATCCCCTTGAGGGTCTCCACGTGATCGGGAAGCAGTCCGGGTTCTCCGACTTTCTGCGCGTATTCCGCCGCCTCGAGGGCGGCCTCCGCCTCGATCGCCTGCTGGAAGTGCGTGCATGCCAGCAGGCCCCACGGCGTCATTCCGTCGCGCCGGTAGTCGGGCCGGATCGAGAGGCAATCGTACAGCGCCTCCTCGGCGAGCTGCTCGTTGAACGCGAACCGCGGAACCTCGCGCTCGGTGAGCACGTCGCGTTCCTCATCCCAGCGCCAGATGAGGTAGGCGCGGTTCCAGGCGTGGATGACGGAGGGATAGCCGTAGTAGTAATACTCGGCCAGTTCGAAATAGTAGTCCGCCGCGTCCTTCCAATTGGACTCTCCCTTCCGGGTGATCTTGATGAGCGCCTCGTGCGCGAGCTTCTTGACCTCAGGAAGCTCGTTCGGGTTGGAATGGACCCGGCGCAACGCCGGTACGGCCCGGTCGTCCTTGATGTTGCCCAGAACGATCGCCGCGTTCTGGCGCAGGAACGCATTCTTCGAGTTGAGCGCTTCGGCCACGGCCAGGCTTCCGTCCGTCCCGATGTCGGTCAACAGCAGCATGACGCGGGAGCGGAACTTGTCCGGAAGCTCCTGCCCCAGGATGGGGACCAGGAACCGGACGGCGTAGGGGCCGAAGTTGACCAAGTGCCAACGCGCGTTGTTATGGACGGCGAACTCGTCGCTGCGCAGGTCTTCGATGTACCCGAGGATTTCCTTCTTGCCCTTGCGGATCTTCTCGCCCGGTCGGGACAGCTCCAGCAAGCGATGCCCGACGGATTTGATCTTCTCGTCCGGCGCGTTCATCATGCTCATCACCGCGTCCGTGCCGACCCGCTGGATGAACGCGTAGACGAGGTCGTTCGACGGCTGTTTCTGGAACGCTTCTTCGAACTTGGCGTAGGCCTCCGTGTACTTGCCGCGGCTGTAGAGGTCCATGCCGTCGTTGAGGAGCTTGCGGATATCGTCTTTGTGGTCTTCCTGTTGGGCGCGGGCGGCCGGCGACAGCGCCGCCGCGACCAGGAAGAGGCCGGCGAGCAAGCGACCGGACATCGGAATCTCCTTTCGCTGGAGCAGAAGGGGTTTCTTTCGATGAGGACGTAGCGGGAAGGCTAAATCTTGCGTATTTTGGTGTCAATCTTCCCCACGGGCTCCGGGCTCCAAGCTTTCGATCCTCTCCGCCGCGATGACGTCCTCGTACGTCTCGCGCCGGGAAACGACCCGCGCCTGGGTTCCCCGAACCAGCACCTCCGCCGGCTTGGGATACGAGTTGTAGTGGGACGCCATGACGTAGCCGTACGCGCCGGCCGAGAAGACCGCCAGAAGGTCGCCGCGCCGCACCAGCGGCAGGCGCCGGTCCTTGGCCAGGAAATCGCCGCTTTCGCAGATCGGTCCCACCACGTCGCTGGCGACGGCGGGCCCGGGCCAGCGCTCCTCGTCGGGCGCCTCGCCGCTGACGGAACCGTCCGTCGCGGCGGGCCAAATTCGATGATAGGCGCCGTACAAGGCCGGCCGGATCAGGTCGTTCATCCCCGCGTCGCAGATCACGAACCGCTTGTCGCCCGATTCTTTCACGTACAGGACCCGCGCCAGCAGGATGCCCGCGTTGCCCACGATGAATCGGCCGGGCTCCAGTAGGAGCTTGAGACCCGTCTTCAATACCAGCGGAAGGCAGGCGTCCGCGATTTCCCGGGCCGACCGGGCCAGCTTCTCCTTGTACCAGATGCCGAAGCCTCCGCCCATGTCCAGCCATTCCAGGGGATGGCCCATCGCCCGCACCTCGGGGACGAATTCCGCCACGCGCTTCAGCGTGTCCGCGTACGGATCCGATTTCGTGATCTGGGATCCGATGTGCACGTGGAGCCCTGTCATCCGAACGTGCGAAAGCCGCTTCGCCCGCTCGAACACCCGGCGCGCGCGCTCGAGGTCGACACCGAACTTCGTTTCCCGCTTTCCGGTGGCGATGTAGGTGTGCGTCTGGGGGTCGACGTCGGGGTTGATGCGTAGCGCGACGTCCGCGACTTTCCCCATCCGCCCCGCCAGGCGGTTCGTGTTCTCCAGCTCCTCCTCGCTTTCGACGTTGAAGAGGAGGAGGTTCGCCCGCAGGCCGGCCTCGATCTCCTCGTCGGTCTTGCCGACGCCGGCGTAGACGATTTTCCGCGGATCGGCGCCGACCTTGAGCGCGCGATAGATCTCCCCGCCCGAGACCACGTCGAACCCCGACCCCTCGCGCGCCATGAGCCGGAGGATCGACAGGTTCGAGTTGGCCTTGATCGAGTAGCACAGGATGGGTTGCCACGGCGCCGGCGCGGGAGGCGTGAACGCTTCCCTCAGCTTGTGATAGTGCTCCAGGATGGTGCGGGCGGAATAGACGTACAGCGGCGTGCCGTGGTCCCGCGCCAGATCTTCGACCGGAATTTCTTCGCAGAAGAGTCGGCCCTGGCGGTAGCGGAAGTAGTCCAAGGATGGGGATTATAGAGGATTGGAAGGCGCGAAATTAGTAAGAAAAGGGCCGGCGCGGGAGGTCCCGGCCGGCCCATGGAAACTTCAAGAGCGTGTCACTTCTTGTGTTTCTTTTCCCAGGACTTCAGCGCGGACGTGAGTTCGCTCTTCAGATTGGCGCCCGACTTGGGAAGGCGGATTTTCTTGAGCGGATCGCTCATCGGTTCCTCCGCCTGCGGATCGACGACCCACAATGCGGGCAGCGAAGACGAGAGCCCCAGTTTCTTCGCTTCGTCGGATTTGGCGTCGACGCTTTTCTTCACCCAGACGAACCGGTCCAGAAGGTCCGCCAGGGGAAGCTCGCCGAAAGCCTTGGACGCCGGCTCCGTTTTGGGGCCGTTGTCATGGAAGAAGATCAGGACGGGCTTCTGCTCTTCTTTCCCGGCGCTGAACGCCGCGTCCTCGGTCTCCGCCCATTTCGGCTCGCGGTTGTGCTTGTCGGCTATTTCGTTCATCTGTTCCATCACGTCCGAGGCTTCGCGGCTCTTCAAATCCGCGACTTTCTTGCCTTCGGAGTCGAGGAAAAGGACCGTCGGCATGGAGCTCACGCCGTATTTTTTGAAAAGCCATATGTGCCGGCCCGAGTCCGCCATGACGCGCACGAGCCGCTCGGAAGCCTTCACGACCGCATCATCGCTGAACGCACCTGCGCCCAGAGCCTTGCACGGCCCTCAGTGTTCTCCGGAGAAAAAGACCACGATCGCTTGCCCGTAATGCTTGCACTGGGCCAGGAGCATGTTGAACTCTTTTTCGTTCTTGAACTCCTGCCACTTGATTTTGCCGCCGCCCGCGGCGACCACGCCCGCGGCCAGAAACACGGCAGCTGCGGCCATGCCGACACGCTGGAACATGCTGATTCCTCCAATATCGCTATACAGTGAATACAGCTTTGCGGGAAGATTCTATTCGAGATTCGCTGGCGCGCCTTCGGCCGTGGGAGTAGAAAAAGACGAAGATCGTCGGGTCGGCTGGGGTATTCATGAAGGAGACGGCGTGAAACCGAAGGCGATGCTGGGCGTGGTGGGACTGCTTTTGGCCGCGGGATGCGGCCCGAAAGGCGGCCTTTCTTCCGCCGCTCAGGAAGCGCTGGAGCGGGTCGACGAGTTTCGCGGCCTGTGGACCGAATTCCGGGTGTTGGAGGAACGGTTGCAGAAGGCGCACGCCCGAATGATCGAGCTTCGCCGGGACGGTTTGATCGAAGATCAGAAGCGGCTCCTCGAGGAGGCCGAGCCGCTGGTGGCTCGATATGAAACGCTGGAAGGAGAGGTGGAAAGCCGGAAGACGGCGCTGCGGGAAGATCTGGACGCCCGCATCGCCGCGGCGCCGGCGGATGGAGGGCTTCGGGAAGCGCGGAGCCGGTACCGTGACCTGATGGGGGACCTGGACGGGGCGTTGTCGGACCTGGAGGAGGCGCTGCGCGCCCGCCCGCAGGAAGAGTCGCTGGAAGCGCGGCGGGCGGATCTGCTGAGAAGAAGCGCGCGGCACGAGGAGGCGCGCGCGGCGGCGGAGCGGATCCTGAGGCGGCGTGCCGACCACCCGGCCGCTCTGGCGGCGGAAGCGCTGTCCCTTTATGCGATGAATGAGTTCGCGGCGGCGGTGCCGCGGTTGGAGAAGGCGGAGAAGCTCAAGGGATCGTTGCCGCCCGCGCTGGAGGCCGAAATCGAAGAGACGCTCGAGAGCGCGAAGGCCGCCGCCGGGCCGTGGGAGGAGGAGCTGGAACGGCGCGCGCGCGAGCGGGAAGCGGACGACCTGCCTCGAGTGCGACTGAAGACGGACAAGGGCGACATCGTGGTGGAGCTCTTTGAGAACGAGGCGCCGAACGCCGTCGCGAATTTCGTGGATCTCTGCTCGAAGGATTTTTATGCGGGCACGACGTTCCATCGCATCGAATTCGGCCGGCGGGTGATCGGAGGAGATCCGCTGTCGAAGGACAAGAATCCCGACAACGACGGAACGGGCGGGCCGGGGTACACGTTCCGCGACGAATTCGAAGGCGCATATCGCCGGCACTTCGGCGGGTCGCTGGCGATGTGGAGCCACGGGCGCGACTCGAACGGCAGCCAGTTCTTCATCGATGTGAAACCGCTGCCCGAGCTGGACGGGAAGCAGGTCGTCTTCGGCCGCGTGATCGAAGGGATGGCAGTGGTCGCGCGCCTGAGGGCCGGGGACAAGATCGTGGGCGCCGAGATCCTGCGCAAGCGGGCGCACGCCTATCGCCCGGTGATCGAATAGCGCCGGGAATCAACCCGCCTTCGCCAAAGGTCTTGGTTGGCGGCTTCGGCGTGGTTGAGTCCCCTTCGCCAGCGTTTCGGAAGTCCTCCTCAGCTTTCTTGCCCGCCGTAGCTTCAGCGATGGCGGGAGCGGAGGAAAGCGACTTTGTACGATCGAGTCAAAATGTGATGGGGTTGGGGACGGCGCCGCTATAATGGCTGCGCATGGATCGCCCGCCGGCCGCGGACGAAGTTCCCTATCGGATCGTCCCCTTTTCGTTGGAAGCGCCGCCGATCGTCGAGGACGTGTTGAGCGTGGTGCGGATGGAGCCGGCGCGGCTGGTGGTGGTGACCCGCGTGGAGCTTTCGGTGAGAGTTCGGGAATACCTGGAAAACGTCACGCGCGGGGACGGGCGGATGGCGCGCGAGCCGGCGGGATTCACGGCGCTGGTGATTCCGCGTCCGCCGCCGGGAGCGGACCTCGAGACGATGAAGCGTCCGCTGCTGGGCGCGTTGATGCACATCGTGGCCGGCCGCGACAAGGTCCTGTGGCTGCCGCCGGCGGAATGAGTCTCGCCTCCCTCTTGATTTCCCGTCAAGATCCTCACCGGCGCCGGATCATGTCCTGGGAGCGATGAGCTCCGGAGCGGTGTTTTCATCGACGAGGATGAAGCGGTCCTGCGCAGACCGCCAGGCATACTCATCGGCACGCGCGCTACAGGTCACGTTGATCACGAGGGGGACCTGATTCTTGGGCGGCATCAGGCGATTGTGCCGGATACCCTCTTCGAAACTTCTCAGGGATTGGGAAAGCACGCCTGATTGGGGACCGATCTAAGGATGTTCGCCTTCACGGATTGCTGCAAGAACGTCCTGCGGCGACTTTGCTTCCAATAGTCGTTGCACCAGCGCCTCATTTTCCAGCAGGCGTGCGATCCGCGCCACGATTTGCGCCTGCTCGCGGGGCGCACTCGTGGAGGTGAGTACGATGAAGAGAAGGCGCGCTCTCTCGTCGCGACCTTCAACCGGTACGCCGGATTCGGATCTCGCCAGGATTGTGAAGGGTTCGCTTAATACATCCAAGCGCGCGTGGGGGAAAGCCACCCCGCGCCCTAAATACGTGCTCATCGTAGCCTCGCGCGCGAGAACCCCTTCAGTCGCAATCCCCTTGTCGAGCGGTACGTCATCTGCTCGACTGATCGCCTGGCGTATGGCTTCTGCCATGCTTGGCGCTTCGATTCCCAGAACGATGCGTCCAGCCGTCAGCGTTTCGATTAGCGAACGGGAGGGTGCCTCGGGCTCGGGAAGCATGGACGCCAGGCGGTGGACCGCGAATTCTTCACGGATCTTGTTCGATTCTTCATCAATGCGTTGCTGAGGGGCTCCCACGTCTCGCAGAAGATTCTCCGCGAGCGCGACGGCCGCCTCGGCCTCATCGAAGCAGGCTCCCGTGGCACCCACCTCCTCCAGCATGGCGCGATCCGCCAAGAATCGGGCGCGAACCATGATTAGTATGTTCGCGTTGAGCGTGCGAGCGGCGACGATGACCGGCATCGTCGCCAGGATGTCAGGCGGAGTGATCAGGAGGTAGCGCGCCTTTTCAACGCCGGCCGCGGTCAGGATTTCCTCGGAAGCGGCGTCGCCATAAATGGCATATTGGCCTTCTCCTTTCAATCTCGCGATCGTGTCAGCATTCAAATCGACAACGATGGGACGAATGCCGAACTCGCTGAGAATCCGCGTGACGGTTCGTCCTGCAGGCCCGTAACCGACAACGATGGCATTCACCCGCTCCGCCGCTTGTCTGATTTCCGTCATAGCCTCGCGGCTTATGGACTCGCCCCTGGCTTCGGCGCGACGATTGAGCCACGCCCAGAGCCGGCGGCGCCGCTTCATCCATGTCTCCGCGGGTTCGAGTAGCCTGAAGAGCATCGGATTGAGCGTGATGGACAGGAGTGCGGCCGCGACCAGGACGCTGTACCCTGCGGAGGGGAGCACTCCCAACCGGCGAGCCAGTTCCGCCAAAATGAACGAAAACTCCCCGATTTGAGCCAACCCCACAGCCACTGTAAGAGCGGTCCGCGCCGAATAGCCGAGTCCGACGACGATCGCCAATGCCGCCAGCGGTTTGCCGATGAGGATGATCGCCAACGCTCCCAGCACGAGCCATGGCTCCGCAAGGAGGAAGCGCGGATCGAAGAGCATTCCTACCGAAACGAAGAAAAGGACCGCAAATGCATCCCGCATCGGGAGTGCGTTTGCCGCTGCTTGGTGGCTGACGGGGGACTGCCCCACCGCCATGCCTGCCAGGAAGGCGCCGAGCGCCATCGAGACACCGAACACGGCCGAAGAGCCGGTGGCAATGACGAGGACAACGACCAAGACGCAAAGGGTGAAGAGTTCGCTCGAGCGAGTGCGTGCCACCCGCACGAGGAGCCGCGGCACGAGTTTCGCGCCGATGAAGGTCATCAGCACCGTCAGGATGGCCAGCTTCAACAGGGCGACCCCGAGCGCAATGAAGACCATCTTCGCGCCGCCTTCTCCGGTAGAGAACGCGTGCGTAAGAGCCGGGAGGAGTACGAGGACGAGCACCGTGAAAATGTCCTCGACCACCAGCCAGCCCACGGCGATGTGCCCCTCTGGTGTCTCCAAACGCTTGTGGTCCATGAGTCCGCGCATGAGGACCACCGTGCTCGCGACGGAGAGAGCAAGCCCCAGGACCAAGCCTCCGCCCAAGGACCATCCGAAGGCCATGCCCAAGACGGTTCCAAGCGCTGTCGCGAGGAGGCTCTGGCCCACCGCACCCGGGATGGCGATCCCTCGGACCGCCAGGAGGTCCTTTATGCTGAAGTGCAATCCCACGCCGAACATCAGTAGGATCACGCCAATCTCGGCGAATTGGCTCGCCAGTTTGACGTCCGCGATAAAGCCCGGCGTGTACGGTCCGATCGCGATGCCCGCAAGCAGGTAGCCAAGTATGGGGGAAAGCCGGAGCTTCTGTGTGATGAAGCCGAACACAAACGCCGCTGTGAGCGCGGCCGCGAGCGTGATGATTAGATCAAGGTCATGCATGCGTCGATCCTGGTCTCGTCGAGGTTGCCATGGTCACATCCTCCATGGACCGCCTGCGGGCCACTTCATCCCGAAGGTGCGTCCCTCGACGAGCGAACTCGTCGCCGTGAGAGGATCGAGCCAGCCTACACATGAGTCGCTCGATGCCGTAGCGCGTGAGAACGGACTGGAAATCCTCCCTCCGCGCGCGCGACAAGTTTAGGAGCCGCTGCCGCACAGAGGCTGCCATATCGCGCGGCTTTCGGGTCACGCCATCGCCTCCAGGTACGGCCGCATGACGTTGGCAACGCGGCAAATCTTGGCGAAGCGCCAGAGATCGTCGAGGTTTCGGCGGTGATCGCGGCGATAATCACGCAGCGCCTCGAGGGCGACGTCAAGCCCGAGCTTATTTCGGAATTTAAAGCAGTCAACGACGGTCTTAGCGGCGTTGGTGATCCGAACCGACACGCCTTCGATAGTACGCTCTTCGATCCCGGCTTCGCGCGCGGCCCTCGTCATCCGCACGATACGAAGCGGCGGGTAGTCCAGGCTCGGTTTTCGGGCCGACGGGTTGATCGCGAGCCAGACCTCAAAGGGCGCTTGCGTCGTGAGCTCGTGAAAGAAGAGCGCCGAAAGAAGACAGACAACTCCATGTGGCACACGCTTCGCCGCTTCAGCAAGGGTGTGGTGCTCCGTGACAGGCGCGCCGGCCAGCGTGTAGAGGCCGCGGCCCACCCGTTCCAGGACGCCCTTCTCCTGAAGCCGCTTGAGATACACCCGCGGGATTCCATGCGCGGCGAGGTCTCTCGCGCGGAGCACACCAGCACGCTTGGCGAGCTGGATGACCTGCTTGCTCCGGGAAGAGGTGTTACTGTACGTCGGTTGTTTCATATATTTACATACGAATAGTAACAGCCCTATCGAAGTGGTCAAGAGTATTTGAAGTCTCCCTTTGGCCGCTCGACGCAATACCCCAAGCATACGTGGGACTATGGGAAGACCGCAGCGAAGAAGCCACGCTCCAGCCTCGAAGCCCTTTAGATCTTTCTCGAGATCAACACGTGGTATTGGCGCCGCGTGAGGCCCAAGGCAATCTCGCGTTGGCTGGCCTTGAGTTCGACTTCGTTAACGGCAACTCAAGTAGATTACGGGCATCGATAGGCTCTTGAAGGGCCAACGGAAAACGGGTTCAAGGGAGAAATGGAAAATGGGCCAAGAGTCGGAGCTGGCGAAGCCGATGGGCGATGACCCCGAAGACGACTCCCGCGAGGCGATCAACGACGCCCTGGTGCGCTGCGTCCTGGGCGAGAAGAAGGGCTGACGAGTACGCCGGGGACCAAAACGTCCTCGGTTCGCAGGCGAGTCACCGATGGTCGAGGGGCGGGGATTCGAACTCGCCTTCGCGTGGTTTGGGTGGATGCTCCGGCGTGGTTCTATTGAGGGTACGCCACCCCGCCTGCGCGGCCGTGGCTGCCGCTTCGGCATGGCGGAGGCCCGCCGAAGCCAAGCTTCGAACAGGCGAAGGCGGATGGTGGAGGGGCAGGGATTCGAACCCTGGGTGCAGGTGTAAGCC